>JANMWG010000220.1:0-30154 GCA_031393885.1 Betaproteobacteria bacterium | reverse complement strand
CCAAATTATTGGCATAGACAAACACCACGTCCGCATTACTGAGTGCGGCGGGAAGTGCGGCACTCATGGCACCCAATTTCATGGTGTTGGTGCGCGGCTCCAGCACGGCGATGATGCGCGCGTGTTCGCCGATGCGTTTTCGTAAACCCGTAACTGTCGTTTGAATCGCGGTGGGGTGATGCGCAAAATCGTCGTACACCGTCACGCCGCCGATCTCGCCCTTATTTTCCATCCGCCGTGCAACACCGGTAAACGTATTCAGCGCTTCGATGGCGAGCTTGGTGGGCACGCCTGCATGACGCGCCGCCGCGACCGCTGCCAACGCGTTGAGTGTGTTGTGCGTACCCATCTGATCCCAATCGACCGTGCCGCGATCATCACCGTTGCACAAAATGTGAAACTGCGCGTCGCGCTCGCCGCGCCGGAAATCCCACATCATGCCGGGGCCAAATGATTCGACAGGTGTCCAGCAACCTTTTGCCAAGGTATTTTTCAGGTGCGCATCGCGGCCGTTGCAGACGATGAGACCATTCGCGGGTATCGTGCGTACCAGATGATGAAACTGCGTCTCGATCGCCGCGAGGTCGGCAAAGATATCGGCGTGGTCGAACTCGAGATTGTTGAGGATGACCGTGGTGGGCCGGTAGTGGATGAACTTCGAGCGCTTGTCGAAGAACGCGGTGTCGTATTCGTCGGCCTCGATCACGAAGAACGGCGAGTCGGTCACCCGCGCCGAGACCTCGAAGTCGACCGGCACGCCGCCGATCAGGAAACCCGGAAACAGCTTCGCCTCTTCGAGGATCCACGCGAGCATCGATGCCGTGGTGGTCTTGCCGTGGGTGCCCGCGACCGCCATCACCCATTTGCCACGCAGCGCGTTCTCGGCGAGCCACTGCGGACCGGACACATAGGCGGCGCCGGCGTCGAGAATGGCTTCCATCAGCGGATTGCCACGCGTGACGACGTTGCCGATCACGAACAGATCGGGGTCGAGCTTGAACTGGTCGGGGCTGAAGCCTTCGATGAGTTGGATGCCTTGGGCCTCGAGCTGGGTGCTCATCGGCGGATACACGTTGGCATCGCAACCGGTGACCGTGTGCCCGGCCTGTTTGGCAATGGCGGCCAGACCGCCCATGAAGGTGCCGCAGATACCGAGGATGTGAAGATGCATGGGGCGGGGCGGTCGCGTCGGGGTGTCGGGAGCGGGAACTGACGTGAAGGCGCGAAAGCGGGTCAGGCGCCGGGGGCGGGGTCGGCGGCGAAGGCCGCCAGCGCCCGGACCGCGATCGTTTCACCCCATTCTGGCGTGAAATGTCCGGCGTCGCCCACTTCCATCGCCGGCGGGCAACCGTGGATGAGCGATCGGAGCGACTGCATCACCGCGGGACCGAGCACCGGATCGGTCATGCCGATCGCCATGAAGCTCCGGCCGCGCCACTGTTGTGACCACCAGTCGCGGGCCCGCCGCGACAGCGCCGCACCGGGCGCGTCGACATGGTCTGGCACCAGTTGCGGGAAGCGGCGCACGCCGGCCTTGTGCCGGGCATCGGGAAACGGCGCGTCGTACGCGGCGACTTCTGCGCCGGACAGGTGGCGGCAAGTGCGCGCCATGAGCTTGCCCACGTCCATGTCGGGGTGCGCGGCGGCCCAGGCGCGCCACGCGAGAAAGCCTTCGGACAGTGGTTGATCGCCGGTGCCGATGGTCGTGTTCATGACCAGCAGCCGGCTGACACGGCCGGGGCGATCCATCGGCAGGGTGAGCCCGAGCAGGCCGCCCCAGTCCTGGCACACCAGGGTGATGTTGTTCAGATCCAGGGCATCGATCAGGGCAAGCAGCGAGGCGCGATGGGTGTCGAACGAATACCAGGCGTCGTCGACCGGCTTGTCGGAGCGGCCGAACCCGAACAGGTCGGGCGCCACCACACGCGCACCGGCGGCCGCGAACACCGGGATCATGCGCCGGTAGAGGTAGCTCCACGTGGGCTCGCCGTGCAGGCAGAGATACACGTCTTCAGCCTGCGCCGGACCTTCATCCACATAATGCATGCGCAGCCCGGCAAAGCCGGGAAGCTCGGCGTAGCGGGGTGCGAACGGATAGCCGGGGAGCGATCGGAAGCGCTCGTCGGGGGTGCGCAACGCGGCGGTCATGGGCGAAGTGTGCGCGGCGGATCGCCGCTTGCGAAGCCCGACCGGCAGCGGCGGATGCCACGGGTCAGCGGCGACCATCGGCGGCAGACCGAGGCGTTGCAGCGCCGTGCCGAGTCGGCGCTCGATTGCCAGGCCGATCGCGAGCAGACGGGGCTCCGTGCCGCGCCGTGCCGCGACCTGCAGGCCGACCGGGATACCGACGGCGTCGAGCCCGACCGGCACCGTGAGCGCGCACACGTCGAGCAGACTGAGGATCGCCGCGTTGCGCGACGCCGTGGTGTTGTGATGCCGATAGCCGTCGGGATTCTCGACATCGGCCAGCCGCGGCGCCGTGATCGGGATCGTGGGAGTGATGAACGCATCGACATCGGCCAGCCGCTGGTCGACCGATTCCATCCAGCCGAGCACGCGTCGGCGCCGGTTGATGTATTCGCCCGCCGGCATCTCGCCGAATTGCCGTATCCGCGCCCAGATGTTCGGGTCGATCGTATCGAGCCACGCCGGAAAGCTGGTGGTCAGAGTGGCATAGGCTTCCGGCGCGGAGAGGTGGCCGTTGCGCCACAGCTCGTAGGCGGGCACGGCTTCCGGCAGGTCGAACTCGACCAGCGTGGCACCAGCCCGCTCGAGTTCGGTCAGTGCGCCCTCCACCGCATCGACGACACCGGGCGAACACGACTCGAAGAAGGGGCGACGAACCACGCCGATACGCAGTTGCGCGAGATCGCGCGGGCCAAGGGCATCTAGCCACGCGAACGGTTCCTCGCGCACGCCGTCGATCGCCGCGAAGGCGAGCGCGGCATCCTCGACGCTGCGCGCCAGCAACCCCGGCGTATCGAGCGTCTCGCTCTGCGCCAGCAACCCGTCGCACGACCAGCGGCCCCGGCTCACCTTGAGCCCGACCGTGCCGGTCCAGCTCGCGGGCATGCGAACCGAACCGGTGGTGTCGGAGCCCAGCGCCAGCACGGCAGTGCCCTGCCAGAGGCTGACGCCGGCGCCAGAACTCGAACCGCCGCTGACGCGGTGCGACTGCGCATCCCAGGGATTGCGCGGCGCGCCGTAGTGGCGATTGGTGCCGAGCCCGCCGAAGGCGAACTCCACGGTGTGGGTCTTGCCGGCCAGCAACGCCGACTGACGGCGGAATGAACCTACCACCGGGCCCTCGTGGTCATGGATATCCGGCAGGCGTTTCGGCGTGCCCGCCCAGGTGTGAAAGCCGGCCAGGCCGTATAGATCCTTGACCGAGACCGGCAGACCCTGGAACGGCCCGAGGTCGACGTTTGCTTTGAACAGCGCATCCGCCGCCGCGGCCTGGCGCCGCAGCAGATCCGGATCGAAGCTGCGGTAGGCGCCGAGTACCGGCTCGAAGCGATCGAAGGCGGCGATGACCGACTCGGCGATCCCGCGGGTGGAAATCCGCCGGTCGCGAAGTGCCGCCGCAAGGTCGCGCACACTGTGCTGGATCAGTCGGTCAGGCATGCAACCTCCTTCGATAAAACCGCATCGGTCACAGCATTCGCGACAAATCGCCGCTGGCAAAGCCCGAAAGATTGCGGTCGATGCCACGGGTCAGCACCAGCACTTTGAACAGCTCGCCCATCTCGGCCGGGCTCAGCAACGTGTGCACCTGCGCGACCTGCGGCGCGTAACGCACGGCATCGGCGGCGTCGGTCTCGGCGAGGAGATCGGTGATGCCGAGGTCGATCAGGAATCGCGCCTGCGTCGCGTAGCCGCTCAGTCGCAAACCGCAACCGACACCGGCGTCGACCAGGGCGGTGAAGTCGACGTGTGCGGTGATGTCCTGCAGGCCCGGCAAGTGGAACGGGTCATCATGTGCCATGTGGCGGTAGTGACACATCAGCGTGCCGCTTTGGCGTTGCGGATGGAAGAACTCGGCGCGGCCGAAGCCGTAGTCGATGCAAACCAGGGCCCCGGCCACCAGGCGCTGCGCGAGCGCGACCACCAGCACCTGCGCGCGCAGGTTGATCTCCGACAGGTAGGGCGCTTGCACCGGTAAGGTGGCGACCAACGCCGCCAGGCGCGGATCGCCGATCGGCCGGTCATCCCACGCGAAGCCCCCGCCGTTGCGAATGACCCCGCGCTCGAACACGCCATCGTCACGCCACGCGACCAGTTGCACCGGCAGGGCATCGAACACCTCGTTGGCGATGACGACGCCGTGAATGCGGTCCGGCAACGCATCGAGCCAGTGGGCGCAATGGACCAGCCCCGGTGCCGCCGTCTCGATGCGATCGCGCTGGCGGGCGCGCAGTTCGGCACTCAGGTCGAGCAATTGGTAGCGGGCAGGCGCCACGCCGAGCCGGTCGAGTTCGCACAACACGCTGGCCGCGAGGCGACCGGTGCCGGGACCGAGTTCGAGGATGTCGCCACCGGTTTCGGCCAGCACTTCGGCCACCTGTCGCGCCAGAGTGCGGCCGAACAGGGGCGAGATCTCCGGCGCGGTGACGAAATCGCCATCGGCACCGAACTTGATGGCGCCGCCGTGGTAGTAACCCAGACCGGGCTGGTACAAGGCCATGTCCATGAACCGGTCGAACCCGATCCAGCCACCGGCGGCATCGATCGCCGCGGCAATGTCGGCGACCAGCCGCGCACTATGCGCAGCGGCGGCGGCCGAGAGCGGTGGACTCGGGATGGCAACAGGCATCCTCAGTGGGCCGGGCGGCCAGCGACCGGCGTCCGCTCGCGTTCGGCAGGCGCAGACAGTCCGCAGGGACTGTCTGTGCCCGGCCTCACTCCACAAGGGCACTGGCCCCCTGGGGGAAGGCGCAGCGCAGCGAAGCCTGGCGGTGGACGTCTCATAGCGGGCGGGGGCGTGGGGTAAACTCCGAGTCTATCAACGAGGGTGCGGGGCCATGCAGAAGAAGGTGGTGCTCATCACCGGCGGTGCGAAGCGCGTCGGCGCGGCCATCTGCCGTTTCCTGCACGCGGACGGGGCCGACCTGATGGTGCATTACCGCACCTCGGCCACCGAGGCGCGGTCGCTGCAAGCCGACCTGAACACCCTGCGCGCGGATTCGGTGGCGCTGGTGCAGGCCGATCTGCTCAACATCGCCAACCTGCCGACGCTGGTGCACGAGACCGTGCAGCGCTTCGGCCGGCTCGATGTCGTGGTCAACAATGCATCGAGCTTTTTTCCGACACCGGTGGGCGAGATCAAGGAGTCGGATTGGGACGACCTCATCGGCACCAATCTCAAGACCCCGCTATTCCTTTGTCAGGCTGCGGCGCCGCATCTGCGCAAGGCCGAAGGCTGCATCGTGAACATCGTCGACATCCACGCCGAACGGCCCATGAAGAGTTATGTGGCCTACAACGCAGCCAAGGGGGGCCTGGTCTCGCTGACGCGGTCGCTCGCGCGAGAACTGGGGCCCGAAGTGCGCGTCAATGGCATCGCCCCCGGCCCGATTCTCTGGCCCGAGGACGAAGCCTGGTCGGACGAGCTCGCCCGCCAGCGCATCATCAACACAACGCTGCTCAAGCGCGGCGGTGAGCCGGAAGACATCGCCCGCGCGGTGCGCTTCCTGGTGAACGACGCGCCCTATGTGACCGGGCAGATCATCAACGTGGACGGCGGCAGGAGCGTGCATCTATGAAAACAGCACTTTGGTTTGCCGGGTTGCTCGGCTCGATCGTGGCGGCGCAGGCCTGGGCGCAGGAACGCGAATGCCCCGACATCAAGGTGGGCGTCACGACCTACGCCGACGTTGCGGGCAAGCTCGAGACCGCTGGCATCAAGTTCCAGCGGGTCCCGCCCGACTTCGACGCGGGCACCGGCCGGGGCATCTTCGTCAAGGGCGCGCCGCTGTGCCCCGGTTTCGGCAAACCCGGCCTCGGGACGATGCATTTCTTCGCGCCCGACACCCATGTGCTGGCCGCGATGGTGGTGAATTTCCGCTACTCGCCGACCCTGCACTGGGAGCTCGAGCAGTTTCTCGACCGTCGATTCGACCCTCTTCCCGCCGCCGAGGCCATGCGCAAGACCGACCCGGAAGTGCTGGCGCCGGTCATCACCAAGGCGTGGTCGCGCGACGGCGTCGTGGTGCGACTGCGGCAGGATGCGCCAGATGTGCCGCCGATGTACTCGGGGGTCGAGTATCTGCAGCTGGACATCGTCGCGGCGATGGAAGCGCAGACCCGTCGAAGGTAGGCGCGCGCCCGGACGCCGGCCATGGACACCACGCTCCGCAATCAGAAGCAGACGCTCGAGGACAACAAGCTCGCCAAGCGCTTGCGCGGCCAGGTCGGTAACGCCATCACCGACTACGACATGATCCGGGATGGCGACCGCGTGATGGTGTGCCTGTCGGGTGGCAAAGACAGCTACGGCCTGCTCGATGTGCTGATGAGTCTGCGGCGTCACTCGCCGGTCCGGTTTGAACTGTTCGCGGTCAATCTCGACCAGCGCCACCCGGGATATCCGGCCGACGTGCTACCGCGCTATCTCGACGGGCTCGGCATTGAGTATCACATCGCCGTGCAGGACACCTACAGCACGGTCAAGCGACTGATCCCCGAAGGCAAGACCATGTGCTCGCTGTGCTCGCGCCTGCGGCGCGGCGTGCTGTATCGCGTTGCCCGTGAGCGCGGCGCGACCCGCATCGCACTCGGCCACCATCGCGACGACATTCTCGAAACCCTGCTGCTCAACATGTTCTTCGGCTCGAAGCTCAAGGCGATGTCGCCCAAGCTGGTGTCGGACGATGGGGCGCACGTGGTGATCCGGCCGCTCGCGTATTGCAAGGAGAGCGATCTCGAGGCCTATGCGGAACTGCGACAGTTTCCGATCATCCCGTGCGACCTCTGCGGTTCGCAGGACACGCTGCAGCGCAAGCAGGTGAAACAGATGCTGCAATCGTGGGAGAAGCAGCACCCGGGGCGCCTCGACAACATGTTCCGCTCCTTGCAGAACGTGGTGCCATCCCACCTGGCCGATCGCCGGTTGTTCGATTTTGCGGGCGTCGAAGCACGGTCAGGCCCGGTGGCCGATGGCGACATCGCGTTCGACGATGAACCCGTGGCGTCGACGGCGCCGATCTCCATCGCCAGCCTGAAGCTCGCCAAACGCTGAGAGGCGCCCACCCCCAGCCTGCGCTGCGCTACGGCTTCCCCCAGGGGGCCCAGCATCCTCGGGGAACCCTGTGGTGGCACCCCGGCTGAGGAGGTGATCGTCCGGGTTGTCAAAATCAGTTTGATAAGGCAAAGTTTCCAGTTCGCTTCGAATTTCGGGATTGCCATGAATTGCGCCGAGCGCCTTGTCGCTCATTTCGGAACCCAGGCTGACGTCGCACGCCGCCTCAAGCTGGACCGTGCGGTGGTCAGCAACTGGGTCAAGTCCGGTTATGTGCCGGCGCGTTGGGCCATGGAAATCGAAGCGGTAACCGAGGGTGCGGTCCCGGCCCTCGAGATACTGAACGAGGCCAACCATCGCCGCCCGATCAGGGTGAAGTCCCGCGGCGAAGACGAGAACCTCTTCGAGTCTGTCATCTCACGGAGCGACACCATGAACCCCTTCCTTCCCGCGAAACGCATCCAGTCCTTCCATCCGCCCCAGCGCACGCTCATGGGGCCGGGCCCGACGGAGATCCACCCGCGAGTGCTCACTACCATGAGTCAGCCCGCCATCGGCTACCTCGACCCCGTATTCGTGGAGATGATGGAAGAGCTGAAGAGCTTGCTGCGCTACGTCTACCAGACCAGGAATCCGCTCACTTTCCCGGTTTCCGGTCCGGGGTCGGTCGGCATGGAGTACTGCTTCGTCAACCTGGTGGTGCCAGGCGACAAGGTCATCGTGATGCGCAACGGCGTGTTCGGCGGGCGCATGCTCGAGAATGTCGAGCGCTGCGGTGGCGTGCCGGTGATGATCGACCACGAGTGGGGCACACCGTGCGACCCGCAACGGCTCGAAGACACTCTCAAAGCGCATCCCGACACCAAGGTCGTGGCGTTCGTCCATGCCGAGACCTCCACCGGCTGCCTGTCGGACGCGAAGACGCTGGTCGACGTAGCCCATCGGTACGGCGCCTTGACCATCGTCGACGCCGTGACCTCGCTCGGCGGGGTGCCGGTGCTGGTCGACGAGTGGAACATCGACGCCATCTATTCCGGCAGCCAGAAATGCCTGTCGTGCACCCCGGGACTATCGCCGGTCTCGTTTTCCGAGCGAGTGGTCGATCACGTCAAGGGTCGCAAGGACAAGATCCAGAGCTGGTTCATGGACATGAACCTGCTGCTCGGGTATTGGGGCGCGACCAACCGCACGTACCACCACACGGCCCCCACCAACTCCCTGTTCGCGCTGCATGAAGCGCTGTTGCTGATCCGGGAGGAAACCCTGGAAGCCTGCTGGGCCCGCCACCGCCGCCATCATCTGGCGCTGAAGGCCGGTCTCGAGGCCATGGGTCTGAAGTTTCTGGTCAAGGAGGGGTACCAGATTCCGCAGATGAACGCGGCGATGGTGCCCGAGGGCGTCAACGAGGCCGAGGTGCGCAAGCGCCTGCTGAACGAGTTCAGCCTCGAAATCGGAGCCGGCCTGGGTCCGCTGGCGGGCAAGATCTGGCGTTTCGGCACCATGGGTTACTCGTGCCGCCCCGACAATGTGATGCTGTGCCTGTCGGCGCTGGGTTCGGTATTGCAGGACATGGGGCATGACGTGCACGTGGGCGACGCGGAGGCCGCCGCCCACCACGCCTACGCCCAGATGCACTCGGTCGCCGCGCAGCAGAAGAAACGCGCGGCCTGATCGACCGCAATCGAATGCGACAACGCCCGCTTCGGCGGGCGTTGTCGTTTGTGTGTGGGCGCAAGGGCCGCCACCGGGCGAAGGATGCCTCGGGTCGTTCTCATCGGCCCAGGCGCGCCAATTCGTCGGACTCTACCGGGCCGGAAGACCGATCGCTCGCAGCCAGCGCGAGCATGGCCGCCGCGACCGTATCCGCGTGGATCGCGCGATAGCGGCGCAGCGAGCCGACCATGAGCGGGCCGATGAGCCCGGCAACCGCCAGACCGATGCGCTCGCCGACGCGGGTCTCGGCGCGTTGGCCCGCCAGCAACGACGGTCGCAGGAACCAGTAGTGCGGGAGCGCGAGCGCCGCGACATCGGCTTCGGTCTCGCCTTTCACGCGGTTGTAGAACACCGAGGATCCGGCGTCCGCGCCAAGCGAAGAGATCATCGCGAAGCGTTTCGCGCCGTTACCTGCGGCCATGCGGGCCAGCGCCACGGGATAGTCATGATCCACCTGACGAAACGCCGCTTGCGAACCGGCGACCTTGATCGTGGTGCCGAGACAGCAGAACACATCGTCCACCGCGACCGCCAGGGGATGCGACTCGATCCGACCGAAGTCCACCACCTGTTGTTCGAGTTTCGGCGCCATCGCCCCCACCGGACGCCGGACCAGGACCACCACCTTGCGATACCGCGGCGACGCCAGCAGGCGGGTCAGCACGGCGCTGCCGACCAGCCCGGTCGCACCGGCCAGCAGCGCCGTGCGATCCGCAGCGACATCGTTCACGACCGGACGGGGATTCCTGCGGTCATTGCGGCGGCCGCAGGTTGCGCGTTGCGTACCGGAAGCGGTCGGCGTTCTGAGGACTGCCCTGGAACCGGTCGAAGCCGGCGCCCATGGCCAGAGCCAGTTGATCGAGACGGGCGCCGGGGTTGGGATGCGTCTTGAACAGCAACGCGAGATAGGGGTCGTCGGCCTTGATCTTCGCGAGCGTCTGCAGCGCGGCGGGTAGGCCGTAGGGGTCGTAGCCAGCCCGGGCGGCCAGCACGATGCCGGCCCGATCGGCCTCGAACTCGTCGTCCTTGTCGAGGCCGCGCGAGTAAAGATCCTTGGTCGGGCCGACCAGCGCCTGCACCAGTTCGCCGCTGGACTTTCCGGCGGCACCCGCCGCGGCGCCGGCGCCGAGCAGGTTCATGAAGGCGCCCTTGCGCAACGCGGCGAGGTGGTGCTTCCGTATCACATGACCGATCTCGTGCCCGAGCACGCCGGCCAGTTCGGCCTCGGAGTGCAGGGTGTTGATCATGCCCTTGGTGACGATGACATAGCCGCCAGGCGCAGCAAACGCGTTGACGTGGTCGCTGTCGTTCACGGCGAACCGCCACGGCAACCCCGGACGATCGGATTGCGCCGCAACCCAGGCGCCGACGAAGTTCACGTAACGCTGAACCTCGGCGTCGGGGACAAGCGGGCGCGCGCCGAGCAGCGTCTCCATCATGCCGTGCCCGAGTTCGATCTCGCGCGGCTCGTCGATGGTGCCGCTCGCGTCCTTGATATTGCGGACCAGGCCCTCGACACCACCCACGTTCTTCATGAACGCCGCGGTCTGCTCCGGGGCGCAACCGGCCAGCAGGCAGCAAGCGGCGAGCATTGCCGCGACTGCGAAACGGGCGTTCATTTCTTCTCCTTCTCGGGCTTGCCGTCGGCCTTGACGAAGGCGACCCGCTGCGCCACCAGCTTGCCGGCGGCGGCGAACTGGGCAGCGCCGGCCGGGGGCACCGCGAAGCTCTCCATCTTCGCGACCTCCTCCGGGCTGGGCTTGGCGGCTTTCAGGTCTTCTTCCGAGAACCCGCGCACACCGGTCGTGACCGTGGGATTGGCCGACGGTCGTGAGGAGCGCGTGATCGCCGCAAGAAACGAGGTGTCGTTCTTCTTCGGGTCGGGATTGCCCAGGCGCAGGCTCAGCATGCGCACCCAGCCCTGGGTCTCGCCCGCCTTGATCTGCATCCATCCGCCCTGCCGCACCAGCACCGTCACCGGCGTTTTTTCCGGCAGCTTCGCCAGCAGTTCGGCGTCGAGAAACGGCTTGGCCTTGACGTCGGTCGCGCGCAACGTGAACCCGGTTTCCTGGGCCCAGGCCGGCGCTGCCAGCACTGCGGCAACCGACATCACCAGCCACCACAGCCGGCGCATGCGATCGATCATCGACGTTTCTCCCGCGGTTCGAACAGCTGCACCTCGGCTGTCCTGCCCTTGACTTTATAGTGCCCGCGCCCGGTGAAGTCAAAGGCGCCCCGGCATTTGCGCGCGGTGTCTTCCGACACCAGGATGCGGGCCACGCCCTTGGTCAGGCCTTCGATGCGGCTGGCGAGGTTGACCGTGTCGCCGATGGCGGTGTATTCGCGGCGGGCGTCGGAGCCGATCAGGCCCACCACCGCCGGCCCCGAGTGGATGCCGATACCGACGTCGAAGTCGGCGTCGGCCGCTCCCAGTTCGGCGCGAAACGCCTCCAGGGTGGACGCCATTTCGAGCGCCGCCGCGACCGCATGCTGCGCCTGGTCGGGGTCGTCGATCGGCGCGCCCCAGCACGCCATGATGGCGTCGCCGATGAACTTGTCGAGCGTGCCGCCGTGACGAAAGATCACGTCCACCTGGCGCGAGAAGTAGCGATTCAGGAGATCGACCACCTCGCCCGGCGTGCGGGTTTCGGCCAGGGTCGTGAAACCGCGGATGTCGGAGAACAGGATGGTCACCTCGCGGCTCTCGCCGGCGCGCGACAGGCCGCCCTTCGCGATCAGCTCGCGCACCACGTGCGGATTGACGAAGCGGCTGAACTCGCGAATGGCGTTTTCGCGCGAGCGCTTTTCGTCGCGGTAGTCGTGCAGGGCGCACAGCACGAAGAACGCGGTGGCGAACAGCACCGGCGTCATCACCGGCATCCACAGCCCATGGCCCGCGGCAACCCAGCTGCCGCCGAGCAGCAGCGCGACCGCAGCGGCCAGGCCGAGACCGATGCGGATGACACCGGCCTGCAGCCACAGCAGCGCCGTGAGAATCGCCAGCAACGCAACCGACAACGCCGGTGACACCCAGACGGGCGCCGCGACGAGCCAGTGCCGGTTCTTGAGATTGTCGATGGCGGCGGCGAGAATTTCGACACCGGGGTGCGCCGCGCTGATCGGCGTGACGCGGAGGTCGTGCAGCCCGGTGGCGGTGGCCCCGATCACCACCACCTTGTCACGGAACTCGTCGCGCGCACGGGTCTTCTTTTCGCTGTTGATGTCCGCCCACACAGCCGCGAACGGTATCTGCTGGTGGGCCGCGACACCGCCGCGCCAGCCGATCAGGAAGTCATCCTGGTTCGGCAGCGGCCAGCCCAGATCGATCGCGATGCGCGCGGGCAACGACGGGAGCCGCCACCCATAGGCGTTCTCGAAAATGAGATAGCGTCGCCCGACGCCGTCGCGATCCTGCAGGAAATTGATCAGGCCCAGTCGCCAGTTCTCGGGCTTGAGCGCGAGCGGCAGCAGCACGTCGATCCTGGCCTTGGGGTCACTGCGCAAGCTGCGCACCGCGCCGAAGCCGGGGGCGACGTCGATGATCGGGACGCCGTAGGCGTCGCCGGCCGGGTCGTGCCGTGCCGACGGGAAATAGACGTTGCCGAGCGGGGCGATGGTCTCGTTGAACGCGGCGTCGGATTCGGGGCGGAAGACGTCCGGTTCGCCGAACATCACGTCGAAGACGATCGCCTTCGGCTTTTGCGCGGCGATGCCTTCCACCACCTCGCCGTGCACCGATCGCGGCCACGGCCAGCGCCCGGCATAGTCGGCCATGCCGGTGACGCTCGCCTCGTCGATCGCGACGATGACGATGTCCGGATCGGGGACGAGCGACCTGGCCTGCTGGCGCAGAAAGAAATCGGCGACCCGGTTGGAGAAGGCTTCGGTGAGATGCAGGAAGCGCGCTTCGGCGACCATAAGGCCGACGAACAGCGCGAACAGCAGCAGCAGGAAACGGGCGCGTGGCGAAAGCACGCGCCGGAGTCTAAGGCATCGCTTCAGGCGCCGCCAACGCGGCGGGACGAGATACCACGCGTACTGCTACAACCCGAGCCGCTGCCAGATGGTGGTGACGGCACCGGCCTGGTTCAGCGTGTAGAAGTGCAGGCCGGGTGCATCATTGCGTATCAGGTCATCGCACAGCCGGGTCACCACATCCAGCCCGAAGGCGCGGATCGACGCCGAGTCGTCGCCGAAGCCCTCCAGTTTGCGACGGATCCAGCGCGGAATCTCGGCGCCGCAGGCGTCGGAGAACCTCGCCAACTGATGGAAGCGGGTGATCGGCATGATGCCCGGGACGATCGGGATGGTGACACCCATCGCTTCGCACTGTCACTGAAATGATAGTAGGCGTCGGCGTTGAAGAAGTACTGCGAGATCGCCGAGTCGGCGCCCGCCTCGACCTTCTCGCGAAAATGGTTCAGGTCGTCCGCCGCGGATCGCGCCTGTGGATGCACTTCAGGATAGGCCCCGACTTCGATATGAAAGTCGCGTCCGTACTGTTCACGCACGAACCGCACGAGATCGGCTGCATAGCGGAACTCGCCCAGCTCGACCATGCCCGACGGCTGGTCGCCGCGCAGGGCGACCAAGCGCCGGATGCCGGCCGCGCGATAGCCGTCGAGGATCTCGGTGGTGGTCTGCCGGGTCGCGCCGACGCATGACAGGTGCGGCGCGACATCGTGCCCCTCCTGCTTGAGTTCCATCACCACGCCGTGGGTACGCTCGCGGGTCGAACCGCCGGCCCCGAACGTGACCGAAAAGAACTCGGGATTGAGCTGGATGAGCTGGCTGCGCGTGACGCGGAGTTTTTCCAGCCCTTCGGGCGTCTGTGGCGGAAACAGCTCGAATGAAAACGATCGTGCGGCCATGGCATCGGTCCGGATGTGGAAACGCCGGTATCGCTACCGGCGTCTGCATCGTTGTGGTCAGCCGCCCGCGGCGATCGATCCGCCCGGACGGCAATGCAGTGCGGCGCCCCGGAGGCTGCCGGCAACCGGCATCAGTAGCGGTAGTGCTCAGGCTTGAACGGGCCCGACTTCTCGACGCCGATATAGCGCGCCTGGGTGTCGGAAAGCTCGCTCAATTGCGCATTGAGCTTCTTGAGTTGCAGGCGCGCCACCTTCTCGTCGAGATGCTTCGGCAGCGTGTACACGCCCACCGGGTACTTCTCGGTGTTGGTGAACAGTTCGATCTGCGCGATGGTCTGGTTGGCGAACGACGAGCTCATCACGTAGGACGGATGACCGGTGCCGCAACCGAGGTTCACCAGCCGGCCCTTGGCGAGCAGGATGATGCGCTTGCCATCGGGGAAGATGACGTGATCGACCTGCGGCTTGATCTCGTCCCACTGGTACTTGGAGAGCGAGGCGACGTCGATCTCGTTGTCGAAGTGGCCGATGTTGCAGACGATGGCCTGGTTTTTCATGGCCTTCATGTGCTCGTGCGTGATCACATGGAAGTTGCCGGTCGCGGTGACGAAGATGTCGGCCTTGTCGGCGGCGTACTCCATGGTGACGACGCGGTAGCCTTCCATCGCGGCCTGGAGGGCGCAGATCGGATCGACTTCGGTGACCCAGACCTGGGCCGACAGGGCACGCAATGCCTGGGCCGAACCCTTGCCGACGTCGCCATAGCCGGCCACGACCGCAACCTTGCCGGCGATCATGACGTCGGTGGCGCGCTTGATGGCGTCGACCAGCGATTCACGGCAACCGTAGAGATTGTCGAACTTCGACTTGGTGACCGAGTCGTTGACGTTGATGGCCGGGAACTCGAGCATGCCCTCCTTGGCCATCTGGTACAGGCGATGCACGCCGGTGGTGGTTTCCTCGGTCACGCCCTTGACCTGCGCCAGGCGGGTCGAATACCACTTGGGGCTGACGGCGAGCTTGGCCTTGATGGCGGCGAACAAGAAGGTTTCTTCTTCGCTGCCCGGATGGTTGAGGATCGATGCGTCGGATTCGGCGCGCGTGCCCAGGTGCAGCAGCATGGTGGCGTCGCCGCCATCATCGAGGATCATGTTCGAGTACTGCCCCGAGGGCCACTCGAAGATGCGATGGCTGTAGTCCCAGTACTCTTCGAGAGTCTCGCCCTTGTAGGCGAATACCGAGGTGCCGGTGGTGGCGATGGCAGCGGCGGCGTGATCCTGGGTCGAGTAGATGTTGCATGAGGCCCAACGGACTTCGGCGCCGAGCGCTTCGAGGGTCTCGATCAGTACCGCGGTCTGGATCGTCATGTGCAACGAGCCGGTGATGCGTGCGCCGCGCAGCGGCTGCTGCGCAGCGAACTCCTCGCGAATCATCATGAGACCCGGCATTTCGGTCTCGGCGATACGGATTTCCTTGCGGCCCCAATCGGCGAGCGAAAGATCGGCGATGGCGTAATCGGTAACGGGCTTGAGCTGGGTAGCGGAAGACATCTGTTTCTCCTGGTTGAGGGACAGGCAAACGGATGGCGATGCGACTTCTGGTTCCGCACTCGTCACCCGTGAGCCAGTCACGAGTCAACGAGCGCAGTTGCAAAACCTGAGCCTGGCAGGGGACAGACTCCACCCCGTTGCAGCGCTCCTCAGGAACCAGTGAGTCTAGCGAACATCTTGCCAAATGTCAGCGGCGAGGCAAAAGCAGGCGGAACACAGGCTGGAGGCGGCGGCCGCGGGCGGCCGGTCGGCGTAGCACGAGCGCGGGAACCGCTGCCGCCAACCGCCGTGCCATTTCCACATCGCCCAGACCGGTGCGGAAAGCCCACCCACCAGAAGTAGCAGCGCGAAGAGTATAAATCCCGAACACAGCACGGTGTCGCAGGCAAACGTCGGGGAATTCATCCGCCGCTCTTCGCCGGGTCGGTTGCGGTGACGCTGACGGTCGTCTCCGCACGCAGGTACGGCGACGCCAGCAGCAGAATTGCCGTAACCGAGCCCGGTGATCGCAGGCCAGCGACACGCCCACGCCGGCCACGATGACAACCGCTTTTGCCACACGGCATCGTTGCCGGATCGCCCCGCCAGGCTGGTCGACGAGCCGTCTAGCCAAGGTGTCGGGCGGATGATCATGTGGTCACCAAGTAAGTTGAAGCAGTTCATGGGCTGACAACTCGTGCCGGAAAGCCGTGGCGGTGCCGCTGCGGCCGAAGCACCGCGCTGTTCTGCAACACCGCGCCAACTTTCTGCCACACCATCGAGATTTTCTTTGCCGCGCCGCACAAAAATGCGTATCCTCCGGCCCCTGCGTTGTCGATGCGGCTCCAGTACCTGCCTTACATGAGCCATAACAGCGCAATCACATCGGCTCTGACTGTCCATTCCCGGCTTCGCGCGCGGGTCTACCTGGTTGGCGGCGATGCCGTCGCAACCATGCGACCCACCACCGTCTCGCTCCTCGCGAGACGTGCGCGACTGTTTTGGAGAATGTTTTGAGCGATATCGACATCACGCTGGACCACGCTGCCGTCATCACCAACGACTGCCGTCCCGAAAGCACACCTGATCAGCCCGCGACCGGCTTCGATCTCCTCGGGCTTCATCCTGCCCTGCTGAAGGCCGTGCAGCTCTCAGGCTACACCGAGCCGACCGCGGTACAGGCGGCAGCCATCCCGGCGGCAATCACGGGGGTCGACCTCGCGGTCACCGCCGCGACCGGCAGCGGCAAGACCGCCGCGTTCGTGCTTCCCGCCCTGCATCGCCTCGCGACCTCCGAGTTGAAGCCGCAACGGGGCGCAGCGGGCCCCCGGGTGCTGGTGCTCACCCCGACGCGAGAACTGACCATCCAGGTATCGCTGGCGTGCGACACCTATGGCAATCAATTGCGCTGGTTGCGGACCGCAACGGTCGTGGGCGGTGTTCCCTACGGCGCGCAGCTCAGAGCCATCAAGAGCCCTCTCGACGTTCTCGTGGCGACGCCTGGACGACTGCTGGACCACCTCAACAGCGGCAACCTGAATTTGTCGCGGGTCGAAGTGCTGGTTCTCGATGAAGCGGATCGCATGCTCGACATGGGATTCATCGAAGACATCGAAGCCATCGCGGCGGCGACACCGGCGACCCGCCAGACCCTTCTGTTCTCGGCCACACTCGCCGGCAACGTCGCAAAGCTGGCGGGCAAGCTCATGCGCTCACCGCAACGTATCGAAACCCACTCGCACACCGACACCAACACCTTCATCACACAGCGGCTGCACTGGGCCGATGGACGTGGCCACAAGGACCGTCTGCTGGAACGTCTGCTGACCGATCCCGAGATCGACCAGGCAATCGTCTTCACCTCGACGCAGATCGACGCGGAGCGGGTTGCGGCCAACCTCGAATCGCTCGGCCATGCGGTGGCGGCCTTGCACGGTGGAATGCCGCAGGGCCGGCGCAATCACACGCTGCTCGGCCTGCGGCGCCGCAAGCTTCGCATCCTGGTGGCAACCGATGTCGCCGCGCGCGGCATCGACGTGCCGACCATCAGCCATGTGATCAACTACGGGCTGCCGATCACCGCCGAGGACTACGTTCACCGCATCGGCCGGACCGGGCGCGCCGGGCGTACCGGGCTCGCGATCACGCTCGCCGAGTACGGCGACGCGCACAAGATTCGTTCGATCGAACGCTTCACGACCCAGCAGATTCCGGTGTCGACGATCGAAGGCATGGAACCGAAAGCGCGCCCGGCGAATGCAACGGGCAGGCCGACCAGACCACATGGCGCTCGCAGCGGTTCCGAGCGTGCCCGTCCGTCGGGCACAACGGTGCGCCATGGCGCACCCGCGCGGCGCGACTTCTCCGACGCACCCCGGCGAGCCCGTCGCCCTTGAGCAGTTACCACCCCCCGGCTTCGCCTTCCCCCCGATAGGGGGCAGCAATGGCCTGAAACAAAAAAGCCACCCTTGGGTGGCTTTTTTGTTGGCCGTACCGCCGTATCAGGCGGTAGCGGTTGCCTTGACGCCGGCGGCCGCCTTGAGCGTCTCGACCTTGTCCAGCGCTTCCCAGGTGAACTCCGGTTCATCGCGGCCGAAGTGACCGTACGCCGCGGTTTTGCCATAGCTGGGCCGCAGCAGGTCGAGCATCTGGACGATGCCCTTGGGGCGAAGATCGAAATGATTCTTCACCAGTTCGGCCAGCTTCTCGTCGCTGATCTTGCCGGTGCCCGACGTGGTCACCATGACGCTGGTGGGCTTGGCCACCCCGATCGCATACGACACCTGGACCAGGCACTTGCTGGCCAATCCGGCACCCACGACATTCTTGGCGACGTAGCGTGCGGCGTAGGCCGCCGAGCGATCGACCTTGGTCGGATCCTTGCCGGAGAAAGCCCCGCCACCGTGCGGCGCGGCACCGCCGTAGGTGTCGACGATGATCTTGCGACCGGTCAGACCGCAGTCGCCCTGGGGACCGCCGACGACGAATCGCCCGGTCGGATTGACCAGGTAGCGGATGTTGCCCTTGATCATGTGCTTGGGCAGCACCGGCTTGATGATCTGCTCGATGACCGCTTCCTCGATCTGCTTGTGGGTCATCTCGGGCGCATGCTGTGTCGAAAGTACGACAGTGTCGATCGAGTCTGGCTTGCCGTTGACGTAGCGGATGGTGACCTGCGACTTCGCGTCGGGGCGCAGCCAGGGAAGACGCCCGTCCTTGCGCAGCTCCGACTGGCGCTGGACCAGGCGGTGCGCGAGGTAGATCGGCATCGGCATGAGCGATGAGGTTTCGTCGCAGGCATAGCCGAACATCAGGCCCTGGTCGCCGGCGCCCTGGTCGAGATCGATGCCCTTGCCTTCGTCGACGCCCTGGGCGATGTCCGGGGACTGCTTGTCGTAGGCGACCAGTACGGCGCAACCCTTGTAGTCGATGCCATACTCGGTGTTGTCGTAGCCGATGCGCTTGATGGTCTCGCGCGCCACGCCGATGTAATCGATGTTGGCGTTGGTGGTGATCTCGCCGGCCAGCACCACCAGGCCGGTATTGCACAGGGTTTCGGCGGCAACCCGCGACATCTTGTCCTGCGCCAGGATCGCGTCGAGAATGGCGTCGGAAATCTGGTCGGCCACTTTGTCGGGATGTCCTTCGGACACCGACTCCGATGTAAATAGAAAATCACTCATCCTCGAAGCTCCTCGGCGAAAAATAGTCAGATTGACCGAGGATAGCAGATTGCATTCCAGCGCCCGCCGCCGATGATCGAAGCTTGTCTCCGGTTGCTCGGGAAACTGCCTCTGCCAGCGCTGCATCGGCTCGGCGAGTTGGTGGGGCGTGCGGCCTACCTCCTGTCGCCACGCTATGCGGCAAGACTGACCGACAACCTGGCGGCAAGCGGTCTCGCCGACGATCCGGCGGTGCTCGAGCATCTTTGCCAGGCATGCGTCAGCGAAACCGGCAAAGGCCTGTTCGAATTGTTGTTCATCTGGTTCCGTCCCGCCGAGGCGGCAGTGGCCACCATCGTCGAGGCAAACGGCTGGCACCACGCCGAAGCCGCACGCGCCGCCGGACGGGGCATCCTGTTCCTGACGCCGCACCTCGGGTGCTTCGACGTTGCGGCACTGTATGCCGCGGTGAGGATGCCGATCACGGTGCTTTATCGCCCGCCGAAACTGCACTGGCTCGATCCGATCATGCGGGCCGGCCGTGAACGTGCCCAGGGCCGGATCGCGCCGACGACGCTCGGCGGCGTCCGGCAGCTCCTGCGTGCGCTACGCTCGGGCGAGGCGGTCGGCATGCTGCCGGATCAGGTGCCCGGCACCGGCGAAGGCGAATGGACCACCTTCTTCGGTCGTGCCGCCTACACCATGACCCTGGCCGGCCGGCTCCAGCAAGCCACCGGCTGCGTGGTGCTGCTGGCATTCGCCCGCCGCCTGCCCGAGGGCCGCGGCTTCGTGCTCGACATCACGCCGCTGGACGACGACCTTCACGGGTCGGGCGGGCCGAGACGATTGAACCAGGCGATCGAGGCGCTCGTCCGCACCTGTCCCGAGCAGTACCTGTGGAGCTACAACCGTTACAAGACGCCAGCCGGGGCACCGCCGCCACCAGACCGGCAGGACGTCTGTCCACCCCCAGGCTGCGCTGCGCTGCGCCTTCCCCCTCAAGGGGGCCAGCGCCCTTGGGGGCGGCCCGGCGGGCGCTGATGTTCACCCGTATCGTGATCGGCGCGCTCTGGCTGCTTCACTGGCTACCGCTGCCGGTGCTGGCCGCGGTCGGCGCGTTCGCCGGAACAGTTTTGCGCCTCCTGGCGCGAGAGCGCCGCATGGTGGCCGCGACCAATCTGCGTCTGTGCTTTCCCGATTGGGACGAAACCCGCCGCAAAGCGGTGTTGCGGGCGCATTTCGTTGCCGTCGCACGCGGTCTGCTGGAGGGCACCATCGGCTGGTGGGGGTCGGAACGCCGGCTGCGCCGGCTGGTCAGGATCGAGGGCGAGGAACACGCACGTGCACTGGGCGACCGGCGGGTGATCTTCCTGGTGCCGCACTTCGCCGGCATCGAACTCGAGGGCCTGCGCATGGCGATGGACTACCAGGGCATGGCCGTCTACAGCCACCAGAAGAACCGGGTGTTCGACGAATTCCTGGTGCGGGCGCGAAGTCGCTTTCCCGGGACCCGCATGGTCGCCCGGCAGGAGGGTGTCAAGACGCTGCTGCGCGGATTCCGCGACGGTCTCGGCCTGCAACTCTCACCCGACCTCGATCTCGGTGCGCGCGATTCGCTGTTCGTTCCGTTCTTCGGTGTCGAGGCCGCCACCGTGACGGCACTGTCGCGGTTGGCACGCCTGACCGACGCCGCCGTAGTGCCGGTGGTGGTACGCCAACTCCCCGGCGCCGCCGGCTATGTGATGCGCATGTACCCGGCATGGGAGCACTATCCGGGTGACAGCATCGAGGCCGACACCCGCCGCATGAATGCGTTCATCGAAGCGCGGGTACTGGAAATGCCAGCCCAGTACTACTGGCTGCACAAGCGCTTCAAGACCCGGCCCGAAGGCGGGGAGCGAATCTATTGATCACCACTCATGAGATACGGCCTGTCACCCACGCCGACATTCCGGCCCTGGTGGCGCTCGCGCGCGACACCTGGCATCGCCACTACCCAACCATCATCTCGACCGCGCAGATAGAATACATGCTGGCCGAGCGCTACCACCCCGATGTCATTCGCGCGCAACTGGGCCGGGCCGGGATATGGTGGGACAAGCTCGTGACCGACGAGGGTCTTGCCGCCTTCGCCGCCACTGAGACCGGGGCACGGGCGGGCGAGATCAAGATCGACAAGCTGTACGTGAGCTATGAGCTGCGCGGGCGCGGCCTGGGTGCGGCGCTGCTGCAGCACATCGAACGGCGGGCAATCGACATGGGCATGCAACGCCTGTATCTGCAGGTGAACAAGCACAATGTGTCGGCAATCGGTGCCTACCGCACGAACGGGTTCGAGATCGTCGAATCGGCCACGTTCGATATCGGCAACGGTTTCGTGATGGACGACTACATCATGGCCCGGGTACCCGGCGTTCCGGCATGAAGCTGGAGTTCACCAAGATGCAGGGCGCGGGCAACGACTTCGTGGTGATCGACGCCACCCGCGAACCGTTCGCGCTCGATCGCGATCGGCTGCGGCTGCTTTGCGATCGGCGCTTCGGCGTGGGCTGCGATCAGGTGCTCGTGGTCGAACCGGCGCGGCTCCCGGGGACCGACTTTCACTACCGCATCTTCAACAACGACGGCGGCGAAGTGCAGCAATGCGGCAACGGCGCGCGCTGCTTCGTGATGTTCGTGCGCGCCCGAGGCCTGACCACCAAGCGCGAGATTCGTGTCGGCACGATGTGCGGCGTGATCGCGCCGCGGCTCGAAGACGATGGCAACGTCAGCGTCGACATGGGGGCGCCCGTGTTCGAGCCATCGGCCATTCCGTTCGTGGCTCCCGACCGTGCGCTCACCTATTCCCTGGACGTCGATGGCGCCATCCGCGAGATCGGCGCAGTGTCGATGGGCAATCCGCACGCGGTGCAGATCGTCGACGATGCCGACTCCGCGCCGGTCGCCACCGAAGGTCCGCTGATCGAGCTGCATGAGCGCTTTCCGGAGCGGGTCAACGCCGGCTTCATGCAGATCGTGA
This sequence comes from Betaproteobacteria bacterium, assembly GCA_031393885.1. Taxonomy (GTDB): domain Bacteria; phylum Pseudomonadota; class Gammaproteobacteria; order Burkholderiales. The sequence goes on along the minus strand of JANMWG010000220.1, from coordinate 8,123 downwards.
ATCAGCACGAAATCCGCCTGCGCGTATACGAGCGTGGCGCCGGTGAAACGCTTGCTTGCGGTACCGGTGCCTGCGCGGCCGTGGTCTCGGGGATCGACCGCGGCCTGCTGACCAGCCCGGTGCGGGTGCACACGCGCGGCGGCGTGCTGGCGATCTCCTGGGCTGGTGGCACCACCGGCGTGCGCATGACCGGCCCTGCCCGGGCCGTCTTCGAAGGCGTGATCGAGCTTCCTGATCCACCGCAGTCCGCGGCGACAACGGCCGTGGACGCAACCGTTGTTTTCACCTGATGTATCCGGGAAACCACATGCCATTCGCCGCTGATGACGTAGCCCGCTATCTCGAGGACAACCCCGGCTTCTTCGAGCAGTACGCGGAGATGCTCGCGACCATCTATGTTCCGCATCCGCACGGCGGGCGGGCGATCCCCATCGCCGAGCGCCAGATGGTCACCCTGCGCGAGAAGAACAAGGCACTCGAACACAAGCTGCACGAACTGGTCGAGTTCGGCCAACAGAACGACGCCATCATCGAACGCTTGCACCGGATGGCGCTCAGCCTTCTCGCCGCGAGCGATCTGGATGCGGCGCTCGCGGCCACCTATGCCAATCTGCGCGATGACTTCGCGGTGCCGCAGACCGGCATGCGGTTGTGGGCCCGAGGGGAATGGCACCAGTCCGAATTCCATGTCGCTGGCGAGGAAGTGCACGTATTCGCGGAAAGTCTCTCGAACCCCTATTGCAGCGCCCAGGCAATGTTCGAAACGGCCACATGGTTCGGGGCGTCGGCGACCAGCCTGAACTCGTTTGCCTATGTGCCGCTGCGGGGCCGGAACAGCCTCGGGCTGCTCGCGCTCGCGAGTCCGGATGCGCAGCGCTTCTACCCCGAAATGGGAACGGTCTACCTCAAGCGGCTCGGCGAGCTGGTGGGCCACACCCTTGCCAGGTTTCTCGACTGATGTCAGGTAGCGAGTCCGTCGACGCGGCGACCGCACCCTTGCCGGCAGCATCGATCGCGGCCTTCGATGGCTATGTATCGCATCTGCGGGACGAGCGTCGTCTGGCGGCGCACACCGTGGAAGCCTATGCGCGCGACGTGCGCGTCTTCCTGCAACTGGCTGTTGGAACGCCGCTCGGCGGCATCACTGTTCACGATATCCGCCGCTTCGTTGCGCGGCTGCACGCCGGCGGTCTCGGCGGCCGCAGCCTGGCTCGCAAGCTCTCGGCGTGGCGCGGATTCTACGGCTACCTCGTCCGCGACTGCGGCCTGGGCACCAATCCGGTTGCGGGCCTGCGGCCGCCACGCTCCCCCAGGCGATTGCCCACCAGCCTGACGCCGGACGAAGCCGCCCGGCTGCTCGACGGCGAAACCGGTTCGCCCGAACCCGAGCGCGACAAGGCGATCTTCGAACTCATCTACTCGTCCGGCTTGCGGCTGGCCGAAGTGGTGGCCCTCGATCCGGGTGATGTCGACCTTCGAGCCGGTCTGGTTCGCGTCACTGGCAAGGGCTCGAAGGTCCGGGTGGTTCCGGTCGGTCGAGTGGCGGCCGACGCGATCGTCGCGTGGTTGCCGCTACGAAACACCACGGCCCGACCCGGCGAACCGGCACTATTTCTCAATCGGCATGGCGGCCGCATCGGCGCTCGCACCATCCAGCTGCGCCTGCGGCAACTCGCGGCTGATCGTGGCCTCGCCGTGGGCGTGCACCCACACGTGCTGCGGCACTCGTTCGCATCGCATCTTCTGCAATCGAGCGGCGACCTGCGCGCGGTGCAGGAACTGCTCGGGCACGCCAGTATCTCGACCACGCAGGTCTACACACATCTGGACTTCCAGCATCTGTCCAAGGTATACGACGCTGCGCATCCACGCGCCCTGAAAAAGTCCTGACCGAAGTACGGTCCATCGTCGGGGTAAAACGTGCGGTCCTCGCCGACCATCGCTGCGTCGTCTCCAGTCTCGTCTCCGTCTGCACGGAGACCCGTTTCCGCTTCTCGCGGCATCATGCGGTCCAGCCCGGTATCCAACATGTCCCGAATCGTTCTCAAGCCTGGTCGCGAGAAATCGCTCCAGCGGCGCCATCCCTGGGTGTTCTCCGGCGCGGTCGCACGCGTGGAGGGTGAGCCCGAATCCGGCGCGACGGTCGAGATTCGCTCATCGCAGGGCGGATTCCTCGGCTGGGGTGCCTACAGCCCGAAATCGCAGATCACTGCCCGCATCTGGGACTTCCACGAAGGCGCACGCATCGACACCGAGTTCTTCGCCGGACGCTTGCGCAAGGCGCTCGCCCGCCGGACACACCTCGCCGACGCCGCCGCCACGTCGGGCGCGATGCGGCTGGTGCATGGCGAAGCCGACGGCCTGCCCGGGGTGGTGATCGACCGCTTCGGTGACTGGCTGGTGTTGCAGTTGTCGAGCGCCGGGGCCTGGCGCTGGCGCGACGAGATCGCGACGCTCGCGGCCGGCATCACCGGCGCCCGGCATGTGTTCGAACGCTCGGATGCCGACGTGATGATGCTCGAAGGGCTGACGCCGCGGGTCGAACCGGTGAGCGGCGATGCGCCGTCGGCGCCGATCGCCATCGAAGAGAACGGCGTGCGGTTCGAGGCCGACATCGCGCGCGGACACAAGACCGGTTTCTACCTCGATCAACGCGCCAACCGTGCGCTGGTGCGCGATCTTTCGTCGGCGCGTGAAGTACTCGACTGCTTCTGCTACACCGGCGGTTTCACGCTCAACGCCCTCGCGGGTGGCGCGGCTTTCGTGACCGCGATCGACAGTTCCGGCGATGCGCTGGCCGCAGCGCGCCATCACGTGCGCCTCAACGATCTCCCGGAGGCGCGCGTCGACCTGATCGAAGCCGACGTGTTCGCCCAGTTGCGCAAGTTCCGCGACCAGGCGCGGCAGTTCGACGTCATCGTGCTCGATCCGCCCAAGTTCGCACCCACTGCGTCGCATGCCGAGAAGGCCGCGCGCGCCTACAAGGACATCAACCTCTGGGCTTTCAAGCTGTTGCGCCCGGGGGGCATCCTGTTCACGTTCTCATGCTCCGGCGGCGTCCATCGCGACCTGTTCCAGAAGATCGTTGCCGGCGCGGCGGTCGATGCCGATGTCGAGGTGCGCGTGCTGCATCACCTGAGCGCCGCCGCGGATCATCCGGTCACGCTCGCGTTTCCCGAAAGCGAATACCTGAAGGGGCTGATATGCCAGACCGGTTAACGCGATGAGTCCGACCGCCGACAGATCGAAGCAGGGCTCGCTCCCGACGGCGAGACGACCCGCCGGGCGCAGGGCGGGCCGATGACTTCCACAACCCGCGTGCTGGCGGTGCGACATGGCGAAACGCTGTGGAATGTCGCCGGTCGCATGCAGGGCTACCTCGACAGCCCGCTCGATGCGAGCGGGCTGTCACAGGCCGACGCGCTCGGCGTGCGCCTGGCAGCGGACTCGATCGAGGCGCTCTACGTCAGCGACCTCGGGCGCACGCTCGACACCGCACGGAGGATCGCTGCTCACACCGGCCATGCGCTGGTTCCCGATGCCCGTCTGCGCGAGCGACATCTGGGCATCTTCCAGGGGCTGACCGGCGACGAAGCCTCTGACCTGTACCCCGACCACTGGCGCCGCTTCCGCTCGCGGGACCCGGAGCACACGCTCGAAACGGGCGAGAGCCTGCGGCAGTTCTCGACGCGCGTCGTGGCGGCGGTCGAAGCGCTGGCGGCTCCTCACGCTGGCGGCACGATCCTGGTGGTGACCCACGGCGGGGTGCTCGACTGCCTGCGGCGCCACGCCACCGGCTTGGCGCTGGATGGCCATCGCACCTACACGTTGCTCAATGCCAGCCTCAACACCTTTTCCATCGGCGGCTCGATGTGGGCGCTGGTCGACTGGGGCGATGTTTCACACCTCGGCCTGCGGGACAGCATCGACGACGTGTAAGGTGTCGCCCCTCCCAAGCTTCCTTCGGTCGCTACCCCCAAAGGGGGGGCGGCGCCCTTCGGAGCGGCCGGGCGGGCGCCGTGGTGCGACCTGCAGCCTCGAGCCATAGCGCCTGGGCGCCATGCGCGAAGAGTAGTGGATGGTGCACGTCGCCGCTGAGCGCGACGACCTTGGTGAGTGCATCAGCCAGCATGCAGGTCGGCGCCAGAACGGAGACGCTCGCGTCGATGGCAACGCACCGTCGCCGGAAAGGGTCCACCAGTGCAGACATCCCGGTACCGGCATCGCGCCCGGCGAAGTAGCCGCCCGACGTCGCCAGCGCGGCGTCCTGGAGGTGGACCAGCGGCAACAGACGGGACGGTTCACGGGGGTCGCGCACATGAATGGGCCTCGGCACCGGACCGAATACCCGCATGTCGCCACCGGCATTCACCGAGCCGGACGTGATGCCGAACCGCTGAAGGACCGCCACCGCCGCGTCGACGGCATAGCCTTTCGCGATACCGCCCAGGTCGAGGTGCGACAAGCAGTGTTTGCGGACGACCCCGGGCTCGGGCAGTTCGATGCCGGCTTGAGTCCCGCTGCCTGGTTCGATCCCACCCGACGCGGGCAGTAGTCCTTCAAGCACCAGCATGCCGGCGATGGCACAGTCGAACAGCCCATCGGAGTTGGCGTGAAGCTCTGCGGCCATGCGCAGGACGGTCCAGGTGTCGGCACCAACGTGGACGGCAACGCCGGCAACGGCGCGGTTGAGCCGCGACAGGTCGCTGTCCGGCGAGTGATAGCTCATGGCTGCATGGATCGCTCCGATACGCTCGAAAGCGCTGCCGATCGCGATGCCCGCGAGCTGCGTATCGTCGGTGTCGACGTCGATCTCGACGAAGGTACCGAGCCAGGGCTGGGCGCGACGCATGCGTGTCAGGTGCGGGCGGCGGAATCGGCCGCGTGCAACATCAGCAGGCGGCGCACGCCATCGGTGAGATGACGACACGACAAGGTGGCGCCGCTGATGTTGGCGATCCCGTCGCCGAGGGCGGGCGGCGTCGCCACGCCCTTGCCCACGAACTGCTGACGCCAGCGGGGGTTGCGGACCTCGTAGCCGTGCGATTCGCGATAGGTCAGGATCTCCACCTGGCGTACCCGGCCATCGGCATCGATGGCGGTCGCGTAATCGATCAGTTCGGTCTTGCCGATCACGCCATCTAGGTACACGCGTCCGATCGCCTGGCCATCGCGCCGCACCTCGATGATGCGGGGTACCCGCGCGCCTCCCGACGGACGAATGCGGGCGTCGAGGTCGCGCAACTGCTCGATGGTGAGCGCCAGACTGACCGGCATGAAGTCGGTGGCATCGGGAAACATCAACTTCAGCGCCGCTTCGACGCTGAGGTATTCGACGGCATAGGCGCCCGGCGCGGCCGCCACCGCAATGGCGGCGACCGGCAAGGCGGCGATCAGAAAGCGGTTGGCTTGCATGGGAGGGGTCAGAACGCGTAGCCGAGACCCAGGCTGAAGCGGTCACGCGTAGGGTTGATGTCGAACTTCTGGTAGTCGGCCTTGAAAACCACATTCGGATTCAGGCGGAACGAAGCCCCGGCGGTAACCACGCGCTCGGTCTGACCCGGGTCGATGCCCAGCCCGGGCGGGAAGGCCGCATATTGCGATGCCGTGTTGTAGCGCTCGTAGCGCACGAACGGGGACAGCGACTTTTCGCCGCGCGTCCATACGGTGTAGGCGCCCTGCAGATACCAGCCGAAGAACGCCTTCGGAATGGGCGTCGGATTCCCGATCGTGACCAGATTCAGGTCGCCGGTCCCGGTGATTGTGCCCGCCGCATAGATGGCGGACAGATCCCATTTGCCCGGGGTCCAGCGCGCGTGGAGATCCCACACCGTGATGCCCGGGGATGAAGCAGTGAAACCGGCCTGGCCTTGCCCGGCCTTCTGGGTGAACGCGAACCCGCCGACCAGCAGCCCCGGAATGCCGATGTACTCCAGCGCACCGAAGCCGGCCAGGTTCTTGGCCCGGGCCAACTGGCCTTCCTGATGGATACTGGCAAGTGGCGACTCGCGGCCCCCGGTGGCGGCAGCATCCCATTTGCTCAGGTCGAACCCCGTGGTGATGCCGGTGCTCCACACCAGACCGGACTCGGTGTCGCCTCGCAGCGATGCGCCGCCCTCGCGCCAGGTGCTGGGAATGATCGCCGTCTCGACGAAATTGCGTTCCACGCCGTAGTAGGCGGTGGGCTCGTGGCGACGGTTGAGGAAGCCGACCGGGAGCAGGAACAATCCCGCCTGCACCCCCAGCCCCGGCTTGAACGCGTGATCGATGTAGACCTGTTCGACGGCAACCTCGCCCTTGTCAGTGGCCGACGTCACGGCATGCTCGAACTCGAGCTCCATCGCAAACCGGGTTCTCTCGTCGAAGCGGTGCCCGAATCCGATGATCGCGCGGCGCACATCGAGCTGGGTGTCGGCGCTGTTGTTGCGCGGGCGGTTGTAGTTGATCTCGCCGTAGCCGAAGATCGTGGTCTGCTGCTCGTTGCCGCTGTCCTGACCGGCACTGGAGATGGTCATGACGCCAGGCGCGGCGCCGGGACGCGGCGCATCGACCGAAGCCTGGGAGACGATCGGTGCCACCGTCGGCGTACCGGCGCCTGCCCGGCCGGCGCCGATTGATGCCGAAGCCGGTGCCGCGATCGTTGCCGGCACGACCGGCGCCTCGGCAACGACGCCCCCCTGCTGCGCCTTCACGCGCGCTAGCTCCGCCTTCAGTTCCTTGATCTCGGCGCTCATCGCATCGAGCCGGGCCGCGAGTTCGTCGGTGGATTCGGCAAACCCGGGCGCAGCGGCGCTGAGCAGACCGGCAAGCATCGAGGCGGAGCAAAACCGTTTCATGGCGAGGTTCCCGTGAATTGGGTGGGGTTGGAAAAGCCGGCGTGACCACTCATGGCCTGAAACCGTCGGTCAGCGTATCGAGGAAGGCGATCAGATCGTCGATCTCGCGCTCGCTCAGCGCTGGCGCATCTCCCGGCACGCGGTGGTAGGGCGCATCGGTGATGTTGACGTTCGCGTGGTGTTGCGCCGGCAGGTCGTCGAACTTCCGCGGCACGCCGCCCGGGCCCAGCGGATACCACTCTTCGGGATTGGTATCGCGACGAACATAGAACTGCAGCGCCAATCGCTAGGTGGCAAAGCGCCCGTTGTGGAAATAGGGGGCGGTCAGGGCGACGTTGCGCAAGGTGGGCACCTTGAATGCACCACACAGGTCGGTGCGGCTCGCCAGATCGGTCCGGAAGGGGCCACACAGCCCCAGATCGAAATAGGCAGGGTCCGCGTTGGCTGGAATATCCGGGGTTACGGGGACCGCCGATGTTGTCGTAGGTGTAGTCCGTGGTCGGGGTGCCTTCGCGATCGAAGAAGAACGGCGGTGTCAGATTCAGGTAGCGCAGCGACGGGGCATTGCGAAAACCCGGCACGTTGAGGCCGGCACCACCGAGCGGTACCGCCAGGGTCGTGGGCTGTGCATGGGCATGGTTCGGGCTGTGGCAGGTCTCGCATGACATCGCCCCCGATGCCAACAGACTGGCGTCGCAGAAGATTCTTTCGCCCAGTTCGGCGGCCGGGGACAGCTGCTTTGGCGCGACCGCACCTGGCGACGAACCGCCACCGCCACAACCGCCGAGAGCCAACATTGCCGACAGCGCAACGTCAGACATCGGCACGTGTACCCCGACAGATTGATTCCCCGACAACGATCTCATACTTTTTTTGTACTCTGGCAGTGATGGCCATTCGGTGCGGCGCCGGCACACCCGATGCGACGATCGGCGAAAACTCCTGCCGGACCGCGTTGTTTGACGAATCGTAACGCGAATGCGAACGATTGTCACTGACGATCTGAAGCGGAGAGCAGTAGCTCGGCAACAACTCGATGCCGTGTGCCATCGCTTAGGTTATGTTTAGTTAAACAATAACTTGACCATTGTAATGCTGTTTGTTATGCTGGTGTTCATGCAATCGGAATCGCTGATCGCGCAGCGCTGGAAGCTCATGAGCGAGCGCCTGGATGAACGCCAGCGGCGGGCCTTCGCTGCCGCCGAGGCGAAGGTGCTGGGGCGCGGTGGGGTAGCGCAGGTTGCGGCAGCCACTGGTATGGCGCGCAACACCATCATGGCCGGGATG
>JANMWG010000208.1:0-7268 GCA_031393885.1 Betaproteobacteria bacterium | reverse complement strand
GCGACCAGTGCGGGCACCTTGGGCGCGACGGCGGTGGCGAGCGCCTCGATGCTGGTGACGCGCTCGAGCAGCATGGTGGTCAGCTTCGCCCCTTCGCGCCCGCGGGTGGCGGTGAAGTCTTCGATGGCGCCGGCCAGCATCGACAGCACGGTTTCGCGCAGTTCTTCCTGAGGCAGGGTGTCGCCGCCGAACATGCCGGGCCAGCGCAACACGTCGTGCACGGACAGCGCCGCCGCTTCCGGAATGCGGTTTCTGACTTCGGCGCTCAGCGCCGCGAGCCGCTCGAGCAAGGCATCATCGAGTTCGAGCAGCGTCGGGGCCGTTGGCGCCCGGGTCAGGCCGATGCGGCATTCGAGCTTGCCGCGCGTCAACCGCGCCGCGAGCATTTCGCGCATGGCGGGCTCGAAGGCGCGGAACTCCTCCGGCATGCGGAACTGGAGGTCGAAGTATCGATGATTGACGGAACGCACTTCGAGGCTGACAGTGCCGAGGGGCAGATCACGACTTGCCGAGGCATAGCCGGTCATGCTGTAGATCATCGCGGACGCGCTTTACAGGGAAGGGGGGATGCCCGGAAAATAGGGCAACCCGAAGATAGCACAGGCAACCGGTGCCACTCGTGCCCCGCCGCGTGCGTCTTCACTTCTCCAGGTTCCAGTCAATGTCCTCCCGCCCCAGCAGCCGCCAGGCCGATCAGTTGCGACCGGTCTCCATCGTTCGCGGATTCACCCGCCATGCCGAAGGCTCGGTGCTCGTGTCGTTCGGCGACACCCGTGTCATCTGCACCGCCAGTGTCGAAGAGAAGGTACCGCCGTTCCTGCGCGGCCGTGGGCAGGGGTGGGTCACAGCCGAATACGGCATGTTGCCGCGTTCCACCAACACCCGGTCCGATCGCGAGGCCGCGCGCGGCAAGCAATCCGGCCGCACCCAGGAAATCCAGCGCCTCATCGGCCGCAGCCTGCGGGCCGTGATCGATCTCGACCAGCTCGGCGAACGTACGGTGCAGCTCGACTGCGACGTGATCCAGGCCGACGGCGGCACCCGCACGGCGGCCATCACCGGCGCATTCGTGGCGCTCCACGATGCGATGACATCGCTCCAGACTCGCGGGCTGATCGCCGCTTTGCCGCTGCGCAGCTTCGTGGCTGCCGTCTCGGTCGGCGTCGTCAAGGGCGATGTCATGCTCGATCTGGACTACGCCGAAGACTCCTCGTGCGAGACCGACATGAACATCGTCATGACCGGCGATGGTGGCCTGGTCGAGGTGCAGGGCACGGCCGAAGGGGCGCCGTTCACGCGCGAACAGATGACTCGCATGCTCGATCTCGCGGGTAAGGGTATCGGCGAGTTGGTCGCCGCGCAGCGCGCTGCCCTGGCCGCGACCTGACGCTCATGCGGGCGATGCTGTCACGCTATTGGTCCAGGTCATGAATCGGGTCGTGCTCGCCAGTGGCAATCCGGGCAAGCTCGCCGAGCTTCGCGCGTTGCTCGCGCCGCTGGGCATCGAGTGCATTTCGCAGGCCGATCTGGGCATAGCCGACGCCGACGAACCCCACGATACTTTCGTGGAGAACGCGCTTGCCAAGGCGCGCCATGCCTGCCAAGCCAGCGGATTGCCGGCGCTTGCCGACGATTCCGGCATCTGCGTTGCCGCGCTCGGCGGGTTACCGGGGGTGCGCTCTGCCCGTTTCGCCGGCCAACCGGCATCCGACAGTCGCAACAACGCCAAGCTGGTGGCTTCGCTGCATGGCCTCGCCAATCGCGCCGCGCATTACGCCTGTGTGATTGTCCTGATGCGCCACCCGGCCGACCCCGAACCCCTGGTCGCGGGCGGAACCTGGCGCGGCGAGATCGTCGACACGCCGCGAGGTACTGGTGGTTTCGGCTACGACGCGCATTTCTTCCTGCCCGAGTTCGGTTGTACCGCCGCCGAGCTCGACCCGGCGCGCAAGAACGCCTTCAGTCATCGCGGCATCGCACTGCGGCGGCTGGTGGCGCTGCTCGCCGATGCCCGTGTCGACCGGGTCGAAGTGGAGGCTGCGCGATGAAGCCGGAACAGTCCCGCGATCTCGCCAGCACCACGCTTGCAGTGCTGGCGATCGGCGGCATGATCCTGGCATCGTTCTGGATCATGCGGCCGTTCATCATCGCCGCGATCTGGGCGGCGATGATCGTCGTCGCCACCTGGCCGCTGCTGATTCGCGCGCAGGCGCGGCTGTGGGGCCGGCGATGGCTTGCAACCACGCTGCTGGTCTCGTTGCTGGTGGTGTCGTTCATGGTGCCGTTGGTGCTCGCGGTGGGCACCCTGGCCGAACACCTCGACGACATCCTCGCCTTCGGACAATCGGTGACCTCGATGCGGATGCCGTCGCTGCCCGCATGGATCACCCATCTGCCTTATGTCGGCCCGCGGCTCGAAACCGGCTGGCGCGAGCTGACCAGTGCGAGCGGCCAGGCGATCGTGTCGCAGGTCCTGCCCTATGTCGGCGGCGCCCTGGGCTGGGTCACCACCAAGGCGGGCAGCCTGGGCATGCTGCTCCTGCAGTCGCTGCTCACGCTGGTCATCGTCACCATCATGTACCAGCACGGCGAGGCTGCCCGGGACGGCGTGCTCCGGTTTCTGGAGCGTCTCGGCGGTGATCGCGGCGATCGCGCGCTCGAAGTGGCCGGCCGCGCCATTCGTGGTGTCGCCCTGGGTGTCGTGGTGACCGCGGTGGTGCAGTCGGTCATGGCCGCCATCGGGTTGGCGGTTTCGGGCATTCCGTTCGTGGCGGTACTCACCATCGCCGCTTTCGTGCTGTCGGTGTCGCAGATCGGCACGCTGCCGATCCTGCTGCCGGCAATCATCTGGCTCTGGTACACCGGCGAAACGAGCTGGGCGGTGGCGCTTGCGATCTGGTCGGTGTTCATCCTCAACATCGACAACTTCCTGCGGCCCTATCTCATCCAGCGTGGCGCCAAGTTGCCGTTGATGCTCATCTTCGTCGGGGTGATAGGCGGCCTGCTCGCCTTCGGGATGCTCGGCATCTTCGTCGGCCCGGTGGTGCTTGCCGTCACCTACGAGCTCGTGGTCGAGTGGGTGGGCGATGATGACGAGGTTGGTGGGGCCGGCGGCCCTGCCGGTTAGGCCGATGGCGAATACACGCCTGAAACGCATTGCCTGGTGGGCGCATGCATGGGCGTGCCTCATCGCCTTGCGGGTTGCGAGCGGCAATCTCATCGGCAATGCCGTTCGTGCTGCACGCGGGCGGTCGCCCGGCGCCGATTCCCCGGGGGCTGGATGAGCGTCGTGGCAAGCCCGCGGCGGACCGGCGAGATCCGCCTGGCGCAACTCCCGCCGCTTTCCCTGTACGTCCACATTCCCTGGTGCATCCGCAAGTGCCCGTACTGCGACTTCAACTCGCATGAGTCGCGCGAGGCCATCCCCGAGGGGCGCTATGTCGATGCGCTGATCGCGGATCTGGAGCAGTCGCTGCCGCTGGTCTGGGGGCGCCGGGTGCATTCGGTGTTCTTCGGCGGTGGCACGCCGAGCTTGTTTTCGCCGGCCGCGATCGACCGGTTTCTGTCGTCCGCGCGCGCATTGCTGCCGATCGAGGCCGATGCAGAGGTCACGCTCGAGGCGAATCCGGGCACCTTCGAAGCCGGCAAGTTCGCCGCGTTTCGCGCGCTTGGCATTAACCGCCTGTCGATCGGCATCCAGAGCTTCGACGCGGATCGGCTGCGGGCGATCGGCCGGGTACACGACGATCGCGAAGCTCATCGTGCCGTCGACATCGCCAGGGCCAGCTTCGATAACTTCAACCTCGACCTGATGTATGCCCTGCCCGGACAGACCCTCGGCCAGGCGCTGGCCGACGTGGAACAGGCGATCGCCGCCGGTGCACCGCACGTCTCGGCGTACCACCTCACCATCGAGCCCAACACGCTGTTCCACCGTCATCCGCCACCGCTGCCCGACGACGACACCGCCGCCGACATGCAGATCGCGATCGAGAGCCGGCTCGGCGTGGCCGGTTTCGGCCATTACGAAACCTCGGCGTTCGCCCGGCCGGGGCGCAACTGCCGTCACAATGGCAACTACTGGCTGTTCGGCGACTATCTCGGCATCGGCGCCGGCGCCCATGGCAAGGTCAGCCTGCGCGACCGGATCATCCGTCAGATGAAGCAACGCCATCCGCGCGACTTCATGGACAAGGCCCTGGCCGGGGATGCCGTGCAGACCACACAGGATGTGTCGGCCGCCGACCTTCCCTTCGAATTCATGATGAACGCCCTGAGGCTGACGGACGGCTTTGCCCTGTCGGCTTTCGTCGAACGCACCGGCTTGCCGGTCACCGTCATCGCGTCCCGGCTCGATGCCGCCGAGCGGCAGGGCTTGATCGCGCGGGATCATCTGCGGGTGTGGCCAACCGAGCGCGGACGCCGGTTTCTCAACGACCTGCTGCAGGGTTTTCTGGCCTGAAACCGTGTTCGCGTCGTCAGAGCCGACGGAACACCAGGTCCCGTACCTCGTGCCCGAGCTTCAGGCCGCGCTCCTCGAACTTGGTCAGCGGACGCGCCGGGGGGCGTGGAGCAAAGCCGTCGCAGGTGTTGGAGAGCAGGGGCTCCGCGGTCAGAACGCCGAGCATCTGATCGGCGTACCCGACCCAGTCGGTGGCCAGATGAACATAGCCGCCGACGGCAAGGCGCGATGCCAGCAGCGCCACGAACGGGGGCTGGATCAGGCGCCGTTTGTGATGCCGTGCCTTGGGCCAGGGGTCGGGAAAGAAGATGTGAGCACCTGCCAACGACGATGGTTGCAGCATGGTCTGAAGAACTTCGACGGCATCGTGCGTGATGATGCGCAGATTGGTCAGTTCGCCAGCTTCCGCCAGCTTCAAGAGGTTGCCGACGCCGGGCGTGTGGACTTCGATGCCCAGATAGTCGATGTGCGGATTGGCGCTCGCCAGCGCTGCGGTGCCTTCGCCCATGCCGAATCCGATCTCCAGCACTTTCGGCGCAGGCCGGCCGAACGCCATGTCGAGGTCGATGGGTGATCCGGTCCAGGGGATGCCGAAGCGGGGCAGCAGCCCGTCGACCGCGCGACGCTGCGCGTTGGAGGTGCGGCCGACCCGCAGCACGAAGCTGCGAATCGCGCGATGGCGGGATTCGGTCAAGTCGACAGCGAAACGCAGGCGCTCAGGTGGCTTTCGGCGGCGCCGTCGCGCCGATGATGCCTTGCTGCGGAGAGCTGGGTGCTGCGCGGTAGGCTTTCTTCGGCATGCGTCCCGCCAGCCACGCCTCCCGTCCGGCCTCGACCGCCTTGCGCATCGCCGAGGCCATCAGGACCGGATCACGCGCCGCCGCGATGGCCGTGTTCATGAGAATGCCGTCGCAACCCAGTTCCATGGCGATTGCGGCGTCGGAGGCGGTGCCGACACCGGCATCGACCAGTACCGGGACCTTGGCATTGCCGATGATGATCTCGAGATTCCAGGGGTTCAGGATGCCCATGCCGGAGCCGATGAGCGACGCGAGCGGCATGACGGCGACACAGCCGATATCTTCCAGGCGTCGGGCTACGATCGGGTCGTCGGACGTATAGACCATCACCTTGAAGCCTTCGTGGACCAGCGTCTCGGCCGCTTTCAGAGTTTCGACGATGTTCGGATAAAGGGTGTCGGGATCGCCCAGCACCTCGAGCTTGACCAGGTCATGTCCATCGAGCAGTTCACGCGCGAGCCGCAGCGTGCGAACCGCCTCGTCGGCGGAATAGCAGCCGGCGGTGTTGGGCAGGATCGTATAGCGGGAAGGCGGGATGGCATCGAGCAGGTTGGGTTCGTGCGGGTTCTGTCCGATGTTGCTGCGGCGGATCGCGACGGTGACGATCTCGGCGCCGCTCGCTTCGATGGCGGCACGAGTCTGGTCGAAATCGCGATATTTGCCGGTGCCCACGAGCAGGCGCGAGCGGTAGCTGCGGCCGGCGATGACAAGTGGTTCCATCGTTGCCTCGGTATGCCGGTCTGGAGTCGTCGGGGTCATCAGCCGCCACCAACCGCCACGACGATCTCGAGCGCGTCGCCGGCGGCGAGCGCGGTATCGGCGTAACGGCTGCGCGGCACGATCTCGCCATTGCGTTCGAGGGCGATGCGTTGGCCGGCAAGGTCGAGCTGGTCGATCAGGCCGGCGGCATTCAGCGGCCCGGGGAACGTGCGCGATTCGCCGTTGATGGTAAGGGCGATCATGGTTGCGGAAGCAGCGGATTGAGCGACAGGGATGCTATCACGCAGGTCCGATGTGCACCGACGTTCTGCGCCACCACAGTGGGGCCGGGTCGGTCCGGTCCGTGCATTGGCGCCATTGGCACTGCCGAATAATTCTGGTTGCCGCCGACACATTGGCGCCGCTGCGAGCGTTGACGCCCCGGCGCCCTTTAGGCACCATCGACTCGCGTATCGCTGCCTTGCACCCCGGGTTCCGCCTACCTTCGTCCCATGCTCGCTTTCTGCCTCCAACGACTCGCGCAGGCCGTGCTGGTGATGCTGGCCGTCGGCCTCATCGCGTTTGCGCTGTTCCGCTTCGTCGGCGACCCGGTGGTGTCCATGCTCGGCCAGGACGCCACGCCCGAAGACCGCAGTCGCATGACCCGAGACCTCGGTCTCGATCAGCCACCCTGGATTCAATACGGCCGCTTCGTGGGCCGGGCCCTGCATGGCGACTTCGGCCTGTCGCTGCGCCAACTGCGGCCGGTGTCCACCCTGTTCCTCGAACGACTTCCCGCCACACTCGAGCTGTCACTGGCGGCTGCACTGCTCGCGCTTGGGCTCGGCATCCCCATGGGCGTTTACGCCGCGCTGCGTCCGCGCGCCTGGCTCACCCAGGTTTTCCTGATCGTTTCGCTCATCGGCGTGTCTCTGCCCAGCTTCCTGATCGGTATCCTGCTGATCGTCGTGTTCGCCGTCACTCTCGGCTGGCTGCCCTCGTTCGGCCGCGGGGATACCGTCGCGCTGGGCTGGTGGACCACGGGCCTGCTCACCTGGTCGGGGCTCAGGGCGCTGATCCTGCCTGCCGTCACGCTCGGCCTGTACCAGATGACCCTGATCATGCGGCTCACGCGCGCCGAGATGCTGGAGGTCCTGCGCGCGGACTTCATCCGCTTCGCAGGACCTCCAGCATCTCGGCGCGCGTGAGCCGCATGATCAGGGTCATCTGGTACAGGCCGAGCGTGACGGCAGGCAGGATCAGCGCCCTGAGCCCCGACCAGGTGAGCAGGCCCGTGGTCCACCAGC
>JANMWG010000126.1:0-2625 GCA_031393885.1 Betaproteobacteria bacterium | reverse complement strand
CGAATTCGGTTCGGTCGTATTGCCCCACGTCAAAGCCGGGACGCTGCGCGCCCTGGTCGTGGCTGGCCCGAACCGGAAGCCGTTGCTCCCGGACGTGCCGACCGCCGCGGAAGCTGGTCTGCCGGCTTTCACCCAGACGGCATGGAACGGCTACTTCGTGCCGAAGGGCACGCCGCCCGAGATCGTCGCCCGGTTGCAGCAGGAGCTCACCCCCATCATCAAGGGCAAGGAATACTCGGAGTGGCTGGCGAGTCTGGGCAGCGAAGCCGGTGGCAGTACCGCGGCGGAGTTCGCGGCCTTCATCAAGGACGAATGCCCGAAGTGGCGCAAGATCGCCATCGAGGCAAACATTCGGCTCGAATAGCGCGGCCCGGCCCGGCGCCGGACCGGCGACGCTCAGACGCCCACGGCATGGGCAGCGGCACGCGTTGTCTGTCGGCGATTGCCGAGGTAGGCCGCCAAGTGTGCGCTCAGGTCACGCGCGTCGTCGCCGACGCCGTCGATCAAGGTGGAATTGCGGCGGCGCAGATACGGCATGCCCATCACGTAAAGGCCGGGCGATTCGGTGACCACCCCGCCGTCGTGGCGCACGTTGCCCTTGGCATCCACGACCGGTACGTCGAGCCAGGAAAAGTCGGGGCGGAATCCGGTGGCCCAGATGATCGTCTTGACGGAACGCCGCGCGAAGTCGAGCAGCAAGGGCGGCGAAGCTTCGATGCTGGTGGGGTCGTAACGCCGGGGCGGCTCGATGGCCAGATCGCCACCCTGCGTTGCCACCCACGCGTCGATGGTGTCGAGCAGGCGGTGCATCTTCAGATCGGCCAGCGCGCACACATTGCGCAGCGAGCCGGAGAACTGCGCCTTGCCGTCGTTGATGCCGGCCAGCCGCCCGACGAGCTTCACGCCGATCGCGGTGAGCGAGTTCAGATCGATCATGCGCCGGTCGGGATAACCCGCGAGTTGCAGCGACGCGACGTTGCGGGCCCTGACGATGTCGTCGACTTCGTCATACGGTTGGTCGAGCACGCCGCTCGCGTCCATCCACCATTGGATGTCGCGCCCCCGATAGATACGCGGCACCCTGACGTGTTCTCCCACCGCCAGCGTAACGCTGCGGCCTGAGCGCTGCAGCTCGTCGGCGATCTGGGTACCGGACGCCGATGCACCGACAACGAGCACGCCACCGTCGGCCAACTGCTGCGGATTGCGATAGTCGATCGGCGTCAGGGTATCGATGCCGGGCGGCACCGATTTCGCCACCGCCGGCAGCTGCGGAATGTTGCAGGCGCCGGTCGCCAGCACGACGGTTTCGCACTGCCAGGTGCCCTGATTGGTGACGACATCGTAGCCGTCGCCGCCGCGACGAACCGCCGTGACCACGGTGCCGGTGCGAACCGGCGCGCCGATCGACGTCGCATAGCGTTCGATGAACGCGATGGTCTCTGGCATCGACCGGAAGCCGTCCGGGTCATCGCCTCGATAGCGATAGCCGGGGAGCCGGCTCTGCCAGTTGGGCGTGAGCAGCCGCAACGAATCCCACCGTTCGGTGCGCCACGAGTTGGCCACCTCGCCGCGTTCGAGCACGACATGGCCGATCGACCGCTCGGCGAGCCACCAGCTCATCGCGAGGCCGGCCTGGCCGGCGCCGATGATGACGGTCGTGGTTCGCATCGAACGCATTGCGGCGGCTTGCCAGCCTTGAGCGATCAGGCGACCTCGACCGTGACGTTGGTCGGGTTGGTGAGAATGTCGTAGACGGCCGAGCGCTTCTGCGACTGCGCGACCAGCGCCTTGATGTCGTCGGGCGAGGCGTCGGCGTCGATCTTGTACGTGACCTTGACGCCGTCGAAGCCGTTGCGAACGTCGCTGTCGGCACCGAGGATGCCGCGGATGTCCATCCCGGCTTCGAGCGTCGCGGTGACCGAGCGCAACTGGATGTTGCGCACCTGCGCGACGGCGGCAACGCCGGCGGTGAGGCAGCTCGCGAGACCCGCGAGAACGAGTTCGACCGGCGTGGCGCCGCGATCTTCGGAAGCGAAGACTTCAGGATGGTCGGCATCGAAGCTGAATTCGGACTTGTGCTTGTGCTCGGCGCCGAGACCGTAATAGCCATTCACGGTGGTGCGGCTGAAGGTGCCGCCAATCCAGGTGACCGACGCGCGCCATTTGAACTGGGCGGCCTCGGGGGCCTTGGCCAGCGCTTCACGCGCGCCCAGTAGCGCGGCGACATTGACGCCGTTGTCGACCGGCGTTTCGTTGGTGGTCGTGGTCATGGCCTGCTCCTTTGGTGGGTGGGTCGTGGAACAAAAAAGATCCTGATCAGCGACATTGCTCAGCGTCCCTCACCCTCGGTCCCTCTCCCGAGGGGAGAGGGATGTCTCCAGCGCCCTTCTCCCTCCGGGAGAAAGGCTGGGGATGAGGGAAACCTAGCTGAGCGTCGATGGCGGGGTTGCGTTGTTGTGGGCCAGCCTTGTGGTTGTTGCAGTCATCTGGAGGCGTAGTGGCTGAAGTTCATCGCGAATCAGCAAAAAGGTTAGCAGGCTTATTCCGGGGATGGCCATATACGGGTTAGAACTTGTCGTTCTTTGCATATTCGCGCCGGGCGTGAATGGCAGCTCGAACAGC
>JANMWG010000096.1:0-1586 GCA_031393885.1 Betaproteobacteria bacterium | reverse complement strand
CCCGCTGGACTCGACCTCGCGCCAGATGGATCCGAACGTGATCGGCGAAGAGCACTACGAAGTCGCGCGCCGCGTGCAGGCCACCTTGCAGCGCTACAAGGAACTGCGCGACATCATCGCCATCCTGGGCATGGACGAGCTCTCGCCCGAAGACAAGCTGGCGGTCACGCGGGCGCGCAAGATCCAGCGCTTCCTGTCGCAGCCCTTCCATGTGGCCGAGGTGTTCACCGGCTCGCCCGGCAAGTTCGTGTCCCTGGCCGATACCATCCGCGGCTTCAAGATGATCGTCGACGGCGAATGCGATGCCCTGCCCGAGCAGGCGTTCTACATGGTCGGCGCGATCGAGGAAGTGTTCGAGAAAGCCAAGACCCTCAAATAACAGGCGCGCAGCGCCTCACTTCACCCCCTCGCCCCGCCAGCGGGGAGAGGGTCGGGGTGAGGGGCAGATTGAAGGAAACGAATGTCCACCATCCACGTAGACGTAGTAAGCGCCGAAGAGTCCATCTTCTCCGGCGAGGCCACCTTCGTGGCCCTGCCGGGTGAAGCGGGCGAGCTGGGCATCTATCCCAAACATGCGCCGCTGATCACCCGCATCAAGCCGGGCGCGGTGCGTATTGTCAAACCCGACAATACCGAAGAGTTGGTGTTCGTCGCCGGCGGCATCCTTGAGATTCAACCGAACGTCGTCACCGTGCTCGCCGACACCGCGATCCGCGGCCACGACCTGGACGAAGCCAAGGCGACCGAGGCCAAGAAGCGCGCCGAAGAAGCCATGGCCAACGCCAAGAGCGATATCGACCTCGCCAGGGCCCAGGGTGAATTCGCGATGATGGCGGCGCAACTGGCGGCGTTGTCGAAACTGCGCAAGCGGAAGTAGTCGTTTCCAGCCCTGCAAAAACGCCGGTCGCACGACCGGCGTTTTGCTTTGCGGCGCTGCCCTGTTGTCGCGTCGCCAGCCGGCTCGCCTAAAATGCATGATCGGCCTACGGCATTCCACAGTGAACCAGACCAGTCCGGCATTGGATCAACCTGAACACGCGCTCAGGCTGTCGGGTGTTTCGCGCAGCTTCGTGCCGGGCCGCCCGCTCCTGAAGGGCATCGACCTGGTCGCCGCTGCCGGGGAGCGCATCGCCCTGCAAGGCGAATCGGGGGTCGGCAAATCCACGCTCCTGAACCTGATCGCCGGCCTTGATGTGCCGGATGCCGGCGCCATCGAGGTCGATGGGCGGCGTATCGATCGCCTGTCCGAGCGCGAGCGCTCGCTGTTCAGGCGCGCCTCGCTTGGTTTCGTGTTCCAGGCCTTTCACCTGTTGCCGCACCTGAGCGCGCTGCAAAACGTCATGGTTCCATTGCTGCTGGCGGGCAAGGGCGAAAAGGTCGCGCGCGAAGCGGCGGCGGCGATGCTGGATGAATTGGGACTGGCTGAGCGCGCAGCCGGACTTCCCGGAGCACTTTCGGGCGGCGAGCAACAGCGCGTCGCGCTGGCGCGTGCGCTGGTCCATCGACCACGTCTGGTGCTG
Organism: Betaproteobacteria bacterium; assembly: GCA_031393885.1. Taxonomy (GTDB): domain Bacteria; phylum Pseudomonadota; class Gammaproteobacteria; order Burkholderiales. The sequence goes on along the minus strand of JANMWG010000096.1, from coordinate 66 downwards.
GCCGACGAGCCGACCGGCAACCTCGACCCCGTCACCGCGCATCAGGCGCTGCAACTCCTGTTCACG
>JANMWG010000056.1:0-5499 GCA_031393885.1 Betaproteobacteria bacterium | reverse complement strand
CTCGACCTCGAACGCCGGACACAGCGTGCGCGGCGCCAGGAAAGCCAGGGCGTGGCGCGCGTGGCGCTGATCGGCTACACCAACGCGGGCAAGTCCACCCTGATGCGCGCGCTGACGGGGAGCGAGGTGCTGGTTGCCGACAAGCTGTTCGCGACGCTCGACACCACCGTGCGCACACTGGTGCCCGAGGGCGTGCCGCGCGTGCTGGTGAGCGATACGGTGGGCTTCATCAAGAACCTGCCGCACGATCTCGTCGCCTCGTTCAAGTCAACGCTCGAAGAAGCCGCCGAAGCGTCGTTGCTGCTGCACGTGATCGACGCCAGTGACCCCGGATTCGAACGCCAGATCGAGGTGACCGAAAAGGTGATCGACGAAATCGAGGCGGGCAAGGTGCCGAGCTTGCGCGTGTTCAACAAGATCGACCAGGCCGGCGATGCCAGGGCGCAGGCCGAACGCGCGAAGGCATTGTGTGCGCAATTCCCAAAGTGCATCGTGATGAGCGCCGTCGACAAAGACGACATTGCCAGGCTGCACAAGGCGATCCGTGCGTTTTTTAGCGAGCGCCTGGTCAAGGCCGAGTTGTTCCTGCCCTGGTCGGCACAGAATCTGCGCGGCGAGTTGTTCGCCTGCTGCGAGGTGCTCGAGGAGCGCCCCGACACGGAGGGGGCATTCTTCAGCGTGCGGGGCGAGCCCAAGGACATCGAAGGTCTGCGCGAGCGGATCGGCCCGGTGCAAGGGATTCGGTAGGCGCGAGAGGGGTATCGATCTCTCGCCCGACGACTCCAGACCTTCACTGACTCAGGGCTCGCCTTGCGGCGAACAACAAAACAGACGGGGAGCGAAGCGACATGACTCCAACGGAAGAAAAAGCGCTGATACGGAAGATGGCGTGGAAGGTTCTGCCCTTTCTGCTGGTGGCCTATCTGATCTGCATCATCGACCGCCTCAACGTCGGCCTCGCGGCACTGACGATGAATGCCGAGCTGGGGTTCACGGCAACCGTATACGGCTGGGGCGCGGGCTTGTTCTTCGTCGGCTACTTCATCGGCGAGGTGCCCAGCAACCTGATCCTGGCCAAGGTGGGTGCCCGTCTCTGGTTCGCGCGCATCATGCTGACCTGGGGAATCTTCGCGATCGCGATGGGCTTCATCAGCGGCAACGTGAGCTTCTTCGTGATCCGCTTTCTGCTCGGCGTGGCGGAAGCAGGTTTCTTCCCGGGGGTGATCTACTACCTGACGCTCTGGTTCCCGGCACAGTACCGCGGCCGCATCTTCGGCCTGTTCCTGATCATCAGCCCGCTCAACAACACGATCGCCGCACCCATCGGCGGACTGATCCTGAAATACTCCAACGGCCTCATGGGCTATCCCGGCTGGCGCTGGCTGTTCATCCTCGAGGGCGTGCCGACCATGCTGATGACGTACCTGTGTCTGCGCCTGGTGATCGACGGCCCCGACAACGCGAGCTGGCTCACCGACGCCGAGAAAGCGCATCTGCGCACCAAGCTGCAGCAGGAGGCTGAATCGCGTACCGAGACCAAACACCTTTCGCTGTGGCAGACGCTCGGCCATCCCAGGGTGCTGCTGTTCGCGGTGGTCTACACGGCACTCGCCATCGGCATCTATGGCCTGAGCCTCTGGATGCCGCAACTCATCAAGGGCATGGGCGTCTCCGACAGCTTCCACATCGGGCTGATCATGGCGATTCCCTACCTGATCGCCACCATCTGCATGGTGCTGTGGTCGCGCCACTCGGACAAGACCGGAGAACGCGTGTACCACTGCTCGGGCGCGCTGGCGCTGGCCGCGATCGGCATGGTGAGCAGCGCGTTCATCGATTCTCCTGTGCTGGCGATGGCGGCGCTCACGGTTGCCGCCATCGGCATGTACTGCTCGCAACCCGTGTTCTGGGCAATGCCCACCAGCTATCTGACCGGCGTGGCCGCCGCCGGGGGTATCGCGTTCATCAATTCGGTCGGCAATCTCGGCGGCTTCGTAGGCCCCTTCATGGTGGGCTGGCTCAAGGACCATGTCGGCGGCTTCCAGGCCGGGCTGATCTTCCTGGGCGCCTGCCTGCTTACTGGCTCGATCGTCGCGCTGATCGTCGGGCGCAATGTCACGCGACGACAGGGCGTGGTGCAGCCGGCCTGAGTTTCCGACTCGGTGACCGGCCGGTTTTCGGAAGCTTTCCGGCCTGGGCTCGAGAGGTCGAGCGAAGGATTGCCGAGGTCGAGAGTGGAGCAGTGCAACTCATCCCCATCGAAGAAGCGCTCGCGCGGGTGCGCCTGGCGCTGTTACGGCAAACCCCATGGCTGGGGTCATGTTTCGGGGTAACCGGCGCCGACATCTGATGCGACGGTTTCCGTACAGCATCATTTAACCAGATCGGCGCTGACGAACTGCGGGTTGTTGCAGTTGCGCATCAACGGAGACGCCCAGGCTATTGGGCAGGGCGCAAATGAGGCCGGCTGGGCCGCGAGAGCGGCCCAACATTGCGCTGGTTCGGACCATCCGCCTGCGGCGCCCGGCCGCACAGCGCGGTCGTTGGGCGCAGGGCCTTGGTTTCGGCGACAATCCACGATACGAGTCCTGATGCACGGAGATATCCCATGGAACTGACAGCGGTACTGACTCCAGCCGGCGAAGGGGGGTTCATCGCCTTGAACCCGGAAACCGGCACCACCACGCAAGGTGAGACCATCGAAGAAGCAGTCGCAAACCTCCGGGAGGCGACTGCACTGTATCTTGAAGAGTTTCCCATGACCTCGAAGGGGCACCCGCTGGTGACGATGTTCTCCATTCCTGGGCATGCCTAAGTTTCCTCGCGTTTCTGGCGCCGAGACGGTTCGCGCTCTGGAACGACTTGGTTTCGAGAAAGTGCGCCAGAAGGGAAGTCACGTGGTCAAGGAGAGGGTCGAATGGGTGCGTCGTTCCACTGCACGCAGAACTGAAAGTGGGCACATTGTCCGGCCTTCTCGCCAGGCTGAAGTCGCGCCGGAAGATTTCATCGGCGCCCTCTGAACGTGACGCCCAACCCCGCCTTGCACCCCACCGGCCAACAGCTGCGCTGTCGGGTTCCCTCCTCGCTTCGCTCGTCGGCGGCGGGTGAAGGCGAACGTCGGGTGTCATGTCTTACGGCCGCGCCGCAGAAGAAACTATGTCTCTCCGCTCTTCGCTAGAACTCTTCGTCGCGCGGCCCCGATCTAGCGCAGTGCTAGCATTGCTCTTCATAGTTCTCGGTATCGTTTCCATCAGCGGACTCGTGCCCTTGTCACCAAATCGTAGGTATTTTCCCGGTCATGAGTGGATTCTCGCTTCGCTTAGCTGGGTAACCGCCGTACTTGTCGGCTACTGCGCGCTCATCGGCATGAAATCGCGGTCACGCCCAAGGAAGAGATGAAGGGCCTTGGGTGCTCGTCGGAGACCGGCAATTGCTGCCGAAACGCGTCCGCAAGTCTTGCCGGCGCGGGTCGGCAGCAACAACGAAATTCGCATCGGTTACCAGCGTCTACATTGCACTGACGCCCAACCCGGCGCTCAACCGGACGGGCCGGTTCATCTCATCAACTTGGCGCGCGCCGTCGCGGTCCCCGGTTAGCGGGTACGTTGGGCGTCACTAGAAAGGCTGCGACATGAATGAGATTTGGATCAAACGGCTGCTGTTGCTTGCCACTGCATGGAACATTGCTTGATATCAGCCTACCAGCTAGCTATTCTTGCCCCCGGTCCAGTGCATGTCCCGACATTCTCGTCCGCCGCCTGACAAGGCACCAAAAACTCACAACCATCGATGTCACAGCAGACCACCCGCGCTGAGTTCTCGGCGCGCTATCTCGTCGAAAGCTCGGTCCCCTCGGAGCAGGCCGCGCAGATCATCGCCGGCGAGCAGTCGAGCGGCACGTTCCTGTCCCTGCCCGGTGAAACCGACGAGTTGAAAGAGCGCTCACGCGCCCGCGTCGTGCGCATCGATCCTCTGCCTCCCGCCTCGGAGCCCGCGCTGCAGAGCGCCTTGGTCGAGCGCCGTCCCCACGATGGCGTTTTCCACCGGGCACAGGTCGAGATCGCGTTCCCCATCGACAACGTGGGCATCAACCTGCCGAGCTTGCTGGCCACGATCGCCGGCAACCTGTTCGAGCTCGGCGAAGTCACGGGCCTGCGCCTGCTCGACCTGGATCTGCCACCGGCCTATGCCGCTGGCTTTGCCGGCCCAGGCTTCGGCGTCGAGGGTACGCGCCGGTTAGCGGGTGTCATCGATCGTCCGATCATCGGCACCATCATCAAGCCGAGCATCGGCCTGACGGCGCTGCAAACTGCCGAGCTGGTAGACAGCCTGTGCACCGCGGGCATCGACTTCATCAAGGACGACGAACTGATCGCCGATCCACCCTACGCGCCATTCGACCAGCGACTTAAGGCGGTCATGCCGGTGCTGCATCGCCATGCCGATCGCCTCGGGCGCATGCCGATGTACGCGATCAACATCTCGGGGTCGATCGACGAGATGCTGCGCCGGCACGACGCGGTGCTGCACGCGGGCGGCAGCTGCGTGATGGTCAGCGTCAACTGGGCCGGTTTCGCCGGGGTGGCCCACCTTCGCCGCCATGCCCAGCTGCCGATCCATGGCCACCGCAACGGCTGGGGCGCGTTCACCCGCCACCCTGGACTCGGCTTCGCATTCGAGGCGTACCAGAAGCTGTGGCGCCTGGCCGGCGTCGACCATCTTCACGTCAACGGCATCCGCAGCAAGTTTTGGGAGCCCGACGACTCGGTGATCCGCTCGGCCCGCGCCTGCCTCGCGCCTTTCGCCGGCGTCGCCCCGCTAATGCCCGTGTTCTCGTCAGGGCAATGGGCCGGCCAGGCGCCTGACCTCTATGCACAGCTGGGTTCGACCGACCTCATGCACTTGGCCGGCGGCGGCATCATCGGCCACCCTGACGGCATCGCGGCCGGCGTATCCAGTCTGCGCGAAGGCTGGGAGGCCGCCGTTGCGGGTATCAGCCTCCCCACTTACGCACAGACCCATCCGGCGCTGCGCAGAGCGCTCGCCCATTTCAGCGCGATCTGAGTTGACGCCCACCCCCAGCCTGCGCTGCGCGTCGGCTTCCCCCTCGGCGGGGGCCAGTGCGCTTGGGAGCGGCCCGGCGCGCACGGAGACGCCCACCCCCAGCCTGCGCTGCGCGTCGGCTTCCCCCTCCGCGGGGGCCAGTGCGCTTGGGAGCGGCCCGGCGCGCACTGAGCCCATGTCTGCCCCTCGCACCGATGCCGGCCTGCGGCTCGCCTTCTACGGCGATGATTTCACCGGCTCGACCGATGCACTGGAGGTACTCGCCTTCGCCGGCCTGCGCTGTGCACTGTTCCTTGCGGTGCCGAGCGCCGACACGCTGCGCGAGCTGGGGCCGTTCGATGCGATCGGCATCGCCGGTGACAGCCGCGGCATGTCACCGGCCGAGATGGACTCGCGGCTGCCTGCCGTGCTGGCGGCGATGGCGCGCCTGCCGAC
>JANMWG010000039.1:0-6519 GCA_031393885.1 Betaproteobacteria bacterium | reverse complement strand
TCCAGCCAACGCGGGCGCCGCTCTCCGCCATCGTGTCGACGTCGACCACACTAGCCATGCTCCTGATCGTCTCGCCGGCCGCCATCGCGGACGAGCGGGCGGGCGCAACCACGGAAACTGCCGTCCAGCGGGCGCCGATTGCCGCGGCGGCGACCGACGCTGGCGGTTTCGGCTCGCGGAGCCTGCTCATGCAGCTCGAAGGCCATCTTCGGCAACGCCATGTCGATCTCGACACCCTCACCGTGGATCAGATGGTCGACCTGATGCTGGACTGGATTCGCGTGGCGCCGACCGGAGGTACCAGCGGCGAGTCGGCGCCGGATGCCCTCGTATATCGCTACGGCGGCTGGTCGGAAGGCTGCGCCACCGGCTTCAGGCTGGGTCTGCTGCGCCGAACCGGCACCGGCGAAGCGCCGGCGCAACTCGCCGGCATCACGCTGATGTTCGAGCCGAGCAGCGGTGGCGATCTGGCGCCGTTCAGCACCACGACCGCCGACTGGCCCACCACGGCGGCCTTCGTGGAAGCGATCCGGCGGTCGCCGGCCTACCGGCGTTTCAGCATCGAGAAGCCGATGTCGGCATTCATCGAGCGGGGCGGCCTGCGGTAAGTTTGCTGGCGCACTCCTTTCCAGTCGCCTCGACGGCGAGGCTGCTTACACAGTGTCAAGCAGCCAGCGTTCGAAGCACAGAGGTCAGATCCGCCATTCCAGCGCCCGTAGGCTTCAGTTCTGTCCGGTTTCGACCATGTACTCCCATTCGCGTACATGAGTGTCGTCCCGGCGCTGGAAGGTGAGGTACTGCGTCGGGCTCGATTCGGTACGCGCTGCTTCCCAGATCGTGAACGTCGTGCTCCCTCTCCCAAGCCGCGATGCCTTGAAGGCTCGATGCCGTCAATCGTCAAGTGCGGCAGAGATTTCAATGTAGCCGATTAACTCTGCCGAGTAGCTCCCACCGCCGTCGGCTGTGCCCCTATGCCTAAGTTCACGCTGCAGAGTCGGTTCTACCGCGGAATCGAACAGTTCGAAGCGCTCCTCCGACGAGAGCATGGGGCGGCCAACCGGCCCACGTAGGTATTTCTCGAACTGGCGCTCGACGGGCGGGCAGCGCGTGCCGTCCAGCTTGACGGCAATCGGCTGCACCAGCACTCGACGCCCGCCGTTTCCGGCCGAGGCCTCCACCATCCACAGCGACAACAGCACCGGCTCGCTCACATCGGCTTCGACGGCGAATCCGATCTCCTCGGGTGGCACGGCGCGCCAGCGGCCCAGCTCTTCCTGCACAAGCGGGTGGTCAAGCCCCATCAGCTCCAAGTCGTCTCCGCTCGCCGCTGCGTCGCGGTCCAGGGTAAAGCGAGCCATGCGCGAGCCATCGGCTGCCAACAGGTCGAACGTGGTCTCGTTGACCTTCAGCAGCCTCCTTTGGCGATCCGCCACCGCCGCAGACATGAAGCGCACCAGCCGATCCAGGCTCGATGACACGTCGGAGAACGGCTTGTAGTCGTCGAGACTGAAGCCGTCGAGGTCCTGGAACAGATCGAAGACGACTTGGCGCGCTTCGCGTGAGTTCGTCAGCGCGGCTTCCAGCTCCACTTGCGTGCGCTCGAGCTCGGGGTCCGACAGCGCCTCCTGGTACAGGCGGTCGTAGTTCAGGCGTTCCGATAGCTGTCCGAGAACCTGCGCACGCAAGTCCTCGGCGACGTTGCCCTTGTCGTCCACCTTGCCGACAGCGCGGGCGATCTCGGTCAGCTTGTCGTCCAGCAAGAGGAAGATTCGGCCCTCGATCGTGTCCGAGAGAACGAGGTTGTAAACCTGCGCGGTATCTCGCTGGCCATAACGATGAATGCGCCCGATGCGCTGCTCGATATCCATCGGATTCCATGGAAGGTCGAAGTTGAAGAGCACTCTCGCAAACTGCAGGTTGATGCCCTCCCGTCCCGCTGCGGTGCACACCAGCACACGAGGGCCGTCCTTCTGGCGGAAGCGGCGCTCCGCAGCCAGCTTGGCTCCGTGATCGCCGCCACGCAGCACCGCGACCCCTTGGCCGGGGAACGCCTGCTCGACCGCGCGCGCGATCAGCTCCACGGTTCCGAGGTAGGTCGCGAACACGACGATCTTCTCGCTCGGGTTCTGGCGCCACAACGTGCCCAAGCCGTCGAGCAGCTTCTGGGCCTTGGTCTCCCGTTGCGCCGGGAACACCTTCAGCAGGTCGCCGATGCGCAGCCGCTCCTCGGGTAGATGAAGCTCCACCACCGCCGAGGCAGCCTCCTCGGCATGGACAGCAGTGAACTCGCCGGCATATGGATCGGACGCCAGCTCCAGCGCTTCTTCGTCCAGGCGCTTCACCAACCTGTACTTGAGGTCGGCGACAACGCGGTCCACCTCGCTGCGGCCCACGCTGTCTCGTGGCAGCGCAAATTCATCGTGGATCAGCTCACGCGCTTCGTCGATCAGGCGCTCACGCCCTTCGATGTCCAGCTCCTGGTCGCGCAACAGCGCCTCGTGCAGCGTCAGCATGAGCAGGCGGCGCTTCAGCGTGCGCCTCACGGCGGCAAAGCTCGAAGCCGCGATCTTCTGGAAGATCGCCATCAGGAAGCCGAGCGCCCGGCCCTGGTTGCCCTGGCGGCGGGCCAGATCGAAACCGTCTTCCAGATACTCGCGCAGCCGTTCGTAGAACAGGCGCTCATCCGAACCCATCACGAACGACTCGGTATGCACCCAGCGCCGCGCGAAAAGCGGCGTCCCGTCCGGCTGGCAGGCATCGGCCTTGGTCCGCCTGAACATCACGGTGTTCAGCCGGTGGCGGTTCTGGCGATCAGCCGGTCGTGCTTCGAAAACGCGTTGGTCTTGCGGTCGGTGATGTCGCCTTCGGAGCCGAACACTTCGAACCCGAGGTTGAAAACCTCATTGAGCTCGCGGTGCCAGTTAGTTCACCAACCCGCCGGCACCACCATCAACGCCCGCTGGAGTTCGCCCCGGCTTGCCAACTCCCGGAGGATGAGTGCGGTCTCGATGGTTTTGCCCAGGCCGACCTCATCGGCGACGAGGTAGCGGCGCGGCGATGCCGTGGCCACACGATGGGTCAGCACCACCTGGTGCGGCAGCAGGTCGATCTTCGCGGAGGTCAGTGCCGACGCGCTTTCCATCACCGGCAAGGCATGCGCCTCGAACGCCAGCCACGCCTTGCGGGCACGCTCGGCGGTGCCTTCCACGTTGCACAGCACCCGCTCGGTTCGCGAGCGCTGTCGGCGCACGGATGCCAGCGGCACGCGGCGCTCGCCGATGCTGAAGAAGGCCCGATGGTAGCCGTCATGCGACCGATCGACGACAACGCCTTGCCCGAACTCGTGGTGCGTGATCCGCTCGCCAGGAGCGAACGAAACGTCGGCAAGCTCAGTGGCTTCGACCACTACGCAGCGCCTGCCAGGGCCTCCAGGCGCGTCAGCCACCCTGAGAAGTGGGGGCAAGCGGCCTGGATCGTGGGAATGCCGATCTTCCCGAGCATCGTCGACCCGTCCGACGTTTCCTTGTAAGCCGGCACCAGTGCTTTCAAGCGCGCCTTCGGGTGCGTATCCTGGCCCTGGTTGATCAGTTCGGCCCCGCCCGCCTGCGCAACCGCCTGCCGCACCTTGTCGGCCAGCGGCGCACGATCGAAGTGGGCCGCAACCGTATCGGCACCGCAGAACACCCAGGCTTCGAACTCATGCAAGGCCAGGAACGGGATGAACCGCGGGTGGCCCAGCGCTGCCGACAGTTCGTTCTGCAACGCTGCGACCAGCACGCGCGGGTCGCCTGGCCCTCGCGCTTGCGCGCAGCCTGGCACGTCATCCGGCAAACCATAGAAGTCCAGCAGCGTCGTCACCCAGGCGTCGCGGTCGCGCAGCAAGGGCAACAGACTTTTGCAGATCTGATTCCAGTTCGACACGCCACCCCGGAACCCGCCGCCGGCCGGGTGACGCTTGGTCCACAACACGATCGGCGGCTGCACATAAACGCCGCGTTCTTCCAAGTGAGGCTTGAGCGTTCGATTGACGAAGATCTCTTCAGACTGGCCTTCCACCAGCATCAGCAGCCGCGTCACGGGCGGCCCCCCAGGACATTCTTCTCCCACAGCTCGCCCAGGCTGAACTCGGCAAGCCATGCTTCGAGCTTGGCCTCATCCACGCGCTCGAACGTCGTCTTCAAGCCGTCATTGCTCGCAACGAGCACATCGTGCGGCGCGAAGTTGTTCAGCAGCGTCACCGACTGTGTCGCCAGAAGCACCTGCACGCGCTTGGCCGCCGCCTCCAGCATCTCGGCCAGGATGCGTATGGCGAATGGGTGCAGGCCAAGCTCCGGCTCATCGAGAAGGATCAGCGCCGGCGGCGTGGGCTGCAGCAGCAGCGTGGCCAGGCAGATGAAGCGCAGCGTTCCGTCCGACAGCGAGTACGCGTCGAAGTAGGCATCCGAGCTCCTCTGCCGCCACTCCAGCTTGATCTTGTTTTCGTTGAGCCTGGACGGCGCGAGCACGAAGCGCTCGAAGAACGGCGCCACCAGTCGCACGTGTTCCTCGATGTGGCGGAACTGCGTCGGATGCTTCTCCTGCAGCCAGTACAGGTAGGCCGGCAGGTTGGCCGCGTCGGGGCGGAAGAAGCGGTTGTCGTCCAGGTTGCTCGTCTGCTTGGCGGGCGACGAATCCGACGTGTCGTGGAAGTGATAGACGACCAGATTGCGGACGATCGGGAACACGAACCTCGGAATCTTGTTCTTGTAGGACTCTGCGGCGGCTTCGAGCTTGCTCTCCTTGTGGCCGACCGCAAGGGGTTCGCCGTAGTTCCAGTAGCCGCTGTACTCCACGCTCTCGGTTTCGAATATCAGCGTGTCCTGCACGGCCTTGAGCTTAAAGCCATAGGCGTTCTGATCGAACGCAAAGTCGAGCGAGAGTGCCGGCGTCACGCGCCTGCCGTGGTGCAGGAATCGATCGGGTTCCGACGCCACATACACCTGCAGGTTGTGCGACAGCACCCGCTCCAGCAGCCTGAACACGCCGATGAGGTTGGACTTGCCCGATCCGTTGGCGCCGATGACGACGTTGAGGTCACCGAGCATCAACTCGGCCTTCTCGATCGACTTGAAGCCCTCGATCTTCACCTTGCGCAGGGTCTTCATCGCTGACACCTCAGGTGATGCGCAGGTGGAACGAGACCGCGGGATCGAAGACGATCTCGTCGCCGGGCCCGATCACGCACGCCGGCACCTTGGAAAAGTTGATCGGCGTCTCCGGCACCGCGCCGGAAACGGCGCTCGAATCGAACACGGACTGCGCGAACTCATGCGCATGCTCGCGGTAGTTCTTGCCGACGCAGAAGATGTTGCGGCGGCGGGCGGCGAACCGGTGCGGAGCAGACCGCCGGACCGCCGAACGATTCGCCGGCGGCATCGACAAGGTGCGGTATGGCGACAACATCCGCGATGTCCTGCACGGCAGCGGGCAGCAGCCTGACCGGAACGCCGTGCTCGATCACGGCAACGCGCGCTGCGCCACCGACCATCATCGATGCGAATCTCATGGGGCAGTGGCTTCCGGCGATCGACGAGCATGCACGATGCCGCTCAGATCGCGGCAACGGTCTGCACTTCGAACAGCAGCGATTCCTTGACCAGCCGATCGACCATCAGCAGCGTATTGGGCGGATAGGCGCCATTGGCGAACATCTTCGGGAACTCGCGCAACCGATAGTCCATGAACAGCGGGATGTCCTGCGAATGCACGAGATAGCTGGTGAACTGCACCACGTTGCCCCAGCCGGCACCACAGGCTTCGAGCGCCGCCAGGGTGTTGGCGAACGCCTGCCCGACCTGCGCCTCGAAGCCATCGGCAATGACGCCATCGGCGCGGGCACCGACCTGGCCGGCGATGAAGAGGTATTCCGACGCCTTGACCCGCGTGATCTGTGAATACGGACCGAGCGGGGTGCCGAGGGTGGGCGGGTTGAAGATGCGAATCTCTGCCATGTTGTTCTCCTGATGACGGATAGCGCCACGTCGCGGCGGGCTACGAGGCCGATGGGATGCTAACCCAACAGGCTTGGGCGCCGTGCCGGCGACCGCCCCACGCTCACAGGCGCCAGCGCAGCGCCACGTAGAACGTCCGCGCCGGCATCGGGTAGTAGGTGCCGCTGTAGGCGACGGTCGAATAGACCTCGTTGAACAGATTGTTGACGCCGAACGACACCTGCGCACCATCGCGTTCGAACCGCACGACCGCATCGCACACCGTGTACGACTCCAACGCCGGAAACCGGTCGTTGATGAAATCGTTGCCGTCGAAGCGGCGCCCGACATGGCGCACCGAGACCGATCCGCGCACCCACTCGCGCCAAACATGCTCGACGCTGGCACTGGCCGTGAAGCGCGGCACCAGCGGGATGTCGGCGTCGACCCCGCCGAAACGCGGCAGCACGTAAGCCGCGTTCGCGCGCAGGGAGGTGGCGCCGGCAATGCGCCAGCGCAGTTCGGCCTCGGCACCGGTGCGATGGGTCGG
>JANMWG010000021.1:0-4355 GCA_031393885.1 Betaproteobacteria bacterium | reverse complement strand
GCTGTTCTGGAAGTTCAGGATTGCCTCGGTGGCCTCGAGAAAGCGCTTGCGATGCGCGGCGTTGTCGATGGCGTCGGCGGCCAGCCGCGCCGCCAGGCCGCACAGCACCTCGAGCACCAGCAGCAGCTCGACGGCGTCGTGGCGGGTGAGTGCGCGGATGAAGGCGCCGCGATGCGGTTCTAGCCGCACCACGCCGGCGGCCGAGAGCTTCTTGAGCGCTTCTCGCACCGTGCCGCGGCTCACCCCCAGTTCTTGGGTGAGGTCGGCTTCGGCGAGGCGCTGGCCGACGGCATAGCGGCGGCGCAGGATGCCGTCGTTGACGGCATCGACAACCTGATCGGGATAGCTGACGGAAGTGTTGGCTGGTGGCATGGGCGTGGGCGGAAGAATGCGCCGGATTCTCCGGTTCGGTGGACAGGATTGTCAAACAAAGTTGTCGGTCAAATCGCGTTGACGCTCCCATACCCGTTCTCTAGAATCGACCGCGCTTCGGATCGAAAAACAACAGCGGTTGCCGCGCGTTTCATGTTGCGCGGCACCACACGGCATACCCATAAAACCATCACTGGAGGAGCAGCACATGAGGATTTCTCTCGGTAGCGTCAAGCCGCTGGCCGTTGCGATGGCAGTGGCGTTCGCGTTTGGTGCCGGCGGTGCACAGGCGGCAAAGTCCACCGACAAGCTCAACGTCGGCGTGGTGGCGGTGAACTACAACTCGCCCACCATCTTCGAGATGTCGCAGGTGGTGCTGGCCGACTGCAAGAAGCGCAACTGGAACTGCGAAGTGTTCGACGGCAAGGGCGACCAGGTGGCCACCAACAACGCCGCCATCAACTTCATCAGCCGCAAGTTCCAGGCGATCATCAACATCGCCTCCGACAACAACCAGATGAGCGCCGTCATCAAGGCCGCCAATGACGCCAAGGTGCCGTTCGTCTCGGCGTTCTCGGGCGACGTGCCCGGCATCACCGCCGACATCGGCGCATCGGGCGCGGTCGACGGCGTGCTGGTGGCCAACGAGATGAAGAGCGCCATCAACTACAAGGGCCACGTGGTGCTGTTCAACTGGAACGTGCTGCCGACCCTGCGCGACCGCACCCAGGGCGTGAAGGCCGCCATGCTCGACGCCAAGGGCATCAAGCTCACCGAGATCGAGGTCAAGGTGCCGGGCCAGGTCGAAGACACGCTCAACCGCCTCACCGCGCTGCTGCAATCCAACAAGGATGTGAACGGTGTCATCGTCGGCTGGGACGAGCTCGCTGCCGGCGCCGTGCGCGCCATCGAGCAGGCCGGCATGGCCGACAAGATCCGCGTCATGGGCATGGACGGCATCCAGCCGGTGTACGACCTCATGCGCAAGGGCAATTCGCCCTATGTCATGTCGGTGGCCTACTCCAAGAAGGCCATCGCCGAAAAAACCATCGAAGTCGTGGCCGACGTGATCGACGGCAAGAAGGTCCCGTTCCGCGCGCTCTGGACCCGTACCTGCCTCGTCACCAAAGACATCCTGCCGGCCGCCGGCCAGGATCCCGACTTCCGCAAGTGCACGCCGTTCTCCGGCGAAGTCATCGCGAAGTAAGCGGTTGGCGGTCGCGGCGATCCTCGTCGCGGCCGCCACCATCCTTAAGCTCGTAGTCATGACGCTCGCCGTGCCAAGCGATGCAGCCGCCGGCAACGCCGGTGCGAGCATTCCCTTGCTGGCGGTGCGCAACATCACCAAGGATTTCCCGGGGCAGCGGGCGCTTGATGCCGTGAGCCTCGATCTGCATCGCGGCGAGATCCACGCCCTGCTGGGCGAGAACGGCGCCGGCAAGTCCACCCTCATCAAGATCGTCACCGGGGTCTATCCGTCCGACGGTGGCGAGATCCAGGTCGGCGGCAAGCCGATGAGCTTTCATGATCCGCACGAAGCGCAGGCCGCCGGCATCGCGGTGGTGCATCAGCACGGCAATCTCGTGCCGTCGCTGTCCGTGCAAGAGAACCTGCTGCTGGGCGAATCCCTGCCGCGCCGCTTGGGTGTGCTCATCGACTGGCCTGCGGTCCGACGCCGAACCACCCAACTGCTCGAACGCGTAGGCCTGAAAGATATCGATCCGGCCGCGCTCGTTGCCTCGCTGCGCCCCGATGAAGTCGCGATGGTCTCGATCGCCAAGGCCATCGCCACCAATGCCAAGGTGATCATCCTCGACGAACCCACCACCGCGCTGCTGCCGCACGAGGTGGAGGTGCTGTTCGGCCACATGCGCCGCCTCGCCGCGGAAGGCCACGGGTTCATCTACGTGAGCCATCGGCTGGCCGAAGTCTTCGCCATCGCCGACCGCGCCAGCGTGCTGCGCGACGGCCAGCTCGTGTGGTCGTGTCGCGATCGGGCAGGGCTGAAGCAGGCCGATGTGGTCGCGGCCATCGTCGGTGCCGAGGCCGATCCGGGCGCGCGCGACGGCGGCTCGGGTGCACCGCTCGGCGAAACCGTCCTCGAACTGCGGTCGCTGGAGGCGGCGGGTGTCGATCGCGTCTCGCTCAACCTCAAGCGTGGCGAAATTCTCGGGCTTGCAGGCCTGCCCGGCAGCGGCGCCGAAGAAACGCTCGATGCCGTCTACGGCCGCGTCGTGGTGCGCGGCGGCGAGCTGCTGGTCGATGGGCGAGCGGTGCGCTTCGCTTCGCCGCGCGATGCCGTCGCCGCAGGCCTGGCGCTGGTGCCCAAGAATCGCCTGGCCGAAGCGGCGCTCACCGGCTTTTCCGTGCGCGAGAATGTCTCGCTGCCCTCGCTGTCGCGCCTGCTCACCGATCCGGTGATGCGCTTCGTGCGCAAGGGCGCCGAGCGCAAGCTCGTCACCGACGCCACCACACGCCTGCGGGTGAAGTCCGTCGGCATCGAGGCGCGCATCGAATCGCTCTCCGGCGGCAACCAGCAGAAGGCCATCATCGCGCGCTGGCTCGGCCGCGCCGCCCGCATCTATCTGCTCAACTCGCCCACCGCCGCGGTGGATATCGGCGCCAAGGCCGAGATCTACCAGTTGCTGCGCGAGATCGCCGCCGACGGCGCCGCGGTGGTCTTCACCTCCACCGAGGTCGAAGAGTTTCCGCGGCTGTGCGATCGCGTGCTGGTGTTCCGCGACGGCCGTGTCGTCGGCGAGTTGATCGGCGCACACGCCACCGAGCACGCCATCCTCAACCTCGCCGCCGGCGTCGATAGCGCCAAAGCGGCCTGACCCCGCTACTCGCGCATGCGCTTCGATCCCATCCTGTGGTTGTCCCGCTACGGCACCATCCTGTTCCTGGTACTGCTGGTTGCAGGCTTCAGCGTCGCGCGGCCGGATGTGTTCGCCACCCAGCTCAACCTGCTCAACGTGCTGAACCAGGCGTCGATCCTGCTCATCATCGCCTCCGGCCTCACCGTGTGCCTGGTGATGGGCCTGTTCGACCTCTCGATTGCCGCGATGGCAACGCTGGGCGGCTACGTGGTGTGCAAGCTGCTCGTCGACCAGGGCGACAACACCCACCTGTGGGCCACGCTCTTCGGCGTGCTCGCGCTGGCCGGCCTGATCGGCGTGCTCAACGGCGTGCTGGTGAGCTATCTCGGCGTCTCGGCCTTCATCGAGACGCTCGCCATGGGCTCGATCATCACCGGCGCCATCCTCGGCTATTCCGAATCCCGCACCGTGCTGGGCGGCATCCCCGACAGCTTCCTGGCGCTGGGCCAGCACTCCACCTTCGGCATCCAGAACCCCGTGCTCGTCATGGCCGGCGTGGCGGCCGTGCTCTGGGTGCTGCTGGAACAGACTCAGACCGGCCGCAACCTGTATGCGATCGGTGGCAATGCCGAAGCGTCGAAGCTCGCTGGCATTGCTGTGCGGCGGTATGCGCTGCTGGCGCTGGGCATCTCGGCGGCATGTGCCGCGCTGGGTGGGATTGTCGCCGCTGCAAATCTTGGAGCCGGCCGACCACAGGGGGTGGGGGAGACTTATTTGTTGAATGCGTTTGCGGCGGTGTTCATTGGTGCCTCGACGCTGAGGCCGGGGCAGTTCCATATCGTAGGGACGCTCGTTGGAGTGTTGCTCATTGGAGTGATCAGCAACGGGCTGTCGATCATGGGTGTAGAGACCTTCTGGCAATATATTGTTCAGGGGGTTTTGCTAATCGTGGCGATGTTTGGGGCGGGGATGGTGACGATGCGGAGGCGGTAGGCAATCCACCCAAGTTAATCCTGAATGAACCTCATCAACAATGTTTCTGAGTCATGTATTTGTGGGGTTTCGGTCCTGGCTTGCGTGGCTTTGACAGATTCTCTCGGTGAAGATAGGTCTGCTTGGCGATCAGCCGCAGCACATTGCGCAGCAGCCTGGCGACCTTCCTGC
>JANMWG010000457.1:0-2188 GCA_031393885.1 Betaproteobacteria bacterium | reverse complement strand
TCAGCGAAGACCCGGCGCGCATGGCCCGGCGCTGGGTCGATGCCGGCGCGCGGCGCCTGCATCTGGTGGACCTGAACGGCGCCTTCGCCGGCAAGCCCGTCAACGAGGGCGCGATCAAGGCCATCCTGGCCGAGGTCGGCGAGGAGATTCCGGTGCAGCTCGGTGGCGGCATTCGCGACCTCGACACGATCGAGCGCTACCTCGACGACGGCCTGAGCTTCATCATCATCGGCACGGCCGCGGTGAAGAACCCGGGCTTCCTGCGCGACGCCTGTTCGGCCTTCGGCGGCCACATCATCGTCGGCCTCGACGCCAAGGACGGCAAGGTCGCCACCGACGGCTGGAGCAAGCTCACCGGCCACGAGGTGATCGACCTGGCGCACAAGTTCCAGGACTACGGCGTCGAGGGCGTGATCTACACCGACATCGGCCGCGACGGCATGCTCAGTGGCATCAACATCGAGGCCACCGTGAAGCTCGCCCAGGCGCTGACGATCCCGGTGATCGCCTCGGGCGGCTTGAGCGGGCTGGCCGACATCGAGCGGCTTTGCGCGGTCGAAGACCAGGGCATCACCGGCGTGATCTGCGGCCGCGCGATCTACACCGGCGACCTCGATTTCACGCTGGGCCAGGCCCGCGCCGACGAGCTTGCGGGCGAGTAGCCAGGCCCCTTGCCTCAGGCCGCGCGGCGGCGCGCCGCCAGCCCTGCCAGCCCCAGGCCCGCCAGCATCAACGCGTACGTGGACGGCTCGGGAACGGCCACCAGAAAGCCGCGAATCTCGCCGCCGGGGAAGGCGCTGGTGTGGATGTTCAGGTAGGTCTCGCCGGCGTCCAGCCCGAAGATCAAGGCGTTCATCGCCGAGCTGATCGTCCCGCCGTGGCTGGTGATGAAGGCCGGGTTGTAGCTGCTGGCCAACGACATATCGAAGGTGTGGTCGTAGCTTCCCGAGGTCACGCCCAGCGGGAACCCCGGAAAGGTCGGCGTGGTCGTGGCGACACCCGCGGTACCTGTTCCGGGCACGGCGGTGCAGCAGTGGATGTGCGATGCGGTGGTGTTCCCCAGCAGGCCACTGAAGCTGGTTTCGACCCGCATCGTGACGGCGTCAAAATCGAAGGTCACGGTGGCTGTGCCAAAGCCTGGTGAGACATTCGGCGGCGCCTCAGACGCCCCGTTGAGGGTCGCCTTGTACACCGTCTCATGGGCAGTGGCGGGCAGGGCAACGGCGGCAGCGAGCAGGCATCCGGCCAGCAAAGGGGCAAGTCTCATCATCGTGATCTCCTTGGGTGGGTGGCGCTCCGGTATACGCAGCGCGGCTCCAGTCTATTCCCGCCGCCATGCCAGAGGCCGCGATGGCTATAGTTCGATGCTCTTCACCACGCCCACCCCATGCTCGCGAAACGCATCATTCCCTGCCTTGACGTGACCGGTGGGCGCGTCGTCAAAGGTGTCAACTTCGTTGCGCTGCGCGATGCCGGCGACCCGGTCGAGATCGCCGCGCGCTACAACGAACAGGGCGCCGACGAACTCACCTTCCTCGACATCACCGCCACCAGCGACGGGCGCGACCTGATCCTGCACATCATCGAGGCGGTGGCCTCGCAGGTGTTCATACCGCTGACAGTCGGCGGCGGCGTGCGCAGCGTGGAAGACGTGCGCCGCCTGCTCAATGCCGGCGCCGACAAGGTCAGCTTCAACTCGGCGGCCATCGCGAACCCGCAGGTCATCCGCGACGCGTCGCGCAAGTACGGGGCGCAGTGCATCGTGGTGGCCATCGACGCGAAACGTCGCGTCGATTCCGATGCCAACGCGAAACGTCGCGTCGAATCGGATGCCAATGCGAAATGTCGCGTCGATCCAAATGCCAATGCGAAGGCGTGCGCGAACGGCTCGGGTTGGGATGTCTACTCGCATGGTGGCCGCAACAACACCGGCCTCGACGCGGTGGCCTGGGCACGCCAGATGACCGAGCACGGCGCTGGCGAAATCTTGTTGACGAGCATGGACCGTGACGGCACGAAAATCGGCTTCGACCTGGCACTGACCCGTGCGGTCAGCGATGCCGTCAGCGTGCCGGTGATTGCCTCGGGCGGGGTCGGCACGCTCGAGCACTTGTGCGACGGCATCCGCATCGGCGGCGCCGATGCGGTGCTCGCGGCCAGCATCTTTCACTACGGCGAGTTCACGGTC
>JANMWG010000541.1:0-4052 GCA_031393885.1 Betaproteobacteria bacterium | reverse complement strand
TGGCCGCTCGATATTGTGGCCCTCGCCGCGACTCTCTTTGCGGCAGAAATCCTGTCAGGCGATCTCCTCGCGTTCCTGCGGCGTGTATTCCGAGTATTTGCACGGAATTTTCGTTCGTGGAGCTAAAGGGATACCCCATGTTGATAACCAGTACATTTGTCCGGAGTTAGGCGTCAATAGACGCAAAGCTCTGCGTCTATTGAGTCCGACATTACGTTGGGCGTCACGCCGCACGAGAGCTGAAGCGCTTGGCCGGTAGGCTCTATCGCTTCGTTTCACGAGATCGGCGGCGTCCGTCCGAGGCGCGTTTCCGCAGCACGCCACCGCTTCAGTTCTCTTCGCGCCGCTCGTCGCGTGTTCGACCTGGCGCGGGTTGCCGGTGTCGCGTTCGCGGCCATCGAGCCGTCACCGCTCAGGCATGTTCGCGGCACGACCATCCAGCCACCTCGACCATCACCCCGGCACCGTGCGGGGTTGGTGTTTCTCGCGGCGTGCAGTCGCAGTATTCTTCGTGCATGCGCAGCCTCGCTTTCCACCATCGAGCCATCAATGCTGTCCGTGCCCAACCCGGCACTCGAGCGGAGCGCCAACGGCAAGCCACCAGGCCCGGCCTGGCGGTACGCGGTACATTTTCGCCAGTCCGGGCCTAGCGTCCTGCCGTCGTCGCCCGCTTAGGAATCTAGCAAAAATAACTTGAACATTTAGCTGATGGTCTTGTTCACTCTGGGCCTGACACGATAGTTCCACTCGCCATGGAATTCGTCGCGCTTGAGGTTGATGCTTGCGAGATCGGCATCGCTGACTTTGATGGCGGCTTCGTAGGTGCTCTCGTCCAGCGCGGCTTTCACTCGCAGGCCTTGGTCGGTGGTAACGCTGCCGATCAAATTGACCACCACCTGCCGGCTCAGCACAGGCCGGCCGCGCCAGTTGTTGGTGATGTGGCAGAACATCCGGTGCTCAATCTTGTTCCATTTGCTGGTGCCCGGCGGAAAGTGACACACCTGGACCTCCAGGCCGAGTTCATCGGCCAGGCGCTGCAGCTGCAGCCTCCACAAACGTACCCGATAGCCGTTGCTGCCGCCACAGTCAGCGGTAATGAGCAGCCGCTTGGCCTGCTTGTACATGGGCCGTCCCATCTCGAGCCACCAGCGGCGGATGCTTTGCACGGCGAACTCTGCCGTATCGTGGTCGATCCCCACGCTGACCCAGCCAACGTTGGCCGTCACGTCGTAGACCCCGTAGGGCGCGACCTTGCCCAATTCGTCGTCGATGAAGTCGTGCACCCGAACCTGCTCGGGTTGTCCCTGTGGCCGCCACTCGCGCCCGGCGTTCTTGAAGTCTCCTATGAGTTCCTTCTTCTTGGTGTCCACAGAGATCACCGGCTGGTGCTGGCGCTGGAACTTCGCCACCATCGCGGCAATGTATTGGAACTGCGCGTCACGGTCCGGATGCTGGCCGCCTTCGCGCGTCTTGCGGACCGACTGAAGGCTGTAATTCAGTTGGGCCAGGAGGTCGCAAACCGTGCGCTGGCTCACCCGATGACCGCTCCGAGCAAGCTCGGCGGCCAGCCTTGTCGTGCTCTTGCATGTCCAGCGCAACGGGGACATCGGATCGCCCCTGCTGGTAGGCTCGGCCAGCGCGTCAAGATCGGCCAGCAAGCTCGCGTCGGTGTCCACCAATCGCTTGCGCCCACCGCCCGGCGCGCGAATGCGCTTGTGTGCAGCAGGCGTTGCCACGGGCCGCGCGGCCGCCTTGCTCGGGCCCTTGCCTTTTGCCTTGACGGCAGACTCGATCTCGGTCAGGCCGGCGTATACGGTCGTGCGCGACAGCCCGGTAGCTTTGGCCACCACGCTGACGCCGCCGCGCCCAAGACTGCGTGCCTCCGCCGCCGCCCACAATCGCAGCGTCGCCTCGTCTAGGCGATGCGACAGAGCCTTGAACTTGGCTTCGACCAGAGGGGTTTGATCCATCCACCTATCGTCGGCCCGATGTTCAATGTGTTCAAGTTATTATTGCTAGCTTAATTACCGGCCGAATCCAGGCACCTGCCTGCCCGCCAGCGTAGAGCTTTCCGGCAACGCACCGACGCGATGGCGCTACGCCATCGCGTCGTGTGCCCCGCGGGGCGTGGGCTTGACCTTGAGCTTCACTTCAACACGGGAGCCGAGGCGGTTGATGATGCCGACCAGGCGATCCAGGGTGAAGCGGTTCAGGTCGGCATTACGAATGCGGGAGAAGTCGGCTGCGGCGATGCCGGTGCGGGCATGGGCCGCGCGCACCGTCAGGCCGTCATGGTCGAGCTGCTTGATGATCTCGGCCGCCAGCAGCGCCTTGAACTGCTTCACGTCGGCATCGACTTGGCCGAGGTCGCGGTAGACATTGCCGCTGCCGCGGATCACTTCAAGCGGTTCCGGTTTCATCGCAACATCTCCTTCAGCCATTTCACCCGCGCCGCGATCAGATCGATCTCGTGCTTCGGGGTCTTGATCCCCTGGGTCGATTTCTTCTGGAACGCGTGCACGACCCACAGCTCCGCGCCAATCTGCGCCGCATACACCACCCGGAGAATTCCTTACGGGCTGCACTGACCCAGGAAATTGCCCGAGTTGTTCTTGTCACCCTGACCTCCTGTGGCGCACGTTGTCAGAAGTGACAACAATTGGCAAGCGCTTGGCTCGTGGCCCATGGCGGCTTGCGCCGCGAGGAATCAGGGCACCCGGATGCGCCGGCAAGTGGGATATCACGACCCGGAATCGTGGCTGTCATCGACTTGCCCTTCGAATTCGTCAACTCCGATCGCCGCGTAGGTTGCGAACCGAAAAGCCCTTGTGTAGCCTGCCCCATCCACGGATTTGGACATGCGCATGGCCACCAGCCTCTCACTCGATTCAGCACTGGTCGAGCGTGCCTTCGAACTCAGCGGCGAACTCACCCGGAGTGCGGCCGTCACACTCGCGCTGCAACAATTGGTTGCGCGTCGAGGCAGAAGATCCCTTGTCGAGCTGATGGGCACGCTCGACTGGGCCCCGCCATTCGACTTCAAGGCGGAACGATCCCGCAGATGACTGGCGATTTGTCACCGATGGAAAAAGTCCGCATCTCGAAACTCATGTCGGAGCAGGGCCTGTGCTCGCGGCGCGAAGCCGACGGCTACATCGAGCGCGGCTGGGTGCTGGTTGACGGGCAGCCCGTCACCGAGCTGGGCACGAAGATCTTTCCGAACCAGCGCATTACGCTGGCGCCCGCCGCGCAAAACCATCAGCGCGCCCGCGTCACCATCATCCTGAACAAGCCGGTCGGCTTCGTCTCGGCGCAAGCCGAAGAAGGCCACACGCCGGCAGTGACGCTGATCAAGGCGGCAACGCGCTGGAAGGCCGATCAGCATCCGGTGAGCTTCAGTCCCGCCGACCTGATGGGCCTCGCTCCCGCCGGGCGGCTCGACATCGACTCGACCGGGTTATTGGTACTCACGCAGGACGGCCGCGTCGCGCGGCAACTCGTGGGCGACGATTCCGACGTCGAGAAGGAATACCTGGTGCGTGTGACCGGCAAGCTCAAGCCCGGCGGGATGGCGCTGCTCAATCACGGCCTGCATCTCGATGGCGTGCAATTGCGCCGCGCGCAGGTGGGCTGGCTCAACCAGGATCAGTTGCGCTTCGTGCTGCGCGAAGGCCGCAAGCGGCAAATCCGCCGCATGTGCGAGCTGGTGGGACTGGACGTGACCGGCCTGAAGCGCATCCGCATCGGCAAGGTGAAGCTCGGCGATCTGCCGCAGGGGCAGTGGCGTTATCTCACCGCGGGCGAGCAGTTCTGAGCGAGCCGTGATCGTCTCCGCAGATTTGGCAACGGATGTCGTCGTCGACGAGACCCGGCGCTGGCTCGAGAAGGCGGTCATCGGTCTCAACCTGTGTCCGTTCGCGAATGCCGTGCACGTTGGCGGGCGGATCCGCTGGGCGGTGAGCGATGCGCGCGACGAGCGGGCGTTGCGAGACGACCTGGCAAACGAGCTGCAATTGCTGGTCGGCGCCGATGTGGCAACGATCGAAACCACG
>JANMWG010000510.1:0-9440 GCA_031393885.1 Betaproteobacteria bacterium | reverse complement strand
GTGCGAAAGTAGGTCACCGCAAGGCTCCCTCCTGAAGTCTCCCGCCTTCCGTTCCGGAAGGCGGGAGACGCTTTACCTACAAATCAGTGTCACCACCCCAGGGTAGCCCACCGAAGCGCGGCGCCTGGCATCGCCCCCCGGCGATGTCAGGTGTTAGACAGGTCGGCTCCTCGGGTGGTGTCACGCTCGATCGTCGGATGTTGATGTCGTGTCACTGAATTCAGGCGACCTGGCGGCGGGCACGGTTCCCCCAGGAGGCCAGCGCGGCGGCGGCCGGCGGTTTTGTGGACGTGTCGAGATGACGTTGTTGGAGCAGGTGTCGGGGAGGGGTGATTGAGTGCCACCACATCGGCGATTGGCACGGTTTAGGATTCCTTTTATGGCACTGATTTGATATCATTTTCGTCGTGTTACATGAAATGGGCTGCGGCCCATTTTTTATTTCAGCCAGACTTCAATGGACCTAGAAAACCTCGTTCGAACGACGCTGTCGCAGCAAGGCTACGAGTTGGTTGATCTCGAGATGTTGGGGCGGCCGCGCGTGTTGAGAGTCTTCATGGACAAGGCGGACGGCATCACCATCGACGATTGTGCCGCCGTGAGCCATTTGCTCGGGCGCGTGTTCGAGGTCGAAGCGGTTGACTACGATCGGTTGGAGGTGTCTTCGCCGGGCCTGGACAGGCCGCTGCGGACTGCACAGGATTTCGAGCGGTTTCTGGGCGCCAGAGCGGCGATTGCGTTACGTGTTCCGCTCAACGGCAGGAAGCGTTTCACCGGAATTCTTCGCGGTCTGGAGACCAACCGGTTGGTATTGGAGGTCGACGGCACGATGATGTCGTTGAGTATCGGCGATATCGACAAGGCCCGCCTGGTGCCGGCGCTTTGAACGGGAGGTTCGGATGAGCAGAGAGATACTGTTACTGGTGGACGCGCTTGCCAGGGAAAAGAACGTCGACAAGGACACGGTGTTCGGTGCGCTCGAAGTAGCGCTCGCCTCCGCAACCAAGAAGCGCTTCAAGGAAGAGTCCGACGTGCGCGTCGAGATCGACCGCGAGTCGGGCGACTATTCCGCCTTCCGGCGCTGGTTGCTGGTGCCCGAGGAGGAATTCACCGATTCCGGCATCCATATGCTGATCGAAGAGGTGCAGAACGATCAACCGCACTTGAAGCTAGGCGATTTCGTCGAAGAGCCGCTCGAAGCGGTTGAATTCGGCCGTATCGGCGCGCAGACCGCCAAACAGGTGATCTTGCAGAAGATCCGCGATGCCGAGCGGGAGCAGATCCTCAACGACTTCCTCGAACGCAAGGAACACCTGATCACCGGTGCGATCAAGCGCATGGAACGTGGCAACGCTATCATCGAATCCGGTCGCCTCGAAGCCATCCTGCCGCGTGAACAGATGATTCCCAAGGAGAACCTGCGCGTCGGCGATCGTGTCCGGGCTTACCTGCTCAAGATCGATCGCGGCGCGCGCGGGCCCCAACTCATCCTTTCCCGCATCGCGCCGGAGTTGCTGGTCAAGTTGTTCGAACTCGAGGTGCCGGAGATCGAAGAAGGGCTCCTCGAGATCAAGGCAGCGGCCCGCGATCCTGGATCGCGCGCGAAGATCGCGGTGAAGTCCAACGATCAGCGCATCGACCCGATCGGGACGTGTGTCGGCATGCGCGGCTCCCGCGTTCAGGCCGTCACGCAGGAACTCGCGGGCGAGCGTGTGGATATCGTCCTTTGGTCGCAGGATCCGGCGCAGTTCGTGATCAACGCCTTGATGCCTGCGGAGGTGAGCAGCATCGTCGTCGACGAAGAAGCGCACAGCATGGACATCGTCGTCGAGGAAGACAATCTCGCGCAGGCGATCGGCCGCAGCGGTCAGAACGTACGGCTCGCGAGCGAGTTGTCGGGCTGGCAGCTCAACATGATGACCGAGACCGAGTCGACCGAGAAACACCAGACCGAGATCGAGAGCGTGAAGGCATTGTTCATCGAGAAGCTCGATGTCGACGAAGAGGTTGCCGAGATCCTCGTGCAGGAGGGATTCAACAGCCTCGAAGAGGTTGCCTACGTTCCGCTGAACGAGATGTTGGAGATCGAGGCATTCGACGAAGACACAGTCAACGAACTGCGTAGCCGCGCGCGTAACGCGCTGCTCAACCAGGAGATCGCGAGCGAGGAACAGGTCGAAAGCGTCGCCCAGGATCTGCTTTCGCTCGATGGCATGGACGACCACACCGCGAGAGCCCTCGCCGCCAAGGGCGTACGTACCCAGGACGACCTTGCCGATCTGGCGGTCGATGACTTGACCGAGATGACGGGGATGGATGTCGAGCGCGCCAAGCAGCTCATCATGACCGCCCGCGCACCCTGGTTCGCTTGACCTTTTCCGGAGTTTTCCCGCCATGTCGCATATGACCGTCGCGCAGTTCGCCACCGAACTCAAGCTGGAACCGGTACGGCTGCTCGAACAGCTCAAGGCCGCCGGGGTGGACAAGGGTCGGGGCGAAGACAATCTCACCGAGCAGGACAAGGCTCAGTTGCTCGATTATCTGCATCGGGTACATGGCGCCACCGAGATCAAGAAGAAGGTGACACTGACCCGGCGCCAGACCACGGAGATCAAGCAGGCCGATGGCGCCGGGCGTTCCCGCACCATCCAGGTCGAGGTCCGGAAGAAGCGCGTGTTCGTCAAGCGTGATCCTGCGCTCGGCCCGGAAGCCGAAGCTGTTGCGGCGCCATTGGTTGCACCCGTTGAACCGCTGGTGGTGGAACCGGCGCCAATGCCAATGCCAATGCCCGTGCCGGTACCCGAGCCGGTGGTGGAAGCGGTTCCCGAACCTGTAGTGGTGGCGCCGCCCGTGGTGGTGCCGGTCACTGTGCCGACGTCTGCTCCGATGCCGGCGCGCCCGGTTTCGACGGTCGATGCCGCCCAGATGGCATTGCGCGAAGAGGAGGCTCGAAAGCAGGCTGCTCTCATGGAGCGCCAGGCGGCCGACGTCAAATCTAATCAGGAGCGTTTGCGCAAGCGCAGAGACGGCGCAGAGGCCGCCGTCTCCGCGACGGCCGCTACCGGTGCGCCCACAGCCGCGGTCGCGGTTGCGGTCGTCGCGCCCGCGCCGGTTGCAGACGCGAAGCCCAAGGCTGCTGTCGCTGGCGCCAGTGAAGGTACGCTTCATCGGCCGGTCGTCAAGCCCGCGGATCCTTCGAAGAAGACCGTCAAGAAACCGGCGGGCGGACGCGAGTCCTCCTGGAAAGACGACAATGCGCGCCGTCGCACAGGCCTCAAGTCCCGCGGCGATGTCGGCCGCACGTCGGACGGCTGGCGCGCACGCAAGGGCCACGGCAAGTCCGGGCACGGCGGCGATTCCGGTTCGCAACACCAGTTCTCGCTGCCGACCGAACCGATGATCAAGGAAGTCCTGGTCCCCGAGACCATCACCGTCGCCACGCTGGCGCAGAAGATGTCGGTGAAGGCGGCGGAGGTCATCAAGGCCCTCATGAAGATGGGCAGCATGGTGACGATCAACCAGGTCATCGATCAGGACACCGCTATCCTCCTGGTCGAGGAGATGGGCCACGTCGCGAAGCGGTCGAAGCTCGACGATCCGGAGTCCTATCTCAGCGAAACCGAACCGCGCCGTGACGCCAACGAAGAGCATCGGGCGCCCGTGGTCACCGTGATGGGTCACGTCGACCATGGCAAGACCTCGCTGCTCGACTATATCCGCCGTACGCGGGTGGCCAGCGGCGAGGCGGGTGGTATCACCCAGCACATCGGTGCCTACCACGTCGAGACGCCCAGAGGGTCGGTCACCTTCCTCGATACGCCCGGTCACGAAGCCTTCACGGCTATGCGTGCGCGGGGCGCCCGGGTCACCGACATCGTGATTCTCGTGGTTGCCGCGGACGACGGCGTGATGCCGCAGACCATCGAAGCCATCAACCATGCAAAGGCGGCGAAGGTGCCGGTTGTGGTAGCTGTGAACAAGATCGACAAGCCCGAAGCCAATCCTGAACGGGTTCGGCAGGAGCTGGTTGCCCAGGGCGTCGTGCCAGACGACTGGGGTGGCGACACCATGTTCGTCGAGGTCTCCGCCAAGGATGGACAAGGCATCGACCAGCTTCTCGAAAGCGTACTGCTGCAGGCCGAGGTGCTCGAGCTGAAGGCTGCCA
Organism: Betaproteobacteria bacterium; assembly: GCA_031393885.1. Lineage (GTDB taxonomy): Bacteria > Pseudomonadota > Gammaproteobacteria > Burkholderiales. The sequence goes on along the minus strand of JANMWG010000510.1, from coordinate 5,275 downwards.
AGGACGTTCCCGCCAGAGGAATCGTGATTGAATCGCGCCTCGACAAGGGCAGAGGGCCGGTAGCCAGCATCCTGATCCAGGCCGGTACTCTGAAGCGTGGCGACATGGTTCTGGCCGGCGCGGTGTTCGGTCGGGTGCGGGCCTTGCTGGACGAAGCAGGCCACACCATCCAGGAAGCGGGGCCGTCCATCCCGGTCGAGGTGCTGGGGCTTTCCGAAATTCCGCTCGCGGGTGAGGAAGTCGTGGTGGTCGCGGACGAGCGCAAGGCACGCGAGATCGCCTTGTTCCGCCAAGGGAAGTATCGCGACGTCAAGCTCGCCAAACAGCAGGCGATCAAACTCGACAACATGTTCGACCAGTTCGCCGCGGGCAACAAGTCGCTCGCGCTCATCATCAAGGCCGATGTCCAGGGTTCGTACGAGGCGCTGGCTCACGCGCTCGAGAAGCTGTCCACGGCCGAAGTGCGGGTCAACATCGTGCACAGCGGTGTGGGTGCCATCACCGAATCCGACATCAACCTCGCGCTTGCGTCGAACGCCGTGGTGATCGGCTTCAACACGCGTGCCGACGCCACCGCCAAGAAGCTCGTTGCCGCTCATGGCATTGATCTCCGCTACTACAACGTCATCTACGACGCGGTCGACGAAGTGAAGCTCGCCTTGTCCGGCATGCTGTCGCCGGAGCGCAAGGAACAGATCACCGGCCTGGTCGACATCCGTCAGGTCTTCAAGATTTCCAAGATCGGCACCGTGGCGGGTTGCTACGTCCTCGAAGGACTGGTTCGCCGCAACTCGCTGATCCGGTTGCTGCGCAGCAACGTCGTGATCTTCACTGGCGAACTCGATTCGCTCAAACGCTTCAAGGACGACGTGCGCGAGGTCAAGGCCGGTTTCGAGTGCGGCTTGTCGGTGAAGAACTTCGACGACCTGCAGGTGGGCGACCAGATCGAAAGCTACGAAGTGGTGGAGGTCGCGCGGTCGCTATGAACTGTCATCGCCGCGGCTCCGCCGCCTGTCGGTGATGGCCAGATCGGGGCCGCGTGCCTCGCGTCTTGCCGGGCAGATCCAGCGCGAGCTCGCGGAGATCATCCGTACCCAGCTCAAGGACCCCCGGGTGGGGATGGTGACGATCACCGACATCGAACTGAGCGCCGACCAGTCGCACGCGAAGATCTTCTTCACCTGCCTGCAAAGTGGTGAAGCGGAGTTGACGCGGCAGGCGCTGGTGCGCAGCGCCGGGTTTCTTCGCACCCGGCTGGCGCAGGCGTTGTTCACGCGCACGGTTCCTGAACTGCATTTTGCCTTCGACGAATCCGTGGAACGGGGAATGCGCCTGTCGTCGCTGATCGACGAAGCGGTCGCGTCGGATCCCGGCGACCCCGAGTAAGCGGGTTCGGGCAATGCTCACTGCGGCTGCTCGTCCCCCGCGCCGACGGGTCGACGGCCTGGTGCTGATCGACAAACCCGTTGGTCCCAGTTCCAACGCCGTACTCCAGCACGTCAAGCGCCTCTACACCGCCCTCAAGGCGGGGCACGGTGGGACGCTCGATCCGCTGGCCTCGGGTCTGCTGATGGTCTGCCTGGGTGAAGCGACCAAATTCTCGGGGTGGCTGCTGTCGAGCGACAAGATCTACGTCGGATCGATCCGGCTCGGCGTGACCACCGCTAGCGGCGACGCCGAGGGCGCCGTCCTGTCGTCGGCGCCGGTGCCGGCAGCGCTGCCCGATCTGGCGGCGCTGGCAGCTCGGTTCATCGGGGAGATCGTGCAGATTCCACCGCGGTACAGCGCCATCAAGGTCGATGGACGGCCGCTGTATGAGCATGCCAGGGCGGGCCTCGAGACCGAGGTGCCTGCGCGCATGGTCGTCATCCGGACGCTGCGCCTGCGTCGCGCCAGTGCCGACCTGATCGATTTTCACCTCGAGTGCGGATCGGGGACCTATGTGCGCACGCTGGCCCAGGACATCGGTGACGTCATCGGATGCGGCGCACATCTGGCCTCGCTCAGGCGTGTGGCTTCGGGTCGGCATCACATAGCTGACGCGATCACGCCCGACTCGCTCGCCGAACTGCCCGCCGGCGATCGTGATCGGCGGATGCTGGCGCCTGACACCGCCTTGAGTGCGCTGCCCGCACTCACGCTGGATACCGTCGAGGCGACGGCGTTGATGCAGGGGCGTATGGTTCAAGGCGAGGCAGGCACGGTGACCGGAAAGACACGGGCTTACGGGCCGGATGGCCGTTTGCTGGGGGTCGTGGACGTCGGCGCGGACGGATGGATCACCGTGCTGCGGCTCACGTCGACTGCCGATTCCGGCCGGAACCTGGCCGAGCGCGCCTAACTCGCTCAATTTGCTTGGAATAATGGCCAGCTTGCGTTTACAATGTGCGCCTTTCGCAAGGGAGTGATGGCACCGATGTCCGTTTCCGTGGCGCAGAAAGCGCAGATCGTTCAAGACTACCAGCGAGCTGCTGCTGACACCGGGTCTCCGGAAGTGCAGGTTGCGTTGCTCACTGCCCGCATCAATGGTCTGACCGACCATTTCAAGAAAAACACCAAGGATCACCATTCACGCCGCGGTCTTCTGCGCATGGTCAGCCGGCGCAAGAAGCTGCTCGACTACCTGCGGTCACACAACGCCGACGGTTACCGCAAGCTGATCGAGCGTCTCGGTCTGCGCAAGTAGTTTTCGCATGTCAGTGCGCTCGTCCTCTCCATCGGACGACCGCTTCCATTTTGTTCAACCCGGACGCCATTGCCAGTGTGGCATAGGCATCGGTCTATGGGGGGCCGCGACGTGTGGTCGCGGCGATCTCCGGTGAGCGTCCTCTCCCTCGAAGGATGCACACCTTGAGCATCGTCAAAAAAACCCTCCAGTACGGCGCCCATCAGCTTACCTTAGAGACCGGCGAAATCGCCCGTCAGGCAGGGGGAGCCGTGCTTGTCAGCCTGGACGACACCGTGGTGCTGGTCACGGTCGTCGCCCGGAAGGAAGCCACCCCGGGCCAGGATTTCTTTCCGCTGACTGTCGACTACCAGGAACGCACCTATGCCGCCGGCAAGATTCCCGGTGGCTTCTTCAAGCGTGAGGGCAGGCCTTCCGAAAAGGAAATTCTTACCTGCCGCCTGATCGACCGGCCGGTCCGGCCGCTGTTTCCCGAAGGCTTCTACAACGAAGTCCAGATCATCGCCACCGTGATGTCGTCGAACAGCGAAGTCGACTCCGACATCCCGGCAATGATCGGCGCCTCGGCCGCCCTGGCCATTTCCGGCGTGCCGTTCAACGGTCCCATCGGCGCTGCGCGCGTGGGCTATGCCAACGGGCAATACATCCTCAACCCGACGGCTACCGAACTCCAGACGTCGCAACTCAACCTGGTTGTCGCCGGCACCGCGCAGGCCGTCCTGATGGTCGAGTCGGAAGCCAAGGAATTGTCGGAAGATATCATGCTGGGCGCGGTGGTGTTCGGCCACACCCAGATGCAGGCCGTGATCGAAGCCATCAACGACATGGTCGAAGAAGCCGGCAAGCCGCTGTGGGATTGGGCGGCACCCGCGCGCGACGAAGCACTGGTCGCACATATCAATGCCGCGGTCGAAGCTGATCTGCGTGCCGCGTACGGTATCAAGACCAAGGGCACGCGCTCGCAGCGCGTGGACGAGATCCGCAAGCATCTGCTCGCCGACATCGCCGCGAACGCCACCATCGTCGCCGACGAACGCACCATCAAGAATCTCTTCGGTGATCTCGAAGCGCGCATCGTCCGCACCCAGGTGCTCGACGGCGAGCCGCGCATCGACGGCCGCGATACCCGTACCATCCGCCCGATCTCGATTCGCACCGGCGTGTTGCCGCGAGCGCACGGCTCGGCCCTGTTCACCCGGGGCGAGACCCAGGCGCTGGTGGTGGCCACGCTCGGCACCGCGCGCGATGAGCAGATCATCGATGCGCTGCAGGGCGGATATCGCGATCGCTTCATGCTCCACTACAACATGCCGCCCTATGCAACCGGCGAGACCGGACGGGTCGGCACACCGAAGCGTCGCGAAATCGGTCACGGTCGGCTGGCCAAGCGCGCGTTGGTCGCCGTGCTGCCGACGCCGGAAGAATTCGCCTATTCGTTCCGCGTGGTCTCCGAGATCACCGAATCGAACGGCTCCAGTTCCATGGCGTCGGTATGCGGTGGCTGTCTCGCCATGATGGACGCCGGTGTGCCGATGAAGGCACACGTCGCTGGCGTGGCCATGGGCCTGATCAAGGAAGGCAACCGCTTCGCCGTGTTATCCGACATCCTCGGCGACGAGGATCACCTCGGCGACATGGACTTCAAGGTGGCGGGTTCCGAGGCCGGCATCACCGCGCTGCAGATGGACATCAAGATCCAGGGCATCACCAAGGAGATCATGCACGTCGCGCTGCTGCAGGCGCGCGAGGGCCGCATGCACATCCTGGGCTTCATGAAGAATGCGCTGAGCGCACCGCGCCAAGAACTGTCCGACTTTGCACCACGCATGATCACCATCAAGATCAAGCCCGAGAAGATTCGCGACGTGATCGGCAAGGGCGGCGCGGTCATCCGCGCCATCACCGAGGAAACCGGCACCACCATCGACATCCAGGACGACGGCACCGTCATCATCGCGTGCGTCTCCCCCGAGGGGGGCGAAGCCGCCAAGCGTCGCATCGAAGAGATCACGGCGGAAGTCGAGGTCGGCCGGATCTACGACGGCACGGTGCTCAAGCTGCTCGACTTCGGCGCCATCGTCAGCGTGCTTCCCGGGAAAGACGGCCTGCTGCACATCTCGCAGATCGCCAACGAGCGTGTCAACAGCGTTGCCGATCACCTCAAGGAAGGGCAGGCGGTTCGCGTCAAGGTTCTCGAAGCCGACGACAAGGGCAGGCTGCGACTGTCGATGAAGGCGTTGCTGGAAGACCAGGCTCCACCAGCCTGACAGCCACTAAACTGGCGGCCGCTTCGCGGTCGCCAGACAACAAAAAATGCCCACCGCATGCGATGGGCATTTTTGTTTTCTATAGCGGCAAAGCATCCGTTGCCGGGGCGTTTCGCTCCCGAATCAGTCCGCCAGGGGCGCGACAGTGCCCGCAGGGTTTCCCGAGGACACTGGCCCCCTGGAGGGGGAAGGCGCAGCGCAGCCTGGGGGTGGGCGTCACCTCAGCCTCAGGTGATAGGGGCGCGATCCGCCGTCAGGTGCTGCACGAGAAGGTCGCGGATGAACACGGCGAAGCGCGGATCCAGGCAATAAAAGCGGCGCG
>JANMWG010000462.1:0-2494 GCA_031393885.1 Betaproteobacteria bacterium | reverse complement strand
CTTGGATCATCGGGGCTGAAGTAGGGCGCTAGAAGCCATATGTAAATATGGCAAACACACCATACGGCTGATATCCGTCGTTGACCGGGGTGTGCTGACAGTCCGCTTCACGTACCGTGGCGGCGTCATCCGGATTGTTGGCGCCGGTTTCTGGCGCAAGGTAAAGCTGATCCATGACCGCGAAAACCAGATACACGAATGAGTCCCTGGGGGAATATCGGCTGGTGCCCGACTTCCTTCCGCCGCCCGATCAACTCGCGTTCCGCGACGAGGGCGTCAAGGTCACGATCTCGCTCAGCAAGCGAAGCGCCGACTTCTTCAAGTTGCATGCCGCCCAGAACCAGACGCAGTATCAGCGAATGATCCGCCAGTTGCTGGATGCCTACGTCGATGCCTACGAGCAACCGCCTGCCCGGCGCCCGGCAGGGGCAACCCGCAAGTGAGTCCGTGGGCTCTGGTCTGAAGACCACGAATCCGACCATCGCCCCTGGATCTCAATACCCCTTTTTGCTTCTACTCAAGGCCTATGCCTGCCGCAGGTGCGTGGTCTACGATCCCTGTGGTGTGTGCGTCGCCCGAAGCAGGCGATGCGAATGACCCTTGTGATTGACCCTTGTGATTGTCGTCTCGACAGGATGTGATCCGATCTGATGCCTCCGAAGGTCAGGGATTTGGTTGGGGATCTCACGCGCGCTGGTTTCATCGATCGTGGCGGAAAGGGCAGCCATCGACACTTCGTCCATCCGAGAACACTCAAGCCGGTGACAATCTCCGGTCAACTGGGCGATGATGCCAGGCAGTACCAACTCAAGGCAGTGCACCAGGCAATCGAGGAGTCCAGGAAATGAGGGAAAGCGCCAGATACGCCAAGATCGTGGAGTGGTCCGACGAGGACCAGTGCTACGTAGGCAGCGCACCGGGACTGATTCTCGGGGGGTGCCACGGTCCCGACGAGAAGCAGGTGTTCGAAGAACTCTGTCTGGTGGTCGAGGAGGCCATCGCGCTTTATCGCGCCGACGGCGAACCGCTTCCGCCGCCGACGTCCGGTCGCGATTTCGCCAACAAGATGCAAAGCGTGGCGTAGCGGGATAACGTGACCGTAGCTGTGGGGTCTGGTCTGGCGTGAACCCATTGGTTCAAGATCTTTGTGATGGACGGCGGCCCGGCGACACGTGGTGCGCCTGTGGATGCGCGACCAGGGGCATCGGGGGTATCGGGTATGGGGGGTGAGCGGGTGGGGGCCTGCTGTTGCGCAGTGCTGACGCGCTACCGCATGTTCTTCGCTACTGCTTGTGTGGCGTGTTAGCGGCACCGAACTTCAGATAATGCATCGCAATGGCAACGCGCGGAGATCGTCCCATGAAAACGGCTTCAATCCCCTCGATCCGCGTGAATCCGGAGCTGCGGCGGGAGGCCAAGGGCGTCTTGCAGGAAGGCGAGAGCCTGTCCAGCTTCGTCGAGCAATCGATTCGATCGAACATCGCGCGTCGACAGAGCCAACAGGAGTTCATCGCCCGCGGCTTGGCGTCGCGTGATGAAGCGAAGCGGTCCGGCGAGTACTTCTCGGCCCAGGACGTGTTGGGTGAACTGGACGACATGCTCGCCGCGGCAGGATCTACGCATCGCGGGTGAGCTTTCGGGTTCGCTATACCCGCGGCGCCAGGGACGATTTGCGCCGCCTTCACTCGTTCTTGCTGAAGAAAGACATCCAGGCTGCCCGTCGAGCGCGCGACGCCATCGCCAAGGGCATATCGTTTCTTGCTGAATCCCCTTTCAGCTGTCGCAAGGCGGCGCCAGACACGCCGCTGTTGCGGGAGCTGGTCATTCCCTTCGGCTCCGCCGGCTATGTCGGCTGTTCGAGATCGAGGACAGCGAAACCGTTACCATCCTCGCAATCCGCAATCCGCGGGAAGACGACTACTTCTGATCGGCGGTTGATCTACGGTACGCGTATTTGCACAAGAGATCGCGGATGGCGGCGAAGGCGCAAGTTGAGCAATCAGGGCGTCCCGGGCGCTGGCGATGCCGCGGTCTACTACGCAGCGGAAGCCAGCCTCGCCATCGCCCAAGCCTTCTTGGCCGAGTACGAGCGGGTCCGTGACTTGATCATCGAGAACCAGCGATTGGGTCCGCATGCCGATGGCGACCTTCGCGGGTTTCACTTCGACCGCTTTCCCTACACACGACCCGGTTTTGGCTGCATCTGATGCGTGATGTATGATGCTGATCTCGGGCAGCCAACCTTGGAACAGTCTCATGCGAACCACTCTTGCGATCGACGATGACGTCCTTGCGGCAGCAAGGCATCTGGCCGAACGGCAACAGAAAAGCATCGGCGAAGTCATCTCTGCCCTCGCCAGGCAAGGGCTGCATCGTGGCACGAGCAAGGCCAGGGCTGTCCGTAACGGGGTGCCGCTCCTGCCCTCGCGCCGCGGGGCGACCCCGGTAACCCTGGAACTGGTGAATCAGTTGCGCGACGAGTTGCCTTGATGGC
>JANMWG010000451.1:0-17128 GCA_031393885.1 Betaproteobacteria bacterium | reverse complement strand
CAGTTTCATGGCCGCTTCACGCGCGCCGACCTGCGCGCCACCCTCGCTGAATATCGCGGGGTGTGCGAAGCGGTGCTGGCGGGTAATGCCAAGCTCGCCGAGTCGCGCATGTGCCGCCACATCCGCAAGACCGGCGAGCGCATCGCGAAGCTGCCGAACGAGGCGTTCTACCGCGACGAGGAGTAGGAAGGCGTCCGCCGGGCCGATCCCAAGGATCGCCTGCCCCCCATTGGGAGGAAGGCGTAGCGTAGCGCAGCCTGGTTGGGTGTCCATCACCACAGGGTCTCCCGAGGATGCTGCGCCCCTGGGGGGGAAGCCGAAGCGCAGCGCAGGCTGGGGGTGAGGGTCACCTACGCCCGCTTGCGCGACCCCACGATGCGCTCCGTCACCGTGAGGTAGTGATCGCGCTTGGCATAGTTGTATGGCGTGAGATTGATCGACCGGATAAAGCGCCGCAGCACCTCGCCGTCGAGCACGTCGGCGTCGATGATGTTGACGCAGCCGGCGTCTTGCTCGAACGCCGCCATGCCGGCCAGCCCCGCCCGCACCACCCACGACAGGATCATGGCGTTGGTGCCGCCGTGCGCCACCACCAGCGCGGTCTTCCAGTCCGGCCGCATCAGCAGCCCTTCGAAAGCCGGCACCACCCGATCCCGAAAATCGACGAAGGTCTCGCCGCCGGCAAAGCTCGCGCCCGGCACTGACGCCCGCTCCATGCCGTAGACGAACTCGGCTTCGAGCCGCGCGTCGGAGAGCTTCTCGATGCTGCCGCCCTGCATCTCGCGCAAGTCGCCCATTTCCTCCAGTGGCACGTCGCGGTCGCCCAGCACCAGCTCGGCGGTGCGGCGGGTGCGGCGCAGGCCGGTATGGAAGGCGAGGTCGAGCGCAATGTCAGCCAGCATCTCGCCCATCAACGTTGCCTGCGCCACACCCTCGCCGGTCAGTTCGACCTCGTTGGCGAACACGGTACGGCCGTCGGTGCGGTGATAGCTCACCTCACCGTGCCGCATCAGGTAGATGCGGCGACGGCCTCTCGTGCCCGGCAATGCATGAGCCATCATCGTCGACGCTCTCCCGGCCTAGCGATGCATGTACTGCTTCAGTTCCAGCCGCGCGATCTGGTTGCGGTGCACCTCGTCGGGGCCGTCGGCCAGACGCAGCAGGCGCGCGTGGGCATAGGCGTGGGCCAGCCCGAAGTCGTCGGTCACGCCACCGCCGCCGTGCGCCTGGATCGCCCAGTCGACCACGCGGCACGCCATGTTGGGCGCCATCACCTTGATCATGGCGATCTCCTTCTTCGCCTCTTTGTTGCCGACCTTGTCCATGAGGTCGGCGACCTTGAGCGTGAGCAGGCGCGACTGATCGATGAGGATGCGCGACTCGGCGATGCGCTCCTGGGTGACGCCCTGCTCGGCCACGGGTTTGCCGAAGGCGACACGGGCGAGCGTGCGCCGGCACATCTTCTCGAGCGCGCGTTCGGCCAGCCCGATCAGGCGCATGCAGTGATGGATGCGGCCAGGCCCGAGGCGCCCCTGCGCGATCTCGAAACCGCGGCCTTCGCCCAGCAAGATGTTGCTCACCGGCACCTTCACGTTCTCGAACAGCACCTGCGCGTGGCCGTGCGGCGCGTCGTCGAAACCGAACACCGGCAGGATCTTCTCGATCTTCACGCCCGGGGCGTCCATGGGCACCAGCACCATCGACTGCTGTTGATGGCGATCGGCGTTGTCGGGGTCGGTCTTACCCATGAAGATGAGAATGCGGCAGCGCGGATCGAGGGCGCCCGAGGTCCACCACTTGCGGCCATTGATCACGTACTGATCGCCCTTGCGCTCGATGCGGGCCTCGATGTTGGTGGCGTCGGACGATGCAACCGCCGGTTCGGTCATCGCGAACGCCGAGCGGATGGTGCCGTCGAGCAGCGGCTCCAGCCATTGCTTCTTGTGCGCGTCGGTGCCGTAGCGCAGCAGCACTTCCATGTTGCCGGTGTCGGGCGCGGAGCAGTTGAACACTTCCGGCGCAAACATCGAGCGGCCCATGATCTCGCACAACGGCGCGTATTCCAGATTGGTAAGCGTGCCGCCATGCGACTTCGGCTGCCACAGGTTCCAGAGGCCGGCGGCCTTGCCTTTCTGTTTGAGCTCCTCCATCAGCTTGGTCGGCTGCCAGCGGTCGCCCTCGGCGATCTGGGCGATCAGCGCCTCTTCGGCGGGATAGACGTGCTCGTCCATGAAGGCGGCAACGCGCTTTTGCAGTTCCTTGACCTTGGGGGTGTAGTCGAAGTCCATGTTGTTTCCTTGGCGGATGGGTTCAGAGAATCTCGAAGATGCGGTAGCGGGGGCCGGTGGCGATGCGCTCGCCGACGCCCACGGCAACGATGTTGTTGAGCCAGGCGTAGCGCGCTGCGCCGGTCTCGAACCACGGGGTGATACGGAAATAGTACTCGGTGGGATCGACCGCCTCGCCGCGCGCCAGGCGATCGAGCACTGCTTTCGGGCCGTGGCGGATGCCGCGATAGCTCATGAAGATGCGCTCGCCGTCGTCGGTTTCGAGCGTGAGGCGCACATCGAGCAGCAGCGAGCCGTCGTTTCGGGTGAGCGCCCAGTCGGCGCCGCCGGCCGGCAGGATCACGCCCTTCAGGCGCGAGCCGACAAAGGTGCCGCCGTTCACGGTGACGACCTTGCGTCCGCCCGCCGGCGTGGCGGCGTTGATCTGCGGTGGGTCGAGATGCGCCTCCAGCACGAACAGCGGTATCGATTTCAGTTCCATTTCAGTGTGCGCCGGGCCGCTCCCAAGCGCACTGGCCCCCTCGAGGGGGAAGGCGGAGCGCAGCGCAGCCTGGGGGTGGGAGTTTCATTGCTGGCTCCTCGCGGTTGACCTGCGACGCTTTCGCCTCCTACCATCGCGGCCCGCAACCGAATCTACTGGAGACAGTGCGACATGGCCATCTTCGTCACCGGCGGCACCAAGGGCATCGGGCTCGCCATCGCGCTGAAGTTTTCCAAACCGGGCGTCGGCGTGTTTCTCAACTACATCGGCGACGACGATGCCGCCGCGAAGGCCATGGCGCAAGTGGAAGCCACCGGTGCCACCTGCCATCTGATCAAGTGCGATGTCGGCACCCCGGAAGGCGCGGCGCGGGCGCTGGAGCAGGTGGCGCTGCACACCACACGGCTCGACCAGGTGGTGCACTGCGCGGTGAAGGTGCTGGTGAGCCCGCTCCTCACCGTCGATCTCGACGCCTTCACCCGGGCCATCAACGTCAATGGCACTGCGCTGCTGTATGTGGTGCAGGCCGCATTGCCCCTGCTCGGCCGCGGCAGCACGGTGTTCTTTTTGAGCAGTCGCGGCGGGCGCATGGTGGTCAAGAACTACGCCGCGGTGGGCGTGGGCAAGGCCATGGCCGAATGTCTGATGCGTTACCTCGCCGTGGAGCTGGCCCCGCGCGGCATCCGCATCAACACGGTGGCGCCCGGCATGGTCGACACCGATGCGCTGCACAGCGTGTTTGGCGCCGAAACCGCACAACTTCTGGCGCAGAACGCCGCCGCGAATCCCAGCGGCCGCGGCGTGCGCCACGACGACTATTGCAGCCTGATCGAATACCTTGCCAGTCCGGCGGCCGAGATGATTCAGGGCCAGGTGGTGTTCGTGAATGGGGGGCATAACCTGGCGGCGTGAGGTCATGGCAGCGATCAAGCATCCCGGAAAGGTCGCATGTCTGGTAACACTCCGCGTCACAGTCGTTCGACCAAGGTAGCATTCGCCATCCCGCCGCTCTCGCACATGGTCTGCAAGCCATAGCGCCCACCGTTCGCTTCGAGGGTGCCGAGCAGCGAGGCCATGAGCCGGCCGCCGGAGGCGCCCACTGGATGCCCGAAGGCGATGGCGCCGCCGTCGGCGTTGACGCGATCGGGATCGGCGCCGAGTTCTTTCTGCCACGCCAGCACCACCGACGCGAATGCTTCGTTGACTTCGAACGCGTCGATGTCGCCGATGCCGAGCCCGGCGCGGGTCAGCAACTTGCGCGTGGCCGGCACGACACCGGTGAGCATCATGATCGGATCGTCGCCGACCACGGCGAAGCGGGTGATGGCCGCGCGCGGCACGAGGCCGAGCCGGGCCGCGGCATCTTCTGAACAGATCAACGCGGCACAGGCACCGTCGGTGACCTGCGAGGCGTTGCCGGCGGTGATGCGCCAGCCGATCTGCGGAAACCGCGCCGACAGTGCGTCATCGCGAAACGCGGCCGGCAACTGCGCGAGCCGCTGCGCCGAGGTGTCGCGCCGGATGCCCTCGTCGACGTCGATCCGCACCGGTGTTCCATCATCGCCTGGCACAGTGACCGGCACGATCTGCCGCGCCAGCGCGCCACGATCGGTAGCGGCAGCGGCGCGCTGATGCGAGCGCAGCGCATAGGCATCGAGGCTCTCGCGGGAAAGATCCCAGCGCGCCGCGATCAGCTCCGCGGCGATGCCCTGGTGAACCAGGCCGCCGGCATAGCGCTGCCGCATCATCGGCCCGTGGTTGTCCTGGCCGAGGCGATTGGATCGCATCGGCACGCGGCTCATCATCTCGACGCCGCCGGCAACCACCACGTCGTAGGCGCCGGCGATCACGCCCTGCGCCGCGAAGTCGATGGCTTGTTGCGCCGAGCCGCACTTGCGATCGAGCGAGACGCCCGGCGTGGACTCCGGCAATCCGGCCGCCAGCCACGCATGCCGCGCGATGTTGGCGGCCTGCTCGCCCACCTGCAGCACGCAACCGGCGATCAGGTCTTCGACCAGTGCCGGGTCGATCGCGACGCGCGCCATGAGCGCCTGCAACACCTGCGCGAACAGGTCAACCGGATGCAACGACGACAGGACGCCACCGGCCCGCCCGCGACCGAACGGGCTGCGCACGATGTCGATCAGCAGCGCCCGGGTCATCGCGCCAGGGTCATGCTCAGTTCGGCGCTCTCGATCTGCAGGTAGCGCGAGTTGGCGAGCTGCATGAGTTCGCGCGCGTAGTCGAGTTCGGGCGACGACAACGTCGGAAAATCGAGGCGGATGGGCCCCGCCCGGCGCATCGCCTCGATATCGTGGATCGGCACCACGGCGCGCAGCAGCAACTCGTCGGGGTCGTCCACACCATGCTGGCGCCGCACGTCGTCGAGCGAGGGATTCTCCGGCGGATGCGCCGCGATCTCGCGATAGCGCGGCGCGGCCTCGATGCGTTCCATGACGTGGGCTTCGATCGGCGCCACCGGCTTGCCGTAATGGCCGAGCGCGTACTGGATGACTTCGTCGGGCACCACCGCCCAGCGTTTGCCGCTGATGATGTTCATGACCGCGCTCACGCCGACGAGCTGCGAGAACGGCGTCATCATGCCGGGGTAGCCGAGCTCCCGGCGCACGATCGCGGTCTCGTTGAGTACATCATCCAGGCGATCGGACATGCCGTGCTGCGCGAGCTGATTGAGCAGGGTGCCGGTCATGCCGCCGGGAATCTGGTGCTCGTAGGCCGACAGATCGAACTCGTTCGGCACGCCGGTGCGAAAGCCGTAGGTGCGCGCGATGCGCTCGAAGTGCGCGGAGGTCTGCGCGAGCAGGCTTTCGTCGATGCCATGGGTGTGGCCGAGCAGGGCCAGATTGCGCAGCAGAATTTCGGTGGACGGCATCGACGGGCCGTTGGCGAGCGGTCGCGCGGCGGTGTGCAAGATCGTGACCCCGTGTTTCACCGCTTCGAGATAGGTCCAGGTCGACAATCCGGTGACGTTGTGCGAATGCAGCTCGATCGGCTTGCCGTTGCCATTGGCCCGCACCGCCGCCACCAGCGAGCCTACGCGATCGGGCTTCAGGCAGCCGGCGGTGTCGTAGATCAACAGCGTGTCGACATCCGGGCTCGCCGACAACTCGGCCGCGCGCGCGCCGTAGTAGGCGTCGGTGTGCACCGGGCTCAAGCTGAAGTTGATGGCGCCGGCGACTTCGGCACCGAACTCCTTGGCCACCTTCGCCAGCCGGTGCATCTTGTCGATGTTGAACAGCACGTCGTAGATCCAGAAGCTGCGGATGCCGTGCGTGGCCAGGCGGCGCACCCAGAGGTCCATCACCGCCTCGGGCGTGATGGCGAAGGTCACGCAGGCGTTGCTGCGCATGCCGGCGCGCACCCGCGAGTTCGGCATCGCGCCGATGATGAGATCGAGACCTTTCCACGGGTCTTCGCGGCAGTACTTGATCAGCACCTCGAACATCGAGCTGCCGGTGCAGTCGACCACCCGGTAACCGGTGCGGTCGATCAGCGGCGTCACCGGCAGCGCCATGCCGGCCTGCATGCGCATGCCCCACAGGCTTTGCTGCCCGTCGCGCAGGGTCTGGTCGATGAAGTCGATGTGGGCCATCAGTGCCGCGCCTCGTTGTGGAGAGCGACGGCGAGCCGCAGGCTAGCGGGAAAGCTGCACATGCAGGCCCTCCGACAGGATCTCGAGCTGGCGCGCGGTGCTCGTGGTCATCAGTTCGCGCACGCGCTCCAATTCGGGCGAGGCAAGCACCGGATAGTCGCGCCGCACGGCACCGGCCGCTCGCATCGCGTCGATATGGTCGGCCGCCACGAGAAACCGCAGGATCAGTTCGTCGTCGCTCACGTTGCCGTACTGCTTGCGGATCTCGGCCAGCGACGGATTCGGCGGCCGGGTGCCGCGCAGCTCTTTGGTGCGCGGATGGGCGTCGATCTTGTCCATCACGTTGGGGTCGATCGGGCTGTTCGGCTCGCCGTACCAGCCGCAGGCGTACTGGATCACCTCGTCGGGAAACGACGCGTAGCGCTGGCCGGTGACGACGTTCATGACCGCGAGCACGCCGACCAGTTGCGAGAACGGCGTGGCCATCGCGGGATAGCCCAGCTCGCGGCGCACGCGGGCGGTTTCCATCAGCACGTCGTCGAGACGCTCTTCCATGCCGTATTGCTTCAACTGGTTGCGCAGGGTGCCGGTCATGCCACCGGGCACCTGGTGCTCGATCATCCAGGCGTCGTATTCGTTGGGCACGCCGAGCGCGAAGCCGGCGGTGCGCGCGACTCTCTCGAAGTGATCGGCCACCGGCGCCAGCAGCGAGGCGTCGATGTCGGTGGTGTGACCGTGCAGCTTCAGGTTGCGCAGCGTCATCTCGATCGACGGCAGCGAGGAGCCGTTGGCGAGCGGGCGCGAGCAGGTGTGCACGATATCGATGCCGCCACTGATCGCTTCGAGGTACACCAGCGGCGCCAGGCCGGTGACGTTGTGCGAGTGCACCTCGACCGGTTTGCCGCGACAGTTGGCGAGCACGGCCGGCACCAGGGTGCGCGCTCGCTCGGGCGTCATGATGCCGCCCATGTCGTAGAGGATGAGGCGGTCGACGTGCGGACTGGCGGAGAGCTTCGCTGCCTTGTCGGCGTAGAACACATCGGTGTGGATCGGACTCGCGCTGTACATGAGGGCGAGCACCACCTCGGCGTCGAATTCCTTGGCCACTTTGGCCAGGCGATGCAGCTGGTCGAGATTGACGTGCAGCGGATCGTGAATCCAGAAGCTGCGCACCCCATGGACACACAGGCGTCGCACCCAGAGGTCCATGAGATCGTCGGGCGTGACCGACATGGTGATGATGCCGTGGCAGCGCAGGCCTGCGCGGATCGGCGTGCGCGGCATCGCCTCGACGATCAGGTCGAGCCCGGCCCAGGGGTCTTCGTGGGCATGCCGCACCATGATCTCGAACATCGAGCTGCCCACCAGGTCGACAGTGGAGTAGCCGGTGCGGTCGATGAGCGGCGCCACCGGCAGCGCCATGCCGGCCTGCATGCGCATGCCCCACAGGCTCTGGTTGCCGTCGCGGATGGTCTGGTCGATGACCTGGACGTGTGCCACTTTCGCCTATCTCCGAAGTAGCGCCCGCCGGACCGCCCCAAGGGCGCGTGCCCCCCATTTTTGGGGGGGCCGACCGAAGGCAGGCTGGGGGGTCATCGTTTCAACTCGAGCTTGACGTCGTCGGTGGCGAGTTCGAGGCGGCGCGCGGTGCCGGCCGACATGAGCTGCACCGCCTCTTCGAGCGCCGGCGAGCGCATCAGCGGATAGTCGCGCGGTACCGGCCCGGCGGCCTTCATCTTGTCGATGAACGGCACCGCGATCAGATAGCGCAGGATCAGCTCGTCGTCGCCGACACCGCCGAACTGCGCGCGCAGTTCTTCGAGCGATGCCTGCGACGGTGGCGACACAGCGATCTCGGCGGCGCGCGGCGCGCTCATGATGCGGTCGAGCACGTTGGCGTCGATGGGCGCGACCGGCTGGCCGTAGTGGCCCAGCGCGTACTGGATGACTTCGTCGGGAATGGTGAGATAGCGGTCGCCATTGACGACGTTCATCACCGCCAGCACGCCGACCAGTTGCGAGAACGGCGTCGCCATGCCGGGATAGCCCAGTTCGCGGCGCACGGTGGCAACTTCGTGCAGCACGTCGTCGAGCCGATCGGACATACCGTATTGCGCGAGCTGGTTGCGCAGCGTGCCGGTCATGCCGCCGGGCACCTGGTGCTCGAACACCCACTGGTCGTATTCGTTCGGCTGGCCGATGGCATAGCCCGCGGTGCGCGCAACGCGCTCGAAGTGCGCGGCGATCGGCGGCAGCAGCGAGGCATCGAGGTCGTGCGTGTGGCCGGCGAGCTTCAGATTGCGCAGCGTGGTTTCGACCGACGGCAGCGACGCGCCGTTGGCCAGCGGCCGCGAGCAGGTGTGGATGATGTCGACGCCCAGGCCGATCGCCTCGAGATAGGTGAGCGGCGCGATGCCGATCACGTTGTGCGAATGGATCTCGATCGGCTTGCCGCGCGCGGCCTGCCGGACCGCCGGGATCAGCGTGCGGGCGCGTTCGGGCGTGAGCACGCCGGCGGTGTCGTAAAGGATCAGCCGATCGATCGCAGCGCTGTCGGACAGCAGGCCAGCCTTGGCGGCATAGAAGGCGTCGGTGTGCACCGGCGAGAGCGTGTACATCAGCGCCGCGACCACCTCGGCATCGTGGCGTTTGGCGATGGCGGCGAGCCGGTGGGTCTTGGCGATGTTCCAGTGCAGGACATCGTAGATCCAGAAGCTGCGAACGCCATGGGCGCACAGGCGCTCGACCCAGAGGTCCATCAGGCAGTCGGGCGTCACCGACATCGAGATGATGCCGGTGTTGCGCAGGCCCGCGCGGATGCGGGAGTGCGGCATCGAGCGCACCAGCAGGTCGAGCCCTTCCCACGGGTCCTCGGCGAAGTTGCGCACCATGATCTCGAACATGGAGCTGCCGACGAGATCGACCACGTCGTAGCCGACGCGATCGATGAGCGGCGTGACCGGCAGCGCCATGCCGGCGCGCATCTGCATGCCCCACAGGCTCTGCTGCCCGTCGCGCAGCGTGGTGTCGATGATGCGAACGTGGGCCAAAGGGCTTGCCCTTACTGCTGCACGACGAACAACGGGGTGTCGTGCTCGACCATGTCGCCGTCTTCGACCAGGCAGCGCACGATGCGACCGGCCAGCCCGGCTTTCACCGGCGTGAACAGCTTCATGACCTCGATCAGGCAAACGGTGGTGCCGGCCTCGATGTTCTCGCCGATCCGCACATAGACCGATTCACCGGGCTTGGGTTGCTTCCAGAACACGCCGAGATTGGGTGCCATGATGAGCACCTGGCCGGCCGCCAGCGTGGTATCGGCCGCCACGGGTGCACTCGCGGTGGATGTTGCCGCGGCGGCGACCGCGACAGCGGCTGGTGCGACTACCGCCGGTGCGGCAACGGTGGCGGCGCTGCCGGCGGTCTTCGACACCATCAGCTTCAGGCCTTCGACTTCGAGCCGCATCTCGTTCCAGTCGGAATCCTCGAACAGACGGATCAGGTTGCGGACATCTTCCTTGCTGACGGCCACGTGTTGCCTCCCTGGTTCAGGCCTACTGGGTCGGGCGCGCCGCGGCGGCGGCGAGCAATGCCGGCAGCACGTCGCGCACGACGATGAATTCGACACCGGCGTCAACGGCGGCACGCACGCCGTCATCGGTGTTGAGCACGCTGCCGGCAGCGCCGCGCGCACCGGACAGCAGCGCGCCGACCGCATCGGCCTCGGCGCCCCCGGCCAGCAGGTCGAGATCGACCACGCCGCCCGGCACCAGCTCACCGGTGCGGAATACCCGCACGGGTGACCGCAGGAGCGCCCATCGGCGCACTTCGCGCAATGCCGGGTCGGTGTCTTCGCGCGGCAGCTCGACCGGCATCCGGCCGGCAAACACCCGGCCACCAGAACCATCGACCGTGACGGTTTCGCCGACATGCGGCATGACCGTGCCGTCGCCGCAGCCGACCACGCAGGGCACGCCGAGCTGGCGTCCGACCACCGCCGCATGGCTGGTGGCACCACCGCGTTCGGTGACGATGGCACGGGCGACGAGCATGCCGTGCAGGTCTTCGGGGCTGGTGGTGGGCCGCGCGAGAATCACGTCATGGCCCTGCGCATGCAGCGCCTCGGCGGCATCGGCATCGCCCACGACGATGCCTGCACCCACGCCGGGGCTTGCGGCTTCGCCACGCGCGAGCACGACCGCACTTTGCAGATCGGCATCCGGCGCGAGGCGCGGTCGCAACAGCATGCGCACCTGCTCCGCCGAGATGCGGCGCAGCGCCTCGCCGACATCGATGCGGCCCTCGCGCACCAGGTCGACGGCCACCTGCACCGCCGCCGCGGGCGAACGCTTGGCGGCGCGCGACTGCAGCAGGAAGAGCTTGCCGCGTTCGACGGTGAACTCGATGTCCTGCATGTCGCCGTTGTCGCGCTCGAGCACCCCGGCCGCCAGCAGCAGCTCGCGATGCACCTCGGGCAACGTTGCAGCCAGCGCATCGAGCGACAGCGGCGTATGGCTGCCGGACACGACATCCTCGCCTTGCGCGCGGGCGAGGTATTCGCCATAGACGCCGCGGGTGCCGGTCAGCGGGTTGCGGGAAAACAACACGCCGGTGCCGGAGCGCTGGTCGGTGTTGCCGAACACCATGGCCTGGACGGTGACGGCGGTGCCGATGTCGTCGGCGATGCCGTGATGCTGGCGATATTTGCGCGCGCGGCGGCTGTTCCACGACTCGAACACCGCCCCGATCGCGGCTTCGAGCTGCGCCTGCGGTTCGGTGGGTATCGCGCCGCAACCGCACGCGGCGATGGCGGCATGCCAGTCGGCGGGCGTGGCCCCGGGGTCGAGCGCCGGCACCTCCGCGCGCAGCACGATGCGGGCGTACAGCTCGCAGAACCGCCGGTGGGTGTCGCGCGCGAATCGTTCGGAACCGGACTCGGCCGCCAGCGCGCGCTCGGTGGCCGGGGTGATGCCCAGGTTGAGCACGGTGTCCATCATGCCGGGCATGCTCACCGGCGCGCCCGACCGCACCGACACCAGCAGCGGCGCGGCATCGCCGCCAAAACCGCGGCCAGTGCACGACTCGATCCAGCGGATGCCGGCCAGCACTTCGGCCATGGCGCCTTCTGGCAACTGCCGCCCGGCCGCATGGAAACCCGCACAGGTTTTAGTGGTGAGCACGAACGCCGGCGGGACATTGAGCCCGAGCCGCCGCATGCGCGCGAGGCTCCAGGCCTTGCCGCCGACCAGCTCGCGGTCAGGCTGGGCGCCGCCATCGAGCAACAGCGTGAAGCGCGCTTCAGTCATCGCGCTTGCGGTCGAGGATGCGCAGCAGATCCTCGTGCAGTTCGAACCAGACCGTGTGATACGAATCGATCTTCGCACCGCTCACGAACGCGGTCTCGCCGGCCTCCGCGCGATCGAGCGCGTGGTCCAGGCGTTCGGTGTAGCGCCGCAGGCGCGGCACCGGCACGGCGAGCGATGCCAGCATGGCTTCGGCGCGCTCGTGCAGGTTGCCCAGCCGGTCGATGATCTTCGCGTCGGCGTCGGCGTCGGAGTGGTCGTTCGGCACGGTCTCACCGGCCACCACCATGGTCTGCCACTCGGTGACGAGTTGCTTCAGTCCGTTGTTCATCACCTCGAACCGCGCGTAAGCCTCGGCAAGACCGGGATCCGCGCGCAGGGCGGCGAATCGCACCGGATAGTCGGCCACGAGCGCCTGCTGGCCTTTGGGCGTGAGCATGAACGCGCCCTTCGCGCTCATCGCCTGGCCATCGGCGACCACGGCCTCGAGTGCCGCCTGCACCTCGGCTGCGCTCGCGCCGAGCACCGATGCCACGGCCGCACCGGTGCCGAACTTCCGGATGGCCAGCCCGTGCATTGCTTCGAATCGGTCCATCCTCAACTCTCCTTGCGGTCACGTGCGAGGATCACATCACGCACGCTACGCCGCAAAATCTTGCCGGCGGTGCTTTTCGGCAGTGTGTCCCAGACCTCGATGGCTTTCGGCCGCTTGTAGCCCGCGAGCTGAAGCGAACTCGCGCGCAGCACGCTCTCGGGATCGACCCCGGGCCGGGTGCTGATGACGGCGTGGATGCGATCGCCCCATTTCTCGTCGGGCAAACCCACCACGGCGGCCTCGACCACGCCTTCGACGGCGAGCAAGGCATCCTCGACTTCGCGCGGATAGACGTTGTAGCCGCCGCTGATGAGCATGTCGTTCTTGCGGTCGACGATGGTGAAGAAACCGTCGGCGTCCACGGTGCCGGCATCGCCGGTGTGCAGCCAGCCGTTGCGCATCGCCTGCGCGGTTTCTTCGGGGCGCTCCCAGTAGTGCGACATGAGCTGAAGGCCGCGGCAGACGATCTCGCCCGGCTCGCCGACCGGCACTTCGCGGTCGTCGTCGTCGACCACGCGCGCCTCGACCAGGGTGTAGGCGCGCCCGCAGGACCCGAGGCGATCGTGCTCGTCGGGCTTTAGCACCGTGATCACCATCGGCGACTCGGCCTGGCCGTAGGTCTGCGCGAACACCGGTCCGAAGGCGTCGAGACCGCGCTGCAACAGCGCCGGCGCAATGGGTGCGGCGCCGTAGCACAGGCGGCGAAAGGCATGCTTCACGTCGGCCACGCCCGGCTGTTCGAGAATCATCGCCAGCATGGTGGGCACGATGAAGCTCGACGTGGCGCGTTCACTTTCGGCCAGCTCGAGGAAGCGGGCGGCATCGAACTTCGGCAGGATCACCGAGCGCGCCCCGCGCAGCAGATGCGGCAGGAAGAAGGCGCCGCTCGCATGGCCGATGGGCGCGGCGTGCAGCATGGTGTCGCCGGGGCGGATGTCGGGCAGGAGGTCGATGAAGAAATTGGCCACCTCGGCGACTTCGCCGCGGGTGGTGAGCGTCACCGCCTTGGGCTTGCCGGTGGTGCCGCCGGTGAAGCCCAGGCGCAGCGGCGCTTCGAGGTGGCGATCGACCGCGCACGGTGCCGCCGAGGCATCCGCCATGAGCTGCCGCATGCGGTCCGGGCCGATCACGATCTCGCAGTCGAGCCCGGCCCAGTCGTCGGTGCAGATCAGCGCCCGCGCACCGGAGTAGTCCAACTTATAGTCGTGCTCGGCGCGGGTCTCGCGCAGGTTGAGCGGCACCCGCACCAGCCCGGCCTTGGCGAGGCAGTAGTACGCCACCAGGCAATCGATGCTGTTGGGCAGGAGCACCGCCACGCGGTCACCGGCGCGCAGCCCGAGCCCGAGCAGCGCGTTGCCGAGCCGGTCGGTGGCGTCATCGAACTGCCGGAACGACAGCGTCTCGCCTTCACACGAGAGCGCGGGCGCTTCTCCGAACCGCCGGGCGGCGGTCCGGATCATTTCACCGACTTGCACGTCGAGTGTCCCGTCAGCCCTGACGCGCCTTGTCGATATCGGCGCGCTTCAGGCCCGCGCCGCGATCGTGCAGGCGCCGCGACTGCGACTGCGTGTGGCGGTAGAGCTGATCGGCCTCGCGGCTGTGGCCGTGATACTTCATCCAGTAGTCGTCGATGAAGCGGTATTCGCGGTTGCACGAGGTGGGCGTGAAGGCGCGCACGGCGGTGTTGTACTCGTCTTGCGTCATCAGGCCGCGGCTGGTGCGCCACTTGCCGGTCTTGCGGAACAGCGACGACCCCGGATACAGCGGGCCCGAGCTGCGGGTGTAGTCGCCGGTGGCCAGCACCCCGTAGGGGATCGGCGAGTACATGCGCTTGGGCGCGTTGTGATGGTTTCCCATCGTGTACTCGTTGGCGGCCTGCGACGGCATGCTCACCAGCCCGACCAGCTCGGTGAGCGCGTCGCGGCCGAACTCGTCGTTGAGCAGCGGAATGAAGCGGCGCGCGCGGTCGTCGATCTGCATCCAGTCAGCCTGTTCGTACACGCCGGCCATGTGCGCGAGATCCTTGGGGATGTTGAAGTAGACCAGCGCGCCGGCCTCGATCATCTGCGGGCGCGTCCAGCCGGCGATGCGTTTCCACAGCACCTGG
Organism: Betaproteobacteria bacterium; assembly: GCA_031393885.1. Taxonomy (GTDB): domain Bacteria; phylum Pseudomonadota; class Gammaproteobacteria; order Burkholderiales. Next base: position 2,741 of record JANMWG010000451.1, on the reverse strand, counting down.
TTGGCCTCGGAGATCATGGCCGTGAGTTCGTCGAACTTAGCCGTGAGCGTGGCGGCGCTATCCATGGCGAGCGGCACGTGGCCTTCGGTGAGCGGATCGGAGTGATACAGGCCGATGCGGCAGATGTTTTCGGCGCGGAACTCGGGCTTCGACTCGAAGCTGCCCCAGTCGTCCATAAGGTAGAAGTGGGTGTCCTTCACCACCATGGGCACAGTCAGGTTGTTGTAGGGCAAGGTGGTGCCGACACCGTCGAGCCACGGATAGTCGCCCTCGGAGATGTCCATGAAGTCGCGCACGATCAACTCGAGGTTCTCGCCGAACTTGTAGGGCCCCTGGTTGCAGATGCCGATGCGGCATTCGCAATGCGACAGGAACTGGAACTGCGACATCGTGGCCATGAACTTGTTGGCCGCCGTGTGCAGCGCATCGCCCGCGACGCAATCGTAGAGATCGGCCTCGAACACCTGCAGCGTGCGCTCGGGCAGCAACTGGCTGCGATGGCCGTATTCCTTGTTGGTGATGTGGCCGTCGTTGCGGTGATAGGAGAGCTGCACGCGCTTCCAGAAATCCATCACGTAGATGACGTCTTCGATGCCGTCTTCCGGCCGCAGCAGCCCCATGTTGATGAGCCATTCGCGACCGAGCAGGTAAAAGCCCGGCAAGGTCCAGCCCATGGTGAGCGTGTCGGTCTTGGTGCCCATGTTGCGGGCGCGATCACCGCATTCCTCGGCGCTCATGCGCGCCTCGATCTTGCGCAGCAGCGTGGGGTAGCGGTAGTAGGCGTTGAGGTACGACAGCATCATGTACGACGGCACCGGGAACAGCTTCGACTCCTGCGTGGTGCGGGTGACGCACAGCCAGTAGGTTTCGTCGGAGAAGGTCTGGAGCAGGTTGTTGGTCTCGAGGAGTTGCGCGTAGGTGACTGAATTGGCAGACATGAAGAGGAGTCCTAAGTTGGCGCCCGCCGGGCCGCCCCAAGGGCGCGCCCCCTCTGGGGGTGGCGACCGCAGGAAGCCTGGGGGAGCGTCATGGTTAAACCAGTTTCCAGACTTCGGCGGTCTTCTCGACGCCTTGCTGGTAGTCCTGCGCGGTCTTGGCGGGTGCGGTCACGTTGAGTTCGAGCCGGTCGCCATTGCGGATGCCGGCGACCTTCGAGTTCATGAGGCACGGGATGCCGTATTCGCGCGACAGGATGCCCAGGTGCGAACGCACCGTGCCGCCCATGCACACCACGGCCTTGAACTGCTCGAGAATCGGGGCGGTAAGCGTGCCGCCGGCGTCGTCGATGACGGCGATGGTGCCGGGCGGCACGCCGTTCATCATGAGTTCCATGACCTCTTCGGTGGTCTGCACGTAGAGCGCGACACCGGTGACATTGGCGGGATAGGTGACCACGTTGTCACCGTAGCCTACGGCCTGCCGGCCATCCTTGATCTCGGCGGTGGCTTCCCGCTGGTCTTGGCCGGCCAGCGGCTTGTATTTGTGAGGGGCTTCTTTTGCGGAGATGGTGGCCGACACATCGAAGCGATAGCCCGCGGCGACGACATCGGCCTCGATCTTTTCCATGTCGGCGGCGGTGATCAGATCGTAGCTGGTGTCGAACACGAAGCTGTTCCAGTCGCCGCCGGACTCGGCCAGCCGGCGCCGCACCAGATCGCGGATGGCGGTGTGATACAGCTTGCCGATCCTGGTGGCTTCGGCATCGCCGTAGCGATTGTGGTCCCAAAAAAAATCACTCACGAATTTGCTCCTCCGGCAAGGGTGGTGACAAGGTGTGTCGGCGGCAAGGTGCCGATGCGCGTTTGTAGCGGCTCGCCGCCGCGCTTTTCGACCGCCGAATATAACCCGAGCGCCTGGGCTGGCGTCAATCGGCGTTGGACGAAATTGTCCGACAATGTCGATCGTCTGCCGACGCCGGCGAGGTGTGCATCGCACCAATCAGGGCGACGACGACGTCTGTGAAAACGGATATCGGCTGGGAGCGCGCAGTGGAGGTTGCGGCGCATCATCGACCTCGGACCGACGACGTCGCCGGGGCGCTGCGAGGCGCGGCCGGATGCGATACGCTCGGTGCATCGACAACGCCGCTTCGCCGCCCGCCCCTTGAAGATCGACCCGCGCTTTCCCAACCTCAAGATCTTCGATCACCCGCTGATCGCGCACAAGCTCTCGCACATGCGCGACAAGACCACGTCGACGCGCACCTTCCGCGAACTGCTGCGCGAGATCACCTTGCTGATGGGCTATGAGGTCACCCGCAACGTGCCGCTCACCACCAAGCGCATCGAGACCCCGCTATGCGCGATGGATGCGCCGATCATCGCCGGGCGCAAGCTCGCGATCGTGCCGGTGCTGCGTGCCGGCATCGGCATGGCCGACGGCCTGATGGATCTGATTCCGTCGGCGCGCGTTGGCCACATCGGCCTGTATCGCAACGAGCAGCATCGGCCGGTGGAGTATCTGGTGCGCCTGCCCGAAGTGGGCGGGCGCACCTTTATCCTGGTCGACCCGATGATCGGCACCGGCTATTCGGCCGCGCACGCGGTGGGCGTGCTCAAGTCCCGCGGCGTGCTGTCGCGCGACATCCTGTTTCTAGCGCTGGTGGCCTCGCCCGAAGGCGTGACGGTGTTCCAGGAGCATCACCCGGAAGTCACGATGTACGTGGCGGCTCTGGACGAGCGCCTGGATGAGAACGCCTACATCGTGCCGGGACTCGGCGATGCGGGCGACCGGGTGTTCGG
>JANMWG010000444.1:0-2217 GCA_031393885.1 Betaproteobacteria bacterium | reverse complement strand
CCAGCTCGCGGCGGTCGAGCAGGTGAGATACCTGGGTCGCAACCTGCGCGGGTTGCAGGAGATGGCGCTGAAGTACTCGGTGCTCGCCGAGCTCGATGGCAGCAAGCAGGACAAGGCCTCCGCCACCCAGCGGTTGCAGGACGAACTGGTGATCGCGATCTGCGATCGCGCCTTCCATATCGAAGGCGACCGCATCCGCGACCGCCAGGCCTTCGAGGCGCGTGTTGCCAAGGCGCGCGTGCGGCTGATGGATGTCGCGGCCGAGGTGTGCGGCACGGTCAACGACCTGCTCACGGGCTACTACGCGCTGCGTCCGCGGCTGCAACAGCCGGGCGCGCAGGCGTGGCAGCGCCTGATGAACGACATCAAGGCGCAGATCAGGGCGTTGCTGATCGGCGGTTTCGTGGTCGAGGTGCCGTTCGAGCGGCTGCGGCACTATCCGCGCTATCTGGAGGCCATCGGCGTGCGCCTGGACAAGTTCGCGTCGAACCCGGCGCGCGATGCGCAATGGCAGGACACGCTCGCGCAATGGTGGCGCCAGTGGCAGCAGCGTCGTGACGCCGATCGCGCGCGTGGCATCCGCAATCCGAAGCTCGAGGAGTTTCGCTGGATGCTCGAGGAACTGCGCGTGTCGCTCTGGGCGCAGCAACTGAAGACGCCCTATCCGGTGTCATTCAAGCGCCTGGAGAAGGCATGGGAGGAGTTGTAGTGTCGTTGCCTTGCCCCGGGGGCACCGGAATCAGGGCCGGCGCGGCACTGCGCCGTGAGCCCTCGCGGCCCCGGAATGTGCCTTTCGCTTTTATCCCCCCCGGCTTTTGCCTACACTGCGCATGAATGGTCCCGCGGAGGGCCGCTGGGGAGAAACTCATGAAGACGGTAGAGCAGGTGCTCGAAGGCAAGCAGCAGACGCTGCTGTCGGTGACGCCCGATACGTCGGTGTACGACGCGGTCAAGCTCATGTCGGACAAGGATGTCGGTGCCCTGATGGTGCTGGAGGGCGAGCGGCTGGTCGGCATCTTTTCCGAGCGCGACTACGCGCGCAAGGTGATCCTGTTCGGCAAGTCGTCGCGCGAAACCGCCGTGCGCGAGATCATGACCGAGAAGCTGGTGTGCGTGCGGCCCACCGCCACCATCAACGAGTGCATGGCTATCATGACCGAGAAGCGCATCCGCCATCTGCCGGTGCTCGAGGGCACCCGCGTGAAGGGCGTCATCTCGATCGGCGACGCGGTCAAGGAAACCATCGCCGAGCAGCAGCTGACGATCGAGCAGCTCGAGTCGTACATCATGGGATGACGATGCGGGCTCCGGTGGGTGTGCTGCTTGTGCTGTTTGTGCTGATGCTGACGTTGTCGGGCTGCGCCACGCAGAGCGCGCTCACCGCCAAGGCCACCGATTGCAGTCGCGGGCAGGTCGACATCAAGGACAGCGCCTTCAAGCAGCGCGGCATCACCACCTCATGGTGCGCCGTGTGCAAGAACAAGTCGTACCTGTGCGTGACCAACGCCGATCGCTCGCGCGTCGAATGCCGCCCGGTGCGCGCGGAAGAGGTCTGCCACTAGATGACAATCTCCCCAGGATTCCTCCGGTCGCCACCCCCCATCGGGGGGCCTGCACCCTTGGGTCGGCCCGGCGGATGCTGGCCATGACCTTCGGCGCATTCATCATCGGCGACGAGATCCTGTCCGGCAAACGGCAGGACAAGCACCTGTCCCGGGTGATAGCGGCGCTCGCCGCGCGCGGCCTGTCGCTCGCCTGGGCCCAGTATCTCGGCGATGACCGCACGCTGATCGCCGACACCCTGCGACGCACGTTCGCGGGCAGCGACATCGTGTTCAGTTTCGGTGGCATCGGCGCCACCCCCGACGACCATACCCGGCAGTCGGCCGCGGCGGCGGCGGGGGTTGAACTGCACCGGCATCCGGATGCCGTGCGCGAGATCGAGGCCCGCTTCGGCGCCGACGCCTATCCGAAGCGCATCGCCATGGGCGAGTTCCCGCTCGGCGCCGAGATCATTCCCAACCCGTACAACCGGGTGCCCGGCTTTCGCTTGCACCGGCACCATTTCCTGCCGGGTTTTCCGGAGATGGCCTGGCCGATGTTGGATTGGGTGCTCGACACGCTCTATCCGCATCTGCATCGCTCCCGGCGCGAGGTCGATCACGCGATCCTGGTGCGCGAGGCCGGCGAGAGCCAGCTCATCGACCTCATGAATGA
>JANMWG010000407.1:0-1502 GCA_031393885.1 Betaproteobacteria bacterium | reverse complement strand
CGACCGTCCCGAACTGGTCGATGACAGCGATCCCGCGAGCCATCGCCCCGGATCAGCTTCGGGCTGTCTTGGACAGCTGCCGCCGCGACACGGCCGTCGGGTGCAGGGACTACGCCATATTGCTGGTGCTGGCTCGCCTGGGCCTTCGCGCAGGCGAGATCGTGGCCCTCACGCTGGACAGCATCGATTGGAACCGTGGATGCCTCGCAGTGGTTGGCTCCAAGGTCGGGCAGAACTCGGAGTTGCCGCTGCCGGCTGACGTCGGCAGCGCCCACGCGGAGTACCTGCGGCGATCCCGACCTCGTAGCGACTGCCGCCGCCTGTTTCTGCGCGCGAACGCACCGATCGGCGGCCTGGGGTCGCAGACCAGCGTTGGCACCATCGTGGGCGCCGCCATCGCGCGGGCGGGAGTGAACCCTCCTCAGCGTGGAGCCCATCAGTTTCGCCATGCGTTGGCCTGCGAGATGTTGCGCCAGGGCGCCAGCCTGACCGAGGTCGGCAGCCTGCTGCGGCACCAGCATCAGAAGACGACATCGATCTACGCGAAGGTCGACTTCGCGGCTCTGCGGCCCCTCAGCCTCGCGTGGCCGGGGGCGGCACGATGAGCACGCTGCGCGCACTGCTGGACGACTACCTCGCCATGCGCCGCGCCTTGGGGTTCAAGTTGCGCACCGAGGGAACCGGTTTGACGACCTTCGTCTCCTACCTGGAAGCGGCTGGGGTCGATCACATCACGAACGAAGTCGCGCTGTCGTGGGCACGATTGCCGGCGTCGGTGCAGTCGGTCCAGCAGGCCAGACGACTGGGCTTCGTTCGTGGTTTCGCACGCTACTGCAGCGCGATTGATCCACGAACGCAGGTCCCACCGCCGGATCTCATCCCAGCCGCTCGGGTTCGACGACCACCCCATTTCTTCAGCGACAGCGACATCGAGCAACTGCTGCACGCCGCTTTGGTGCTCCCCCCGGGAGACGGGTTGCGGCGCTGGACATTTCACTGTCTGTTCGGTCTGCTCAGCGTCTCGGGGCTTCGCATCGGCGAGGCCATCGCTCTGACGCTCGAGGACGTGGATCTACAGGAAGCGATCCTCACGATCCGGTCGACCAAGTTCGGGAAGTCCCGGCTCGTTCCCATGCACTCCAGCACCGTTGCGGTCCTGGCCGACTACATGCAGCGCAGGCAAGCGCTTCATGCTGCGGGCCCGGCCGATCACGTGTTCCTCAATGAGCGAGGTGCGCCCCTGACCCACGACCAATCGCTCGACACGTTTCAGCGCCTGCTCGACAAGATCGGCGTAACCCATCAGCGGGACGGGCGCCGACCTCACCTGCACGATCTTCGGCATCGCTTCGCGATGAGGACTCTCGTGCAATGGTACCGAGACGGTCAGGACGCCGAGCGACGGCTACCAGTGCTGTCAGCGTACCTCGGTCATACCGATCCTCGAGACACGTATTGGTACCTTTCCGCGTGCCCGGAGCTCATGGGTCTCGCCGCCGAGC
>JANMWG010000391.1:0-6005 GCA_031393885.1 Betaproteobacteria bacterium | reverse complement strand
CGTCGTTCCCCGTCAAATGCACCATCCAAGGCAGCCATCGCAGCTTAGCCCCGACGGCGATCGCGCATTGAGATATGTCAACCGGGAGTGCGCGAAGGTTGGTAGATTTCTCCCTGCCCGTCAGGTTCACCACGACGGCTCGGCCCAGGAGCGAATAGCCATGCGTCATCTCTCGACCAGAATCTTTGCCATCCTCGCACTTGCCATTCTCGGCACGGCTCACGCTGCCCCCGTTCCAGGGCAGGGCACGTGGGAGACGACGTTGCTCGGGAGGGACATAAACGGGAACCCGGTATCAATCAATGACCCAAACGCTGAGTTCGCTTACGACACGGTGCTCGATGCGACGTGGTACCTGACGGAGAACCACGCCCAATTGACCTGGTCCGAAGCCATGAACTGGGCGGCAGGGCTGACGGTGGGGAAGTTTAGCGGCTGGGTGCTTCCAGGAACTGACACTAGCTGCTTCCTCTACAACTGCACCAAGAGCCAGATGGGCGAACTCTACTATAAGGCGCTAGGTAACTCGGCAGCTGTATTGCTTTCGAACACAGGGCCGTTCAAGAATCTGCAGCCCCTCATCGACTGGTCGGCCACGGAGGACGCGGCGGAGCCTCAAGACGCGTGGTCATTCGGGTTTGGACATGGCGTCCAGGGTACCTTCCATAAGGAGGTAAGCCGCATTAACTCCTTGGCCATCCGCACTGGCGATATCCTCGTCGCCGTCCCGGAACCAGAGACCTACGCGATGCTGCTGGCAGGGCTCGGGCTGTTGGGTGCAACGGTCCGGCGGCGTGATCACTCGGCAAACTCAGCGACAGCCTAGCCCCGACTGCGAGAGCGCATCCGCATCTCCGCAGCCCGTTCTGCTCGACCCGATCATGGTGCTGGTCGATCACGACGGCATCCGCATGCGCGGCATTGAAGGGTATCCGTCACCTGACGGCGCGATCGCGGTTGTGCAGGCAGTGGCTGTGCCACCTCGTCTGATCCACGGGGCTTCGGCAATCGCCTGTTAGTCACGGGGCATGGGCCCATCCGCGACAACGACCTTCGATGGATTGACTCAATCTCCTGATGCGAGTCGTATTGGCGTCGGGTAACGGTTGCCCGAGAACGACGGTAATCCCCCCGCTTTTGGTAGGCGCCAAAAGTAGAGACAAGGCGGCCATGGCCAGCCGCTGCTTCTGGGAGATGCCGCCCAAGGCCATGTTCGGTCGTTCGTGTTCGTGAGTGTAGGACCACATCCAGGCCGTGGCGTAGCCCTGGACTTCGGCGATCGTGTCGAACTCGAACTGCGCCAGCCACTCGTAGCGAACGGTCCGGTTGAAGCGGGACTCCAGGGTCAGGTCTCAATACGGTTCGGATAAGGATTTCCGGACGAGAAAAACCGGTAGCGTGATTTGCATCAGCCAGGGAGTTCGATCGAACCTGGACCGTGGTTGGCTCTGCTTGGGCTCTAAACGAACAGTCTTGGGTCAGGTCTTGCAGGCATGTGCCTCTGTCGATCGATGCGTGCATCACGCGACTGCGGACCCTCAAACGCCGTTAAATGTGGTCGCGCAGGATCCCACAGGCGCACGGGGGAGCAAATCCTGCAGTGTGCATCGACGTAACACCGCGGCCTTCGATCACCGCTCGGTGCGGTGGCGCAAGACCTCGCGTTGCCCGCATTTGCCTATCGGGAGCAATGCTCGGCACCGGCGCTCTGGTCTGATCGGACTACCCCTGAGCCGGTCTGCAGATAGCGGCGCGTCACGGCCCGCGTGCAACCTCTTGCCAACGGTTCAACCGGACAACAACAGGACACTTCCATGGGACGCCCCGTCAAATTCAATCCCCGCCCGGTCGGCACCACCCGCCGTGGCTTCTTCAAGAAGGTCGGTTCTGCCTCGCTGGCATTGACGACCGCGCCGGTGCTCTTGGCAGGCGCATCCCGCGCAGCGGCCACGGTTCCGGCTGCCGGCGCGTTCCAGCACGGTGTCGCCAGCGGCGACCCGCTGACCAACCGCGTGATCCTGTGGACCCGCGTGACACCACCGTCGCCGGTCAGCGTGATCAATGTGACCTGTGTCGTTGCCACCGATCCCGCCCTGACAAAGGTCGTTGCCACCGGCGCGGCAAAGACCAATCCGGCGCGCGACTACACGGTGAAGTTCGACCCGGTCAACCTGCAGCCGGGAACCACCTATTACTACCAGTTCACGGCGCTCGGCCAGAAGTCGCCGATCGGCCGCACCCGCACCTTGCCCACGGGCAGCGCCGAACGCGTCCGCATCGCCGTGACCAGCTGCTCGAACCATGCCGCCGGCTACTTCAACGCCTATCGCCGCATCGCCGAGCGCGCGGATCTCGATCTCGTCATCCACCTCGGCGACTACCTCTACGAATACGGCCCGGACACCTTCGGTAGCCTGCGCACGCCGGCGCCCGCGAAGGAGATCCTGACACTCGCCGACTATCGCCAGCGTCACGCGCAGTACAAGCGCGACCCGGATTGCCAGGAAGTGCATCGCCAGCATCCGTTCATCTGCATCTGGGACGATCATGAAATCGCGAACGATTCGTGGATCGGCGGTGCCGAGAACCACACCGAAGGCGCGGAAGGCACGTGGGTCGATCGCGTCAATGTCGGCACCCAGGCCTACTACGAATGGATGCCGGTGCGCATTCCGGACGCGTCGCAGCGCCGCAAGCAGGAACGCGCGTTCCTGATCGGCAACCTGATCGACCTGGTGATGCTCGAAGAGCGCCTGAGCGCCCGCTCGAAGCAATTGCCGAACAACGTCAACGTGCCGGGTCTCGGCCCCGGCTTCGTGCAGATTGGCGCCTTTGCCGATCCGGCGCGCACCTTGCTCGGCGCCGAGCAGGAAGCCTGGCTGGCCGCCAGGTTGCGCGCGTCTTCCGCGACCTGGAAGTTCATCGGCCAGGGCGTGATGTTCACGCCCGCCAAACTGGTGGCGGGCGCGCGCGATGCCGGTGGCGGCGTGTTCTTCAATTCCGACCAGTGGAACGGCTACGAACCCGCGCGCGACCGTGTGTTCGACATCTTCAAGGGCAATGCGACCACCCCCGCGGTGAACAACTGCGTGGTGCTGACCGGCGACATCCACAGTTCGTGGGTCTCCGATCTCACGCAGGATCCGAACAATCCGTTTGCATACACCCCGTCGACCGGTGCCGGCTCCAGCGCCGTCGAATTCGTGGGCACCTCGGTGAGTTCTCCCGGCCTCAACGACCCCGGCAACGCGATCGCCGGCTACCTGCGCAGCCAGAACCCGCACATCAAGCATATCGATCTGAATCAACGCGGCTACATGCTGCTGGATGCAACGCCGCAGCGGGTGGTGTGCGAGCACTGGTTCGTCGACACGGTGGCCGCCGTCAGCAACGTCCAGACGTTCGGCGTTGCATTCCAGGTCGTTGCCGGCACCAACCGCGTGCAGGCTGCGGGGCAGACCGTGCCGCCCGCCAATCCCCCCGCGCCCGCCCCCTGACCCAAGTTCGAACCGGAGCATCACCATGAACGTGTTTTTCAGAACTGCCGTCGCGGCCGCCGCGTTGCTGGCTGCTGCCGTGACGCAAGCCGCCGACTTCACGCTGTCGGGCACCATCCAGAACCACAACGATATCGTCGCGATCGACTTCTCGCTGGCCGCCGACGGCGACGTGAAGATCTGGTCCGACTCGTGGCAGTCGGGCCTGAACTTCGATCCCACCGCTGCGCTGTGGGTGAAGTCCAGCGCCGACTTCACGCTCGTGGCGGCGGTGGATGACGATGACACCATCGCACCGGGGCAGGGCTTCTACGACACCGGGTTCTCGCTGCCAAGTCTGATCGCGGGCGACTACCGGGTCACTCTCGGCGCCTCCCTGAACGCCGCAAATGGCACGCTGCTGTCGCAGGGGTTTGTCTACGATTCGGAGTCGCCGATCCTGCTGAGCGTCTGGAATCAGCCGAGCTACGACCCGAACGCCAATGATCAGAAGGGCGGCTTCTGGTGTTTGAACTTCTCGGGCGTGGATAGTGTTGCCGCGGTTCCGGAGCCGTCGACTTGGGCGATGCTCGGGCTGGGGTTGGCAGTGATGGGTGCAGCGGTGTGTCGGCGGCGGGGTTGACCTCCCCGGCAGGTCGGCTGTTGGCAACCGGTTACCATCGCGCCGTCGCCGCATCGTCCACGGCGACGCCCGACGCCCATTCGCCAGGAGATGCCCCATGCTGCTCGACGTCCGTACCTACACCTGCCGCCCCGGCACCATCAAGAAGCACCTCGCGCTCTACGAGCAGAAGGGCAAAGGCCCACAGACCCGCCATCTCGGCCAGCCGTTCGCCTACCTGACCACCGAGACCGGCAACGTGAACCAGTACATTCACATCTGGGCCTACGAGAATGCCGGCGATCGCGAGACGCGCCGCGCTGCCATGTGGGCCGATTCGGAGTGGCTCGCCTACACGCAGGAGAGTGCCGCGCTCGGGGCGCTCGAAGCGCAGGAGAACCGGCTGATGACACCGGTGTCGTTCTTTCCGATCACGCGGTAAGGCGGGAGCCTGACGACGGACCGGCAAGCGCCGCTACGGCATGCCGTCACGTTCTCGGGCCGCGCCTCGAGCGAATTCGTGGCTGCCAAAGCGGGAGACCACCGCCAAGGTAATCCAGGAACACGAGGCCATCCGCTTGTCGCGGGACGAGCAGGTTGCTTTCGTGATGGAGCTGCTCGAGTCGCGCGCCCCAAGCACGCCTGCTAAAGGCGGCGGCGAGCCACGGACGGCGGACGGGGCTGTGATTGCCCAAGTGAGTCGCGCCCCACCGTATCGCCCTACTCGGTAGGGGCCAGGATCGCTGCGAACCACCCAGCTTGCCAAAATTAACCTACTAGGTTATCGTCGGTATGGAAAAGCGGATAGCCCATTGCAAGCTGCCGGTGGTCAAGGCGCTGGTCGGGGCCGGCAAGGTCAGAGCCACCTTCACGGCGCTGACCGGCGGTGCGGCCCTGGGTCTGGATTTCGAGGGGATGGTCGGCGTCGTGATGGCGCTGACGTCCCAAGACTTCGACAAGAGCATGACCACGCACGCCGACCACCGCATCTGGCAGGACGTGTACCGCCCCGCGATGGAAGTCGGTGAGATCTACCTGAAACTGACGGTCATCGACGACGTGCTGATCGTGTCCTTCAAGGAACTGTGACCATGAAATGCCCTGCCTGTGGAGCCGCCGAGCTGGTGCATGACACGCGTGAGCTGCCGTACACCTACAAGGGCGAAACAACCTCCATTCCGGCGGTGATGGGCGACTACTGCCCGGCCTGCGGCGAAAGCGTGCTCGATGCTGCCGAATCGGCGTGCGTAAGCGCGGCCATGTTGACGTTCAACCGCCAAGTCAACGCCAGCATCGTCGATCCAGCCTTCATCGCCAATGTCCGCAAGAAGCTGGCCCTGGATCAACGCGAGGCAGCCGAGATTTTCGGCGGCGGCATCAATGCGTTTTCGCGTTACGAAAACGGCAAGACCAAACCGCCGCTCGCGCTGGTGAAGCTGCTCAAGGTGCTGGACCGTCATCCCGAACTGCTCAACGAAGTGCGAACGGCATAGCTGCATCGTCCAGGCAGCCAATCGCGCCTGCAGGTAGTCGTTGTGTCGGCCTCGGTTTCACACTTGGAACTTGAATATACGGTTCCCCACTCAGGCCGATTCGAGCGCGCGCATTTCGATGCGCAGGCTGGCCGCCGAGGCCATGTTCACCAAGGCATCGAGGGCGAACTGTGACTTTGTCCTGTTCATGTTGGTCAGATAAAAAGACCACCCTGGAATCCAAGTCCGGAGTCTTCTTGTGAGCCACTACAACATCCACGAGGCGAAGGCCCGGCTCTCCGCACTGGTACGCAAGGCGATGCTGGGCGAAGAGATCATCATCGCGAAAGACAACAAGCCCGTCGCCAAACTCGTGGCGTTCACGCCCGTGCAAGGGCAGCGCAAGCCGGGCTCGGCCAAGGGGCAGGTCTGGAT
>JANMWG010000332.1:0-1944 GCA_031393885.1 Betaproteobacteria bacterium | reverse complement strand
TGGCACCACCTGGACGCCGCTGACCGATCAGTTCCCGTCGCTCTCCATCGGCGACATCAAGCTCAGCCCGCTCGACAGCGACGGCGTCGCGCTCAGCGTCGCGACACCGCTGTCCAAGCTCGTGGTCTATGCCGGCACCGGCAAGTTCAGCAATTCCAATCGCGGCGGCTTCAACGTCGGCATGATGAAATCGTCCGATGGTGGCGTGACCTGGGCGCTGCTCGGGGCGGGCGAGTTCGCCGGCCTCGCCATTGCCGGCATCGCGCCGACCACGACGCTGGTGGGTGGCGAGCAGGTGGTTCTCGCCGGCGCGCTCGACAAGAGCATCCTCACCCTCAATGCCACCGGCTCGGCCACGCGCCTCGCCGACGGCACCTTGAAGGAGGACGTGCGGCGCGAGGGCGGGTTGTTCCGCTCGGCCGACGGCGGCGCCACCTGGACCAACCTGTCCGAGGTCGGCGGCGCGGGACTGCCGGATGGCGGCGTGACCGATCTGGCGCGCGATCCGTCGAACCCGAGCCGGTTCTATGCCGGCGTGCTTGGCCATGGCGTCTACCGCACCGACGATGCCGGGACGACCTGGGTTGCCGCCACCGCCGGCCTGCGCGATACCGTAGACGCGCAGCGCATCGTGCTGTCGGTCAGCGAAGCCGCCGACGCGGGCACCGGCAACCGGCCGGTGTACGCCGCGGTGCTGGGCGAACGCACCCGCCTGACGGCGGCGGTCGTGCCCGGTGCCGGTGCCAACACCATCACCGTCGGCAGCGCCGACCAGTTCTACGTCGGCGACACGTTGCTGGTGTCGAATGTCGACGAACCGGCGTCCGGCGCCTTCGACGTGACGCGTTGGGAAGTTCGCTCAGTCACCGCCGTCAATGGCCAGACCGGGGTGGTCACGCTCAACGCGGCGCTCGTGAACCCGCATGCCATCGGCCGTCTGGTCATGCGCAACAGCGGCGCGCAGCTCATGGGCCTGTACCGCTCGGCCGATCTGGGCGTGACGTGGACCCATATCGAGCGTCCGGGCGATGTCGATGGCGGCCTGAATTCGGGCGGCCAGGCGATCCGCAACTTCCAGATTCTCGCCGACCGCACCAGCCCGACGGTCGTGTTCGCTTCCGGTGACGCGTCGCCGGATCCGATCGGCGCCGGACAGATCAGTCCCGCCAACCCGAATGCCAGCGGCGTGACCGGCTACTTCGCCCGCATCTTCCGTGCCGACACCGCGGCTGCGGTCGCGCCGGCCAACCGCTGGTCGCCGGTGGTGGGCACCAACGCCAACAACACCGCGCCGCACGCCGATTCGCGCGAGATGGGGTTCTCTCCGGACGGCTCGCTCATCGAGGTCGACGACGGCGGCGTCTATCGGCTGACGAATCCGAACGTCGCGGGGCCGACGCGTGCCTGGAGTTCGATGAACGGCAACCTGCGGGTAACCGAGACCTACTCGGTGGCCTACGACGCGCTCAACAACGTGTTCATCGTCGGCAACCAGGACGTCGGTTCGGCCGAGCAGGCGCCGGGCCTGCCGCAGGCGGTGGACCTCAATCTCGATGGCACCCCTGAAGACGCGCTGGCGCGCTGGCCCTTCACCACCATCATCGCCGCCGACGGCCAGGGCCAGATCGCGGTGCCGGTCAACCTGAACGCCGACCCGGCGCCCGAGCAGACCATCCGCTACACGATGTCGAACGGCTATTCGTTCTTCTTCCGGCGCACGTTCAATGCCGCCGGTGCGGTGGTCGGTGGCTTCGTCGCGGTGCCGCTGCGCAGCGGCAACGGCGTCGACGGCGTTGCCGGCACCGCCGACGATCCGGCGGCGTTGAGCGGCCTGGACGCGAACGATGCGTCGCTGGCCGGCTTCAACATCATTCCGTACGTGCTGAACGCGGTCGACAACACCCGGATGCTGACCGGATACCACGGCCTGTACGAAAGCGCCGA
>JANMWG010000330.1:0-1935 GCA_031393885.1 Betaproteobacteria bacterium | reverse complement strand
TGGCACCACCTGGACGCCGCTGACCGATCAGTTCCCGTCGCTCTCCATCGGCGACATCAAGCTCAGCCCGCTCGACAGCGACGGCGTCGCGCTCAGCGTCGCGACACCGCTGTCCAAGCTCGTGGTCTATGCCGGCACCGGTAAGTTCAGCAATTCCAATCGCGGCGGCTTCAACGTCGGCATGATGAAATCGTCCGATGGTGGCGTGACCTGGGCGCTGCTCGGCGCGAGTCCGTTCGCAGGGCTTGCCATTTCCAGCGTCGCACCCACGACCAGCCTGGTCAGCGGCAAACAGGTCGTGCTGGCGGGCGCGCTCGACAAGAGCGTGGTCACGCTCGACGCCACGGGCGCGGGCTCGCTGCGCGCCGACGGCAGCCTGCTCCAGGATGTGCAGCGGGCGGGCGGGTTGTTCCGCTCGGCCGACGCCGGCGCCACCTGGACCAACCTGTCGACGGCCGGGGGCGCGGGCCTGCCGGCGGGCGGCGTCACCGACCTGTCCCGCGATCCGTCGAACCCGAACCGCTTCTATGCCGGTGTGCTGGGTCACGGCGTCTATCGCACCGACGACGCCGGCGCGACCTGGGTGGCGGTCGCGACCGGCCTGGCCGATGCCGCCAGTGCCCAGCGCTTCGTGCTGTCCGTCAGCGAGGCCGCCGATACCGTCACCGGGAATCGCCCGGTCTATGCCGCCGAGGTTGGCGAACGCACGCACCTGACGGCGGCGGCCGCGATCGGGGCCAACACCATCACGGTTGCCAGTCCCGACCAGTTCTTCGTCGGCGATACGCTGCTGCTGGCCAACGGCGCCGAGCCCGCATCGGGCACGTTCGACGTCACGCGATGGGAAGTGCGCACGGTCACGACGGTGAACCCGCAGACCGGCGTGGTCACGCTCAATGCGGCTCTGGCCAATGCCCATGCGGTCGACCGGCTGGTGATCCGCAACAGCGGCACTCAGTTGATGGGGCTGTATCGCTCCGCCGATCTGGGCGTGACGTGGACGCGCGTCGATCGGCCCGGCGACGTCGACGGCGGGCTCAACAACGGCGGTCAGGCGATCACCAACTTCCAGATCCTGGCCGACCGCACCAGCCCGACGGTCGTGTTCGCCGCCGGCGATGCCGAGCCGGATCCGTCGGCCGGCGGCCGGATCGGCGCCGCCAACCCGAACGCCACCGGCCTGACCGGTTACTTCGCGCGGATCTTCCGGGGCGACACCGCCGCGGCGCCCGGGAGCCGCTGGTCGCCGGTGGTCGGCACCAATGCCGCCGGCACCGCACCCCACGCCGATTCGCGCGAGATGTCGTTCGCGCAGGACGGCTCGCTCATCGAGGTCGACGATGGCGGTGTCTACCGGCTCACGAACCCGAACGCGAGCGCGGGGCCTGCGCGCGCGTGGAGTTCGCTGGTCGGCAACCTGCGCAACGGCGAGATCTATTCGGTCGCCTATGACGCGCTGAACAACGCGTTCTTCGTCGGCAACCAGGATGTCGGCTCCTCTGAACAGGCCGCGGGTCTGCCGCAGGCGGTCGACGTCAACCTCGACGGGATCCCCGAAGACGCCGCGGCGCGGTGGCAGTTCACCACCATCCTGGCGGGCGACGGCCAGGGACAGATCGCGGTGCCGATCAACCTGAATGCCGATCCGGCACCGGAACAGACCATCCGCTACACGATGGCGAACGGGTATTCGTTCTTCTTCCGGCGCACGTTCAATGCCGCCGGTGCGGTGGTCGGTGGCTTCGTCGCCGTGCCACTGCGCAGCGGCAACGGTGCCGACGGCATCGCCGGCAACGCCGACGATCCGGCGGCGTTGAGCGGCCTGGACGCGAACGATGCGTCGCTGGCCGGCTTCAACATCATTCCGTACGTGCTGAACGCGGTCGACAACACCCGGATGCTGACCGGATACCACGGCCTGTACGAAAGCGCCGA
>JANMWG010000324.1:0-1898 GCA_031393885.1 Betaproteobacteria bacterium | reverse complement strand
CCAACAGGCCGACTCCATCAGCCGCACCAATGTGGCGATCGAGCAAGTTACCGGCAGGCGCGCCTACGGATTTTCCAGCGCCGGCGGCCACCTGACGGCGGAGACTTTCGCTATTCTCGCCGCGCAGGGTTTCACCTATTGCTGCGGCCTGCGCAACGCCGAAGTGCCATTCATCATTCGGGTCGATGGCCGCAAGATCGTCGGGCAGACGAGCTACGCGGTATCCGACACGCCCGCCGCGCGCCAGACCCTCACGCCACGTGAAGTCACGGAACAATGGCGCGACTATTTTGACGCCCTCTATGATGAAGGCAAGCGTGGTTTCCCGAAAATGCTGGCCTACGGCTCCCACCCCCATCACGCCAACGCGCATCGGGTGCGCCCGCTGGAAGACCTTATCCGCTACGTCAAGAATCACGAGAAAGTCTGGATCACGACGCGCGGCGAAATCGCCGACTGGATGCTGCGGCAATTTCCCGAACACGACCTGGCCGCGTTTTACCCGGAGGCGGTGAATTCCGACAAGCTCTACGGCCTCGGCCTTGGTCTCGGTGGCCAGGACGCCATCGACAAGGCCAACAGCTATCGCGAAAGCTGAGCGGCGTCGGAACGCCGACCTGCGGCGGAAGGCGAGGCGGACAGAACTCGAAACGCCGGTTTTCGCCTTTGCCCACAATATCGCCAATACCCTCGGCGGCGCCTAGCAGGCTCTGATGCCCAGTGGGCCGGCGTTTGCCTGCATCGACGAGATCGAACTCGGCAGCCTCGATTTTATCGATTTCGGAAAGCCGCCTCCGGGCGAAGGCTGTCTGCCAGTCGTCGTCACGAGCCTGGCGTTCGCGCCGCCGCGGCCGGTTTCGGCGTGACCCGCCGATCACGAACTTGCAACTTCATTTTCCGGTCAAAACAGGATAGGAAAGCTGTGCATTCAGGTTTCGCGCCAATAACGGCGCGCAAATGCGCGCGGTCGCGCAAAGGGGAGTGGACAATGGCGTCTCTCAACGTCAACGGAAAAGCTTATCAGGCGGATGTCGATCCGCGCACGCCGCTGCTTTGGGTGCTGCGCGACACCATCGGCCTCACCGGCACCAAGTACGGCTGCGGCATCGCCCAGTGCGGCGCCTGCACGGTTCATATCGATGGCGTCGCCACCCGCTCGTGCCAGGTCCCGGTCAACTCGGTCGGCGGCAAGCAGATCACGACGATCGAAGGGCTGGCGCAGAACGGCGTCCTGACCAAGGTCCAGAAAGCCTGGGTCGAGCACGACGTGCCGCAATGCGGCTATTGCCAGAGCGGCATGATCATGGCCGTCTCGGCGCTGCTGAAATCGAAGCCGAAGCCGACGGATGCGGACATCAACGCAGCCATCACCAACATCTGTCGCTGCGGCACCTACCAGCAGGTGCGCGAAGCCATCCACATGGCGGCGAAGGCCTGAAGGGAGACATTGTAATGAACGACATGCCCAAATTCACGGACTTGACCGGCCTCGATCGCCGCAAGTTCATCATCGGCGCCACGGCTGGCGGCTTTTCGCTCGGCCTTTCGATTCCCTTCGCCAACGCCCAGAGCGCCATGAATGCGCCCGGAGCCCCGGCGCTGACGCAGACGCCCGAGGTCAACGCCTGGGTCGTGATCGAGCCGGACGACAGGGTCATCATCCGCATCGCCCGCTCGGAAATGGGTCAGGGGACGCTGACCGGTCTTGCCCAGCTCGTCGCCGAGGAACTGGAATGCGACTGGTCGAAGGTGAGCTGGGAATACCCGACCCCCGGCCAGAACGTCGCGCGCAAACGCGTGTGGGGCAATTTCTCCACCGGCGGCAGCCGCGGCATTCGCGAATCCAACGAATACGTGCGTCAGGGCGGCGCTGTGGCGCGCGAGATGCTGATCAGGGC
>JANMWG010000312.1:0-1562 GCA_031393885.1 Betaproteobacteria bacterium | reverse complement strand
AGCCCGACGAGAACGTGACAGCCGCCCGCGGCTATCGGCTGGACTGCACGCCGGCGCGAAACGCGCTGGGTGCCATGTTCGTTTCTGCTCCGGCCGAGACCGACATCAAGACTTCTTCTCTCGTGTTCTACATAAACCGCTACTCGGGCAGCAACGCCGCGGACTACACAACCCTGGGTGATTTCGCCGTCGCGGTGAGCGTTACGGACGCGCCACCTCCCCCGGCTACCGCCCCGCCGGGCCCCGTCCTGGACTTCCATGCCAGCGCCGGAGTCAGAGAGATTCGGCTGCAGTGGCAGGCTGCCGAGCAGGCCGCGAGATATGACATCGAACGCACGGGGCCGGGCAGCGAAGTGGTTTTCCTTCGAGACGTCAGCTCGCCCACGTACTTCGACTATTTGGTCGAACCCGATTCCACCTATGTCTATCGCTTGACGGCGATCAACGCGCTGGGCAGCAGCGGCCCGGTGCAAACGTCGGCGCGGACACTCGACGCACCCCAATGGGTATCGACGGGCTCCACCCTCGCAGCGGGAGTCGCCCCGCACCAGCCGTCGATGGTGCTCGATCGCAACCGCCTGCCGGTCGTGGCCTACATCGAACAGCTGGCCGGCGACGTCGGTCGCCTGTACGTCAAGCGATTCGACGGGCAGGTCTGGCAGATCGTCGGTGGTTCGGCGCTCAACGCCGGCAGCAATACCGGCGCCTCCGACCCGGCACTGGCACTCGATGAGCAAGACCAACCGATCGTCGCGTTCAGCCAGGGCAACGGCACCGTTCAGAACATCTTCGTCGCCCGATACCAGGCCGGGGCCTGGGGCATCGTGCAAGACGCTGCCCGGCCGTTCGACCCGTTGAACGCGCAAGCCGGGTCGCGCGGCATTCGACCGGCGATCCTGTACAGCCTGCACGCCGGCATCGCGGTGGCCTGGGTCGAAGACGACGCGCTGAAGGTCCGGCGATTCGGCGGCAACACGAGCGGGACGGGTTGGCAGCCGATCCTGGCGGGCGTGAGCATGCCCACTCGCCTGGCCAGGCCGGTGGTCGATGTGCGGCTGGGGATGGGCAGTCTTTACGATTTCGACACCGTCTCGATCGCATGGATCGAAAGCGATGGGACGGATTCCGCCCTGTATGTCATGAGCGCCGGGCCTGTAAGAGTAGCCAACGATCGCTTGGAAGTGCGCTGGGATATCCACGACACCTTGCGGCCGGCAGGCCCGTCGCGCCTGGACCAGTTCGGGATGTTTCCCTTATCCCCCAGGCGCCTCGTGGACCTTCCCGACGGCAGAGGGTTTCCTGCACCCGCCCCCACGGTGGTGTGGGCCGACGGCAGCCAACCTTTCGACGTGTTCCCACGGGTCTGGAATCCGGATGCTCGCGCATGGGATCAATCCGGCGGCCAGCAGTCCTTCAGCTATGCGAGCGCGCGGCTCGGACTGATGGTGACCGCCACTCTTGGCCGGGCCGCCTCGACCAGCGGTTTTGCGGTGAGCTATGAGGGCGTCGGTGCCCAGCTGGGCCGAACCTGGGTTGACGTGAAGCGTTCCGCGTTGAACCAG
>JANMWG010000434.1:0-3524 GCA_031393885.1 Betaproteobacteria bacterium | reverse complement strand
CGGAAGCGAAGCGGAGCGTCTCGATCGCCTTGAGCGAAAGCTGGCTGTGCAGACGCAGCGGACGTTCCACCGTCACCTTGTTCAAGGCCGTCGACTGCACAGGATGCCGCGTCTGAGCAGCAGGTCCAGATCATCCACCCCTTCCATCCACTGCGAGGTCAGTCGTTCCGCTTCGTGACCTCGAAGCAACTATGGGGTGAGGATCGCGTCACGCTGCAGCATCCCGATGGCTCACTTCAATCAGTGCCGGTGGGCTGGACCGATCTCCTGCCGGCGGACCCGTACCTGAGTCTCGGGCAAGGGCGGTCGCGCTTTCGCGTCGAAGACCTGGTGGCCCTGCTCGAGCTGGTGGGCCTGCGGGGGAGCTCGTGAGGGACGGGCGAGTGTCACCCGCATTTCGTCCCATGTGTCATCTCGATGACGTCCCGGAAGATCGGGCGCTGCGATCGGGTGTTTCGATGAATCACGCATTATTAGGTATAGAACACGCACATTGTCGTGGAAAAGAACTCTTGACTGTCACGATATGGTATGTAATAAGAGTGACACCTATGCCGAAACGATCCCCCCGACCCAGCGACCCGAAGAGCGCGGCCCTGCGCGCCGCCGGCGCGCTCCATCCCCATCCGGAGGCGGTGCAAGACGAGACGTTCGCGCGCGATGAGTTCTTCGATCGGCGTGATCGGGTGCAGGTCAAGTACGAGATGCTGCGCCGCCACCGTCTCGAAGGGCGACCCGTCACCGAGGTGGCCACCGCCTTCGGCGTCAGCCGCCAGGCGTTCTACAAGGCGGAGACCTCCTTTCGCGCCAGTGGGATCCCCGGTCTGCTACCGCGTCGACGCGGACCCCGACGGGCCCACAAGTGTAGCGACGAACTACTCGACTTCGTGGAGCAGTGGCGCGCTGCTCCCGCGTCCGAGCACGAAGCGAACATGGTCGAGGCCGTACGGCGCCGCTTCAAAGTGAGTCTTCATCCCCGCTCGATCACGCGCGCGCTGGCGCGACGCAAAAAAAAACGGCAGGCGCAACGGAAGGCCCGGCAATGAGCCCGTTCATCCTCGATTCAAACCCGGTGCTGGAGCAATACGAGGCGCTGCGCCGCGACGTCCTCGCCGCGGGTTCGTCGGTCGACCGCGGGCTGGGGCTGTCATTGTTCCTGACCCGCGGCATGAGCGCGTGGCTGGCCGCGGTCACGGCACTGATGCCGCGCTCCCCGCGACCTGCGATGAGCTCCGCGCCACAGCCGTTTGAGCGGATGCCGGTGCTGCTGCCGAGTCTGCGCTCGGAGCTGACGGTGATGCTGGCCGACATGGTGCTCGCCTGTAGCGTCGAGGTGGCGCGATGATGAGCGCGCCTGACAAGGTCACATCGGATCACCTGAGTCGCTTCGCCTATCTGTACGTGCGGCAGTCGTCGTTGCACCAGGTGCGGGAGAATCGCGAGAGCACCGCCCGCCAGTACGATCTCAAGCGGCGCGCCCTGGCGCTGGGGTGGAACACCGAGCAGGTCGTGGTGATCGATGAGGATCTCGGGCTGTCGGCGGCGAGCGGCTCGGAGCGCAGCGGCTTCCAGCGACTGGTCGCCGAGGTCGGGCTTGGTCGGGTCGGGGTGGTGATGGGGTTGGAGGTCTCGCGGCTGGCGCGCAACTCCACCGACTGGCACCGGCTGCTGGAGATCTGCGCGCTTGCCGACACCCTGATCCTGGATGAAGACGGGATCTATGATCCGAGCCACTTCAA
This sequence comes from Betaproteobacteria bacterium, assembly GCA_031393885.1. Taxonomy (GTDB): domain Bacteria; phylum Pseudomonadota; class Gammaproteobacteria; order Burkholderiales. Next base: position 1,785 of record JANMWG010000434.1, on the reverse strand, counting down.
CGATCGGCTGCTGTTGGGTCTCAAGGGAACCATGAGCGAGGCGGAGCTGCACGTGCTGCGGGCGCGGTTGCTGGGCGGCCAGCTCAACAAGGCGCGGCGTGGCGAGCTGTGGATGAACCCTCCGATCGGCTATGTATACGACGCCAGCCAGAAGCTGGTGCTGGATCCCGACCAGCAGATCCAGGGAACCGTGCGCCTGCTGTTCGAGACCTTCCGTCGCACCGGCTCCGCGTTCCGGGTGGTGCGACACTTCGGGACTGAGAAGATCGGGTGGCCGCGCCGCATCACCGGCGGCATCCACGCCGGCGAGATCGTGTTCGCGACCCTGGACCACAGCCGCGTGCTCAACATCCTTCACAACCCGCGCTACACGGGGGCGTTCGTGTATGGGCGGACGCGGCAGCGCAAGGTGGCGACCAGCGGCCGGGTCCGCCACCGTCGGCTACCGCGCGCCGAGTGGAAGGTGTTCATCCCGAACCATCACCCCGGCTACCTCACCTGGGAGGAATATGAAGCTCACCAGGCCCGGCTCCTGGTCAATGCCGGCGGCTACGGGCCGGATCGGCGCCGCGGCCCGGCACGCGAAGGCGTGGCGTTGCTGCAGGGCCTGGTGGTGTGCGGGATCTGCGGCCAGCGCATGACGGTGCGCTATCACCTCAGCCACGGACACCCCGCGCCCAACTACCTGTGCCAGCGACGCGGCATCCAGACTGCTCAGCCCATCTGTCAGAGCGTCCCCGGAGAGGGTCTTGATCAGGCGGTGGGCCAGCTGGTCCTCGAGGCGATGACACCGGCGTCGTTGGACGTAGCGCTTCAGGTGTTCGAAGAACTGCGTACCCGTCGCGCCGAGATCGATCGGCTGCGGCGTGCCCAGGTGGAACGGGCACGCGAGGAAGCCGAGCTCGCCCAGCGGCAATACCTGCTGGTGCGTCCCGAGAACCGGTTGGTGGCCGACAGTCTCGAGCGGCAGTGGAACGAAAAGCTCACCGCCGTCCAGCAAGCCGAGGAGGAATACAGGCGCATGAGCTCAGTGGAAGGGCCTGACTTGAGCCCCGAGGTCCGGGAACACATCCATGCGCTTGCCTGCGACCTGCCGCGGGTGTGGAACGATCCCCGCACTCCGGCACGCGAGCGCAAGCGCATGCTGCGTCTGTTGGTCGAAGACGTCACCCTGGTGCGCGACACAGCGATCCGCATCCAGCTGCGCTGGAAAGGCGGTGCCACTACCTCGATCGAACAACCCCTGCCGCTCGGCGCCCCGGACCTGAGACGGACCCCGGCAGCAATCATCGAGCAGGTTCGCGCGCTGGCCACCGAGCAAACCGATCAGCAGATCGCCCAGACGCTCAACGCCCGCGGGCTACGCACCGGCACGGGCCAGCCGTTCCGGCGCCTGACCGTCCGCTATCTGCGCACGACTCACGGCATCGAGGGTCTCGGGGCGCACCTGCGTCGGGCCGGATGGCTGACCGTCACCGAGATCGCGACCCAGCTCCAGGTGCATCCCCACACCGCCAAGCGCTTCGGTCGCGAGGGCGTGCTGCGTGCCGCCCGCGTGGATGACAAGGGCGATATGCTGTTCGAGCCGCCGAGCGGTGCACTTCCGCGCGCCCAACCCGGCAAGCGCTTCCGCGACCGCCGTCGGTACCCTCAGCTTGTTCCGCACGTGAGGAAAGGGGTGCAGTATGCAGACTGATCCTTTTGATTGCCTTTTCCGACCGCGCACAGGCGCGGCTGGACGTGATAGTGGCTGGCGAGGTCCAGGAGGTCGGGATGGAACCGCGC
>JANMWG010000289.1:0-1629 GCA_031393885.1 Betaproteobacteria bacterium | reverse complement strand
TTGTTTGCCGACGCTGGCGCCGATCTCATCAGCTTCCACCCCGAGGCGTCGGGGCACATCGACCGGACGCTGCAACTGATCCGGGCCAAGGGCTGCCAGACCGGGCTCGTCTTCAACCCCGCCACCCCGCTCGACCTGCTCGACTGGACCATCGACCAGATCGACCTGATCCTGATCATGAGCGTCAACCCGGGCTTCGGCGGCCAGAGCTTCATCGAGTCGGCGCTGCGCAAGACCGAGGCGGCCCGGCGCCTGATCGAACAGACCGGCCGCGACATCCGTCTCGAAGTCGACGGCGGCATCAAGGCCGACAACATCCGTCGCGTGGCCGATGCCGGCGCCGACACCTTCGTGGCCGGCAGCGCGATCTTCGGCAAGCCGGACTACAAGGCCGTGATCGATGCGATGCGGGCCGAACTCGCTGGGGCTGCCGGCCGAAAAGCGGCGTGAGTCAGCCGATGTACGCGATTTCGGGTTCGACCACGCCGGTGCCAGTGGCGGCGTCCGCGGCAGCACTGGCAGGCACCGGCGCCACCGCCTCCGCCCGCACCGTGCGCCGAGATCCTCCATCGGCTGGGCTATGTGCGCAAAGGCCACATGGTGGCACCACAGGCTCCCTGACTCGTTCATGTCGCGCGCCAACACCATTGTTGGTGCCGGGTGGTGCCGGGCGGTAAAATGGAACTCGCCATGCAACGCATTTTCACGCCGTTCATCTGGCGCATGATGGAACGGCGCAAGCGCACCCTCGGCGCCCCCGGCGCTCTCCGATTCCCGCAGTTCTCCCAACAGGTCATTCATGAGCTCGTCTTCCTCCGACCGCGTGCTGCGCCCCGACAACGGCCAGCACGACGACATGGCCAATGCGCTGCGCGCACTCGCCATGGATGCCGTGCAGCAGGCCAATTCCGGCCACCCCGGCGCCCCGATGGGCATGGCCGAGATGGCCGTCGCGCTGTGGCATGGCCACCTGCGCCACAACCCCGGCAATCCGAAATGGGCCGATCGCGACCGCTTCGTGCTGTCGAACGGCCATGCGTCGATGCTGATCTATTCGCTGCTGCACCTGACCGGCTATGAGCTGCCGCTCGACGAACTTCGGCACTTTCGTCAGTTGCACAGCAAGACCCCGGGGCACCCCGAAATTCATCTGACCCCCGGCATCGAAACCACCACCGGGCCGCTGGGCCAGGGCCTCACCAATGCCGTCGGATTCGCGCTCGCCGAAAAGCTCCTGGGCGACGAGTTCAACCAGCCCGGGCATGCGGTGGTCGATCACAACACCTACGTGTTCCTGGGCGATGGCTGCCTGATGGAAGGCATCAGCCACGAGGCCTGCGCCCTGGCCGGCGCCTGGAAGCTGAACCAGCTGATCGCGCTCTACGACGACAACGGCATTTCGATCGACGGCGCCGTGAAGGGCTGGTTCGTGGACGACACCCCGGCCCGCTTCCGTGCCTACGGGTGGAACGTGATCGGCCCGATCGATGGCCAGGACATTGCCGTGGTCAGCGCCGCGATCGCGCAGGCCAAGACCAGCACCGACCGCCCGACCTTGATCGACTGTCTGACCACGATCGGCAAAGGCTCGCCCGGCCGCGCCGGCACCGCCAAGGCGCACGGCGAGCC
>JANMWG010000180.1:0-16286 GCA_031393885.1 Betaproteobacteria bacterium | reverse complement strand
GTCATCCCGCTCGGCGCCGGCTATCTCGCGGCACTCGCCGAAGCCGCGATGCCGTTGAGGGGCACGACCACGGCCACGACCACGGCCACCGCCACGCGCGTCTAGCGGAGTGTCGCTTGAAGCCGGCGATCCGTCGCGGCGCGTTGATCGTCGCGGCGTGCGTGCTGGCTGCGGGCGCGAGCGCGCACGCGGCCACGTTCCGCTTCGCCGACCAGGGCGACGTGATGTCGATGGACCCCTACATGCTCAACGAATCCCTGCTGCTGGGCTTCATGGGCAATGTCTACGAAGGGCTCACCGGCCTTGGCAAGGCGTACGAGACCGCGCCCGAGCTGGCCACCGACTGGAAGCAGACCTCCCCGACCGTGTGGCGCTTCAACCTGCGCAAGGGCGTGAAGTTCCACGACGGCAGCGCGTTCACCGCGGACGACGTGATCTTCTCGTACCAGCGCGCCAGGGACGACAGCTCCGGCGTCAAGGCGTATGTCGCGCCGATTCGCGAGATCCGCAAGATCGACGCGACCACCATCGACATCGTCACCACCGAGCCGTTTCCGATCCTGCCGCAGACGGTGAACCTCTGGTACATCCTGTCGAAGTCGTGGTGCGAGAAGAACAACAGTCTGCGGCCGGTGGACGTGCGCAAGGGCACCGAGAACTACGCCAGCAACCACGCCAACGGCACCGGGCCGTTCGCGCTGAAGTCGCGCGAACCCGGTGTCAAGACGGTGCTGGTGCCCAATCCCGACTGGTGGGGCAAGGCCGAGCACAACGTGACCGAGGCGGTGTTTACACCCATAGCCAATGACGCGACGCGGGTGGCGGCGCTCATCTCCGGCGAGATCGACATGATGCATCCGGTGCCGCTGCAGGACGTGCCGCGTGTGCAGGCCGCGGCCAACCTCAAGGTGATCCAGGGCCCCGAACTGCGCATCATCTTTCTCGGCATGGACCAGAAGCGCGACGAACTGCTGTATTCGAACATCAAGGGGCGCAACCCGTTCAAGGACCGGCGCGTGCGCCAGGCGTTCTACCAGGCCATCGACATCGAGGCGATCCGCAGCCGCATCATGCGCAATGCGTCGACCCCGAGCGGCCTGATGGTCGCGCCGGCGATCCGCGGCTTCGCGCCCGAACTGAACAAGCGCCTGCCGCACGATGCGGAAGCCGCGAAGAAACTGCTGGCCGAGGCCGGCTATCCGGCCGGCTTCGAGGTCGGCATGAACTGCCCGAACGATCGCTATGTGAACGACGCCGAGATCTGCCAGGCGGTCGCATCGATGCTCGCGAAGGTGGGCGTCAAGGTGAACCTGGTGGCCGAGCCGAAAGCGTTGTTCTTTCCCAAGATGCTCAAGCGCGACACCTCGTTCTACCTGTTCGGCTGGTCCCCGGCGGCCAGTGACAGTTACGACGCCCTGTTCGCGCTGATGAACACGCCCGGCGATGGCGGCCAGGGCCAGTCCAACATTGGTGCCTATTCCAACCCCAAGCTCGACGCGCTGACCCGGCAGATCGCCTCCGAGGTTGACCAGACCCGTCGCAATGCCATGATCGCCGAGGCCTTCAAGCTGCACCAGGACGACATCGGACACATTCCGCTGCACCAGCAGATGCTCACGTGGGGGCTGCGCAAGACCGTCGACGTGGTCCAGCTCGGCAACAGCTTCAACTACCTGCGCTGGGTGACGGTGAAGTGATATCGCGGCTGCGGGCGCTGTCGGATGCAACGCTTCCCGGCGCCGAGGGCTGCGGCGCAAAGCGTCGTGACCCGGCGCGCGGCGCGCGCACCATTGGTATCGGGGCGTAGTCGCGCGTGCTGCAAGTCGCCGCGCGCCTCTGGAACTCGGATCTCGGCTGGAGCCTGCGCCAATCGCCGGTCGCCATCGCCGCTGCCATCGTGGCGTTCGTGTGCATCGGCGCCGCGGCATTCGCGCCCTGGCTGGCGCCGCACGATCCCTTCGATCTCGCGTCGCTCGACCTGCTCGATGCGCTGTCGCCGCCGGCGTGGTTGGCCGAGGGCAAGGCGAGTTATCCGCTCGGCACCGACGATCAGGGGCGCGACGTGCTGTCGGGTATTCTCTACGGCGCCCGCATCTCGCTGCTGGTCGGCATCGCATCGGTGCTGTTGTCGATGGTGATCGGCGTCACGGTGGGGCTGGTGTCGGGCTATATGGGCGGTGCCGTGGACGCGATCGTGATGCGCATCGCCGACGTGCAATTGTCGTTTCCGGCGATTCTCATCGCGCTGCTGGCCGATGGCATCGCGCGGGTCGCTTTGTCCGGCGAGATGCATTCCACGCTCGCGCTCTGGGTGCTGGTGCTGTCGATCGGTCTTTCGGGATGGGTCCAGTACGCCCGCACCGTGCGCGGCTCCACCCTGGTCGAGCGCCGCAAGGAATACGTGCAGGCGGCGCAGCTTATCGGGCGCGGGGCGGGCGGCATCATGTTCCGGCACCTGCTGCCCAACGTAACCGGGCCGGTGCTGGTGATCGGCACGATCCATCTCGCCACCGCCATCATCACCGAGGCGACACTGTCGTTCCTCGGGGTCGGCATGCCGGTCACGACGCCGTCGCTCGGCACGCTGATCCGCATCGGCAACGATTTTCTGTTTTCCGGCGAATGGTGGATGAGCCTGTTTCCGGGCTCGGCCCTGGTGTTGCTGGCGCTGTCGGTGAATCTGCTCGGCGACTGGCTGCGCGACGCGCTGAATCCCCGGTTGAAATGAAACTCCCACCCCCAGGCTGTGCTGCGCTTCGCCTTCCCCCTCGCAGGGGGCCAGTGCGTTTGCGGAGTGAGGCCGGACACGGGCAGTCCCTGCGGACTGTCCGTGCCTACCGAACGCCAGCGGACGCCGGCCCCCGGCCGGCCCGGCGCGCACTGAGATGATCCCGCCGCCAGCGATCGACGCGCTGCTCGATGTGAGGCATCTGCGCGTCGAGTTTCCGACCCGGCGCGGCGTGCTGGTCGCGGTCGACGATGTGTCGCTGCGGATCGCGCCCGGAGAAGTGCTCGGCATCGTCGGTGACTCCGGCGCCGGCAAGTCGCTGACCGGCATGGCGGTGCTTGGTCTGCTACAACCGCCGGGGCGCGTCGCGGCGGGTGAGATTCATCTCCAGGGCGAGCGCATCGACGATCTGCCGGCGGCGCAACTGCGTGCGATCCGGGGCCGGCGCATCGGTGCGATCTTCCAGGACCCGCTGACTGCTCTCGATCCGCTGTTCACGGTCGGTGCCCAGATCACGGAGACGATACGCACGCATCTTCCGGTTGCGGCCAACGAGGCGCGCGAGCGCGCGGTTGCGTTGCTGCGCGAGGTCGGCATCCCGGCCCCGGCGCAGCGGTTCGACCAGTATCCGCACCAGTTGTCGGGGGGCATGCGCCAGCGGGTGGTGATCGCGCTCGCCCTGTGTGCCGAGCCGGGCCTGGTGATCGCGGACGAGCCAACGACCGCGCTCGACGTGTCGACCCAGGCGCAGATCATCGAGCTGCTGGCGCGCCTCGTGCGCGATCGCGGCATGGGCGTCATGCTGATCACCCACGACATGGGTGTGATTGCCGCCATGGCTGACCGCGTTGCCGTGCTTTATGCCGGGCGGGTGGCCGAGATCGGTCCGGTGCGCGACGTGATCCAGCGCCCGCGCCACCCTTATACCGTCGGACTCATGGGCGCCATTCCGAAACGCGGTTCGCTGGCGACACGGCTGACGCAGATCGACGGCGCGATGCCGCGGCTCGACGCCATCCCGGGCGGTTGTGCCTTTCATCCGCGCTGCGAGCGGCGTCTGGAACGCTGCGGTCGCGAGCGTCCGGAACCGGTGACGATCGATGCCGGAGAAGTGTCCTGCTGGCTATACCCGCATGCCGTTCCCTGAGATTCCGTTGCTCAGCCTCGAAGGTGTCGGTCGCGACTTCGACGTGTCGCAACCGTGGGTCGAACGCCTGCTGGCGCGTGCGCCACGGCGGCGTCTGGTCGCAGTGGACGATGTCTGGCTGCAGATCCGCCGCGGCGAAACGCTGGCACTGGTCGGCGAGTCCGGTTGCGGCAAATCCACGCTCGCGCGCCTGGCTGTCGGCCTGCACGTGCCGTCGCGCGGCCAGGTGCTGTTCGACGGGTGGCCCGTGATCGCCGCCGGCGTTGGTGGCGGGGGCGATGCCGGGCGCCAGCGCCAGCGCATGCAGATGATCTTTCAGGATCCCTACGCCAGCCTGAATCCGCGCTGGCGCGTCGGCGCCATCGTGGGCGAGCCATTGCGGGTGCAAGGTCTCGTCGCCGATCGCTCGGCCGAGCGTGCGCGCGTTGCCGATCTGCTCGAACAGGTGGGGTTGTCCGCGCGCGATGCCGCGCGTTACCCGCACGAGTTTTCGGGCGGGCAGCGGCAGCGGATCTCGGTGGCCCGTGCGCTGTCGTCGAATCCTGAATTCCTGGTCTGCGATGAGCCCACGTCGGCACTGGACGTGTCGGTGCAGGCGCAGGTGCTCAACCTGATGCGCGACCTGCAGGTGCGGCTCGGGCTGACCTACCTGTTCATCTCGCACAACCTGGCCGTGGTCGACCATGTCGCCGACCGGGTCGGCGTGATGTACCTCGGTCGGGTGGTGGAACTGGGGCCACGCGATGACGTGCTGAACCACCCGCGGCACCCTTACACCCGGTTGTTGCTCGACGCGATTCCCGATCTGTCGATGACCGGTAACGCACGTCCGGCGATCCCCGGGGAGGTGCCGAACCCGCTGTCGCCGCCATCCGGCTGTGCTTTTCATCCGCGCTGCCCGCTGGTGAACGAGCGTTGCCGAAGCGAGAGGCCGGCATTGCATGCGGCCACTCCCGCTGTCCTGGTCGCTTGTCACGCGGTCGAGGAGGGCAGGTGTTGAGTTCCCCTGCGGCACGAAAATGAACCCGCGCCTGTTGGTTGTGGTTGTCGTTGCGGCGCTCGGCCTGTCGGTCCCGTGCGCGATATCGGCTCCGCGCGAAGACGCGAAGTACCCGGGGCACGCTAACGGGGATGGCGGCGGAGCCGTTGTGGGAGCGTTGCGCTTGTCGTCGTGGAACCTGGAGTGGCTTGCCGATCCGCGTGAACTCGACGCGACCGGATTCTGGCGTACTTGCGAAGCCCGTAACTGGCCGAACGAGAAGCCCGGACCCGGCCTGCCGATGTGCGATGTGTACCGGCGCGATCGCATCTTCTCCGCCGCCGACTACGACGCGCTGAAGGTGCGCCCGTTGCGCGCCGCCCTGGCGGAAATGGCGACCCGTGGGCTCGACGTGCTTGCCGTGCAGGAAGTGCGCGGGCCGGCCGCATTGCAGGCCGTTTTGCCGCCTGGCTATCGCGTTGCCTGCTTCACGACGCGGGAAGACGCGCAGAACATCGGCTTTGCCATTCGTGAGGCAGCCGGTCTGCAGGCGCGATGCCGCGAGGTCCGTGCCCTGAGTCTGGAAGACGACCCACGCGCCGAGCATCGGGTGCGACGTGGGCTTGAATTGGCGTTGCGGCTGAACGGCCGCAGCGTGGCGCTATTGAATGTGCACCTGAAGTCCGGCTGTCCGGGTGGGCGCCTCGACAACCCGGGCAATGCCGCCTGCCCGGTGTTGCGGCAGCAGGTGTCGCCGCTGGAGCAGTGGATCGAAGGACAAGCGAATGCCGGCAATGCGTTCCTGATCATCGGCGACTGGAATCGCGACCTCGAGCAGGAAGTGCGCCGCCGGTTTCCGGCGCGGTCCGATGGCAGCGATCCGGCGGGTCCGATCGACCCCGACACCGTTCGCAACCTGTTCCCCGAGATCGACGACGGCAAGCCGCCCGCGAGCGCGATGGAGGTGGTCTCGGTCGATCGCAGCGCCGCTGGACGCCGCGGTTGTCACGCAAATCTGGACCAGCTGGTGGTCAGCCGAAGCCTGCTGGTGCTGCTCGATCCGACGTTGCTGCCCGGCGGAATGCCGGTTGCAATGCTGACCAGACCACCGGGCAAGGCAACGGATCACTGCTCGCTCGATACCGTATTGCCGTTCAGGGCGCAGCGGTAGCGGACTTCTCCTGCTGAATGCCAGCGAGCAGCCAGCCTTTCTTGCCGGTCAACGGCTTCAGGAGGTTCCAGACTTCGACAAACGGCGCCGCCGGTGCATCGCGCGATTCCCGGATCAGGCCGTGGAAGCGAACGCTCGCAAGTGCATTGAAGCCGTCGTCCTCGATGCCCAGCAGATCGGCTTCGAGTTCCACGACATCGGTGTGGTTGTCGAGTGCGCCACGTTCGGTAATCTCGAGCTTGATCTCCGCGAACATCTCGGGCGTGGTGAATTCGCGGATATCGGCCTGATCGCCTGCGTCGGAGGCCGCCTGAAGGCGCACGAAGTACACCTTGGCGCTGCGAATGAAGGCGCCGACATCGAAGTCTGCGGGAATCGACCATGTTGCGGCCGATCCCGGGCCGGTATCGACGTTCATGGCAGTGGGAGCGCCAAGCGGACGCAGCGGTTCGCCGGTGACACTCACCGGACCGCCGGTCGACGGCGAGGGTGCGGCCGACGGCTGCTGGACATCGAATCGGTAAGTGTTGGCGGGCGTGGTGTCTGCACCCGAGTACGCGGGTTGCGGAGCGGAAGGCAGGGCCGACCGGCGCAGCAGACGAAAGACGAACACCCCGGCAATCAGGAGTCCGCCGATCAACAGCAGGGATCCCATCATTTCACCCATTGCGCCGCCGAATCCGAAATGCGACATCAGGGCGGCAATGCCCAGACCTGCGGCCAATCCGGCGATCGGCCCGAGCCAACGGTTACGCTGTGGCGCAGGCGCTGCACCGGGCTGGGGTTGGGTCTGCGCAGGATTGGCATTTGCCGGCTTCGGCGCCGATGTGCCCTGCTGCGCCGGCGCTTCACGCCTGACGACGTTGCCCGACTGCTTGCCGAAGCTGCGACCACCGCCAAGACGGGCGTCGGCATCGGAGATCGTCAACGCGAGACCGATGACGACCGCGAACAGCGCGATCGCGATGCGACTGGTGATTGCCTTGATCATGGTTTTGCCACCTGCGGGTTGAGCGTTGAACTTCGCCATTCGGAACATGGCGGCGGGAGACCGGTTCTGCAAGGTGCCACGGCAGGCTGTCGAACATCTGGGCCCGACAGGCTGCTAGATCACCTTGTCCGCCACCATCGTCCGGAAAACCAGAGCCACATACTTGTCCACGGCAGGACCGATGTCTTTCTCCATCAGGCTGCGCAACGTCTTGCCCGAGTATTCGGGATTCGCCTCGTGTGAAGACACCCGGTTGGCCGCGCAGCCGGCTACCAGCGGCAGCACCAGCAGTGCGGCGCAGATCACGCGGCGCGTCGGGCGCGTGGGGGAATGGGGGAATGGGGCATGACGTGCTCTCCTGGTGAATGCTGCAAATGACTACGGCGGTCGAGGCGCCGCGAAGTCTACACGGCGCAGGCAGCCGGTTCGCAATGCGGGTGCTTCGACCAGGCTGGCCATGTCGGCGAAACGCCGTTAGCACCCCCGCCCGGCGTAGCCCCGATCTGGCCGCGCTCGTCCCACCCCTTCCTGGAGAAACCCGGTGAACCGAATCCGCCGCATCGCCATGGCCTGCCTGCTGATCGCCCCCGCATTGTCGATGTCGGGCTGCGCCCTCACCGACAAGACCACGCTCGATGCCAGCTGGACCGCGCCGGATCGGCCGGTGGGCAAGTTCGGCAAGGTGATGGTGATCACCGTGTCGACCAACGAGTTCGTGCAGGCGGAGTTCCAGGACTAGATGGCCGCGCACCTGCGGGCGCACGGCGTCGACGCCGTGGCGTCGCACTACTACTTCACCCGTTACACCAAGGAAGAGCGCCCGCGCTTCGAGAAGGCCATCGCCGATTCGGGGGCCGACTCGTTCCTGCTGGCGCGGGTGACCACCACCGAGCGGCGCTCGCGCGACGTGCCGGACGTGATCCTCGGACCCGGCAATGTGCCGAGCAACAGTTCGCTCGACATCTACGGCGCTTTCCTGGTCTACGGTGGTGCCGGGCAGGTCATGGCGCAGGCCGATTTCACGCCGACCACCATGAACACCGAGGCTTCGCTGTACACCGGGCAGAGTCGCAAGCTGGTGTGGACCGCGCGTACCAAGCCCAGGAATGCCGGCCCGTTCCGGGACCGCCCGCATCACTCGCCGATGCCCCGGATATCGGAATGCTGTAACGATCGGTGTTTGCCTGCACCTCGACCCGTTCACCCCCGCCCCGCAGGAATCATCGTAGAATTCGCGGGCATCGCGGGTGTAGTTCAATGGCAGAACGGCAGCTTCCCAAGCTGCATACGAGGGTTCGATCCCCTTCACCCGCTCCAGGTTGTCAGCCGCGCCCATGACCCGCCCCTCGTTCGTCGTTGCTCCCGCGCCCGGGCAGGAGTCCGTCTGGGACTACCCCCGGCCGCCGCGCCTGGGGCCGGTGGCGAAACGCGTGCATATCGTGCTGGCGGAAAAAATCATCGCCGACACCATGCTCGCTGCGATCCGTGACCACATCGCGTTCTATGCGGCACCGATGGACGGTTGTTTCGTCGGCGACGAGCGGGCGAGTCCGCAGCCGGGGGGCTTCTATGGCGGCTGGATCACAGCCGATCTGACCGGCCCGTTCAAGGGTGAACCGGGCACGATGGGGTGGTGAGGTCGGGATTCGCCGAGCGCCTGGTCGAGTGGCAGAAAGTTCACGGGCGCCATGCCCTGCCATGGCAGGGCACCAGCGACGCTTACCGGATCTGGGTCTCCGAGATCATGCTGCAGCAGACCCAGGTCACGGCGGTGGTGCCGTACTACCAGCGGTTCATGCGGAGTTTTCCCGATGTCGGTTCGCTTGCCGTTGCCAGCGAAGACCACGTGCTCCAGCACTGGAGCGGTCTGGGTTACTACGCTCGCGCCCGCAATCTGCATCGCGCGGCAAAGTCGGTGATGAGCGAGCACGGTGGCGTGTTTCCACGAACCGCGGCCGTCATCGAGACCCTGCCGGGCATCGGGCGCTCGACCGCTGCCGCGATCGCCGCCTTCGCCTTCGGCGAGCGCGGCGCGATTCTCGACGGTAACGTGAAGCGGGTACTGGCGCGCTACTTCGGCGTTCGCGGCTGGCCCGGCGCCCCCAGAGTGCAGGCGGTGCTCTGGGCGCATGCGGAATCCGTGATGCCGGGCAGCGATATCGGCGCCTACACCCAGGCGCAGATGGATCTGGGCAGCCTGGTGTGCGTGCGCGGCAAGCCGCGCTGCGGCGAGTGCCCGGTGCGCCCGGACTGCACCGCGCATCGCGAACAGCTCACGGCGTCGATTCCGGGGCGACGGCCGAAGCAAGCGTTGCCGCACCGCCGCGCCGCACTGCTGCTCTGTGTGCACGATGGCACGGTGCTGCTGGAGAAGCGCCCGCCGACCGGTGTCTGGGGCGGCCTGTGGAGCCTGCCCGAGACCGACGGCAATGACGCCGAGGCGATCAGATTTATCGCGAACCGATATGGCGTCTCGGTCGCGGATTGCGAACCGCTGGCAACATTCGAGCACGGTTTCACCCACTTCACGCTCGCACTCGAACCGTGGCTGGTGCGAGCCGGCGCGATAGCGCCCGAAGCCCATGAACCAGGGCGGATGTGGTTGGCGCTCGACGACGTCGTGGACGCTGCCTTGCCGGCGCCGATCAAGCGCCTGTTGCGCTCGCTCGCTCGCGAAACCGGCGGACTGTTCAGCCGCGCTTGAGCAGGTGCAGCACGCGGTCGAGGCGGGCGATGGCATCGTTGCCCACCAGCATGCGCTGCTTCTCGAAGCGGTCGATCGGGAGGATCTCGGCCAGCCGGTAGCTGACCCACGACGCATCGGCGTAATCGTGCGGTTCGGGAAAATGCTCGGCGCCGAAGCGCTCCATCAGCTGGCGCAGGATTTCGACACAGCGTTCGTGGCCGGCATCGACGGCGACGCGCGGCTCGGCCGCCATCGGCACGACTTCACCTACCAGCAGGCCGTTGGCCTCGGTCCCGGTGTTCAGTAGCCGGAAGCGCCCCTGGCCCCGGGTGACCAGATTGAAGATGCCCAGTTGCGGCATGTCCCATTGTTCGATACGGGCGATGCAGCCCACCTCGGCGGGAAAGGCCGGCCCCACTTCCTGCCCGTCGTTGATCAGGCACACGCCGAACGGCGTGTCGTCGCGCACGCACGCCTTGGTCATGTCGAGGTAGCGCTGCTCGAAGATCTTGAGCGGCAGCACGCCGCCCGGAAACAGCACCGTGTTGAGCGGGAACAGCGGAATGCGCAGCTTGTGATCGTTGGCCATGGCGGGCTCTATTCGCGCGCCGGCACCGGGGCGCCCCAGCGGGCCACCAGATCGTTGTCGATGCCGATCTGGTCGAGGACGCGCGCCACGACGAAATCGACCAGGTCGGCGACGCTTTGCGGCCGATGATAGAAGCCGGGATTGGCCGGGAGAATGACGGCGCCGGCGCGTTGCAGGCGCAGCATGTTGTCGAGATGGATGGCACTGAACGGCGTCTCGCGCGGCACCAGCACCAGCTTGCGGCCTTCCTTGAGCGCAACGTCGGCGGCGCGCTCGATCAGCGATTGCGCGAGGCCGGCTGCGATCGACGCCAGCGTGCCCATCGAGCACGGACAGACGATCATGGCGTCCGCCGGACTGGAGCCGGAGGCGGGCGGCGCGTACCAGTCTTCACGACCGAACACGTCGAGCTGGCCTTCGCTCGCGCCGTAGAGTGCGGCGAAGTGGCGCTGGGCCTCGCGCGGTTGCGATGGCAGTTTGAGATCCATCTCCGCGCGCGCGACGATCTGCGCCACCTGCGAGTAGATGAGCCACACCTTCGTGCCGCTGCGGATCAGGCATTCGAGCAGGCGGATGCCGTAGGGCATGCCGGAGGCACCGGTGAGCGCCAGGATGACCTGCTTCGGTCGTGTGGTCGTGGTCATGCCTCCGCCGCCGAGAGTTCGCGATGCCGTTTGATCACCGAGTGCCCGCCATGGAAATGGCGCGCGAGCGATTCGACGAAGTAGACCGACCGGTGTCTTCCGCCGGTGCAGCCGACGGCCACCGTCAGGTAGCTGCGGTTGTCGCGCACGAAGCAGGGCAGCCAGCGCTCGATGTAGCCGCGGATGTCGGCCAGCATCTGCATGGCCGCCGGCACAGCCTCGATGAAGCCGGCAACTTCCGGGTCGCGCCCGGTCCTGGGCCGTAGCCGCTGGTCGTAGTGCGGGTTGGGCAGGCAGCGCACATCGAATACGAAATCGGCGTCGAGCGGAATGCCGTGCTTGAAGCCGAACGACTGGAACAGCAATGTCAGCCCGGCGTCGGGCCGGACGCCGATGAATTCCTTGACCCAGGCTCGCAGCGTGTTGGCGGCGAGATCGCTGGTGTCGATGCGGTGACCGATCGGGTTGATGGTCGCGAGCAGTTCGCGTTCGCGCTCGATGCATTCGGGCAGGGTGTTGCTGCCGTCGGCCAGCGGGTGTCGCCGTCTTGTCTCCGAGTAGCGCTTGACCAGCGTGTCGGTCTTGGCGTCGAGGAACAGCACCCGCACGTCGAGGTCGCGGCCCCGCAGCGCCTCGCGGATGCGCGGAACCTCCTGCAGGCCGTCGCCGCTGCGCACGTCGATGCTGACCGCGACGCGGCCATAGGCGGCGCCCGCCAGCACATCGAGCAATGCCGGCAAGAGTTTAACCGGCAGATTGTCGACGACGTAGTAGCCGCTGTCCTCGAGAACGTCGAGTGCGATGCTCTTGCCGGAGCCCGACAGACCGCTGATGAGCACCAGTTGCATCGGTCCGGTCGCCGACGGCATTGTCAGCGGTTTTCCTCGTGGCCGAGCTGTTTTTCCTGGCGCAGGATGAATTCCTGGGTGCTGTCGATGCCGCGCAACTGCAGCACGTAATTGCGCACGGCGGCTTCGACCAGCACGGCGAGATTGCGACCCGCAGCCACCGGCAACTGCACCTTGCGGATCGACACCCCCATGATGTCTTCTGAGCTCGCGTTGAGCGGCAGGCGCTCGAGCCCGGGAATGTTGCCGCCCACGGGCCGCTCCAGTTGCACCAGCAGTTTCAGGTTCTTGCGAGTGCGCACCGCGGTTTCGCCGAAGATGGTGCGGATGTTGAGCATGCCCAGGCCGCGCACCTCGAGGAAGTCCTTGAGCATCTCGGGGCAACGGCCTTCGAGCGTCTGCGGGGCGATGTGGTAGATCTCGACCACGTCGTCGGCCACCAGCCCACTGCCGCGCGTGATGAGCTCGAGCGCCAGCTCGCTCTTGCCGACGCCGCTGTCGCCGGTGAGCAACACGCCCATCCCCAGTACATCGAGCAAGACGCCATGGCGCGTGACGAAGTCGGCGAGAACGCGACCGAGGTAGGTGCGCAGCACCCAGAGCACCTGCAGGCTCGGCAGCGACGTGGACAGTATCGGTACGTTCAGCGAACGGCTCAGGCTCGTCAGGACTTCGGGCGGATGTTCGCCGTCGCTCAGGATCAGGCACGCCATTCCGCTCGAGGCGACATCTTCGAGCACCTTGTGGCGGGCATCCTCGCCCAGGCTCTGCAGGTATTGGGCTTCGGTGTGACTGAAGATCTGTATCCAGCTCGGGTGAATGAGATTCAGGTGCCCGGTCAGCCCCTTGCTGGAGTTCTGGATGAGCGACGAGTCGAGCACCGGACACGCCTCGCGATCGCCCTGGACCCAGGCGAGACCGAGTTCGGCGCGGTTGTCGTCAAACAGCCGCGCGACGCTGATCTGGGGCATGGGGTTCCCAGCGCACGATGAGCTGCTGGACCGCGGCGGCGTCATCCGCCAGTTGCAGCCGTCCGCGCAGATCGCGGTCGCTGAACATCTCGGCCAGTTCCGACAGGATCTGCAGGTGCGCGTCGGTTGCCCTCTCGGGGACCAGCAGCACGAAGATGAGGCCGACCGGGTTTCCGTCCGGCGCTTCGAACGGGATCGGGGCGCGCGTGCGCACGAAAGCCCCGGTAGCCTCCTTGAGCCCCTTGATGCGGCCATGCGGCACCGCGATGCCGTGGCCCAGTCCGGTGGAGCCGAGCCGTTCACGCGCGAACAGGCTGTCGTAGACCTGGCTGCGCGGCAGACCGAGCGTGTTCTCGAACAGCAGGCCTGCGTGCTCGAACACGCGTTTCTTGCTGGTGACATCGAGATCCACGATCACGTGGGCGAGCGGTAGCAGGCGAGACAGGAGACTCATGAGGGATCGAGCGCGGGAAGCAGCTTCAGCTCGCCAAGGGTGCTCGCCACCCTCGGATGGGTGTCGACCGCAGGAACCCTTGCAAGCGGAGGGGCAGCACCCACAGGGCCCCCCGAGGATGCTGCGCCCCCTGGAGGGGGAAGGCGCAGCGCAGCGTAGCCTGGGGGTGGGCGTTCATCTCAGATGGACTTGCGCAGGTTGACCGGAAGGATCTGCAACGACTCGCGGTACTTGGCGATGGTCCGGCGCGCCACGACGATGCCCTGCTTGCCGAGAATGTCTGATATCTGGCTGTCGGACAACGGTCGCTTGGTGTCTTCCCCGCCCACCAGTTGGCGGATCAAAGCGCGGATCGCCGTCGCCGAGCAGGCGCCGCCGGTCTCGGTGGTGACATGGCTGCCGAAGAAATACTTGAGTTCGAAGATGCCGCGCGGCGTGAGCATGAATTTCTGGGTGGTGACTCGCGACACCGTCGACTCGTGCAAGCCGAGGATTTCGGCGATCTCCCGCAGCACCAGCGGGCGCATGGCAACCTCGCCGTGTTCGAAGAAGTGCCGCTGCCGATCGACGATGCACTGCGACACCCGCAGGATGGTGTCGAACCGCTGCTGCACGTTCTTGATCAGCCACTTGGCTTCCTGCAACTGGCCGGACAGCTGCTGGAAGCTGGCGTCGCGATTGCGCGACAGGATGTCGGCGTACATGCGGTTGATGCGCAGCTTGGGCATGGCGTCGGGATTGAGCGAAACCACCCACATGCCCTTGGTCTTGCGTACCGAGACATCGGGTACGACATAGCGCGGCTCTTCGGTCGAGAAAGCGCTGCCTGGCCGCGGATTGAGGCCGATGATGAGCTTCTGCACTTCGCGCAGGATATTGTCGTCGCAGCGCAGGACTTTTTTCAGGCGGATGTAGTCGCGCCCGGCCAGCGCGTCGAGATGCAGCTTGACCACGGTGATACCTTCGGCGCGATAGGGCGTCGACGGCGGCATCGCCTCGAGCTGGAGCTGGAGGCATTCGGCGAGATTTCTGGCCGCGATGCCGGGTGGTTCCATCTGCTGCAGGTGGCGCAGCGCGACCAGCAGGTCGTCCTCGCCGCAATCGATCTCCGCCGGCAGCAGCGCCGCGAGCTCCGCCAGGTCGGCCTTCATGTAACCGTCGTCATCGAGCGAATCGATGAGGATCGCGACCATCTGCTTGTCCTGGTGCGGCAGGCCGAGCATGTTGAGCTGCCACATCAGGTGTTCGCGCAGGTTCGGGCTGCTTGCCGGCAGCTGGGGATAGTCGCCGTCTTCGCCATCGGTGCCACCGGTGCCGCTGCCGTAGCTGCCATCATCGAGCCAGTCGGCATCGTCGGACACTTCGCGATCGGGAATCTCGGCGGCTTCGGTTGCCTCGGCGCCTTCGGGTGGGGGGTCGCGATCGTCCGGGGGCGCTTCGTTGGCTCCGGGAGTGGTGTCGGCGACGACTTCCGGTGCGGCGTCGGCGGCCAGCGTGCCGGTCACCGCCGGGGTTTCCTCGCCTTCCTCCGCATCGCGCTCGAGCAGCGGATTGTCCTGCAGGAAGCCCTCGATCTCCTGATTGAGTTCGAGCGTCGATAGCTGGAGCAGCCGGATCGACTGCTGCAACTGCGGAGTCAGCGTGAGGTGCTGCGACAGCTTGAGCTGCAGGGAATGCTTCATGGGAATTGCTGCGAGGACCCGATCGAGCCGGTGACGAACGTGATGTCAGGCACTCCGGGGAACACGACAGGCAACGGACTGCGCGACCAGCATCGCAGACCGGAAATCACAGGCGAAAATTCTCGCCGAGATAGACTTTTCGCACCGCTTCATTATAGACAATTTCCTCTGGATGACCGCACGCAAGTACCGACCCATCGTTGATGATGTAGGCCCGGTCGCAAATACCGAGCGTCTCTCTCACATTGTGATCGGTGATCAACACGCCGATGCCCCGCTCCTTGAGAAAACGAATGATCCGCTGGATCTCGATGACGGCGATCGGGTCGACGCCGGCAAACGGCTCGTCGAGCAGGATGAAACGCGGATCGCCCGCCAGTGCCCGCGCGATCTCGACCCGGCGCCGCTCCCCGCCGGACAGGCTGATGGCGGGGCTGTTCTTGAGATGCGCGACGTGCAGATCGACCAGCAATGCATCAAGTTTCGTCGCGATTTCCGATTCCTTGAGGCCGTTCAGTTCCAGCACCGCGCGCACGTTCTCGGCCACGGTCAGTTTGCGGAAGATCGAGGGTTCCTGTGGCAGGTAGGCGAGACCGCGGCGGGCGCGCTTGTGCATCGGCATCGACGACAGATTCTCGGTGTCGAGGAAGATTTCGCCGTCGTCCACCGGCACCAGGCCCACGATCAGGTAGAAGCAGGTGGTCTTGCCGGCACCGTTCGGGCCGAGCAGGCCGACCACCTCGCCGCTCTTCACGTCGAGCGATACATCCTTGACCACGGTACGCGCCTTGTAGCGTTTCTTGAGGCCCACCGCCCGCAGTTCGCTCGACGGCAGCGCCAGCCGCGCGGCCGCGGCTTCGTCGGCCGGTGCATTCATCGGCCCGGCACGCGGTCGATGGCAGGCGCCGGTTTCAGCGTAAGGCTCGCGCCCGGCCGGCCGGCGGGATTGGGGTCGGGGACAGCGCCGGGCGTGCCCGGTTTCGGCTTGGGCAGGATGATCGCGCGCACCCTGCCTTCGGGGTTGCCGCTGGTGGCCGCCGGCTTGCCGCCGCCCACCACCTGGAAGAACTCGGTCTTCGCGTTGTACGAGATGTAGTCGCCCCTGACCTCGTCGTTGCCCTTGGTGATGCGGGCCACGGCAAACATCTGCAACAGGTCCTTGCGGCCGTCGTACTCGAGCCGGTCGGCGAAGCCCTCGATGTACTCGTCGTAGCCCTCGCGCTTCTGGCGGAAGGTGGCTGGTTTGCCATAGGCGGTCCCGTACTGGAAGCCTTCGGCATCCTGGCGGACGACGACACGATCGCCCCGCAACTGCAGCGTGCCCTGGGTCAGCACGACGTTGCCTTCGAACACCGACTCCTTGCGCGCGTCGTCGATCAGCATGCGGTCGGACTCG
>JANMWG010000165.1:0-10585 GCA_031393885.1 Betaproteobacteria bacterium | reverse complement strand
GCAGCGGCACGGCGCCGCTCACCAGGATGCCGAGAATCGCCACGGCGATCATCAACTCCATCAGGGTGAAGCCGCGCGAGCGTCCTGGCGCGCCCGCCGTGCCGATGCGAATCACGGTGTGATCGCGACGCTTGCCGGTGGCGGCACTTCGACGCCGATCGCAAAGCCGCTCTCGTCGACCAGATCCGCGGCGCTGATGGCGATCAGCGTGTTGCCGGCTTCAGCGGCGAGCACCTTGAAACGCACGGCCTTGCTCGCGCCACCAGCCAGTTCCATCCCCACCCGCCCCGGACTCAACGGCTTGATGCCCACCGGCGCCAGCGCCTTCGCATCATACGAAAGCTCCACCTGCCCGGCACGGATCTGCCCGCCCGAGGGCATGCGCACGGTGACGTCGAACTCCGAAGTGCTCCGCGCGGAAGCCGGCGCCGCGAGACCGAGGACCGGCGCCGTTGCCGTCATCACATCCTCGGTCGGCATCGGTATGACAGAGTTGGTGCCACCGCCGCCCGGCGTCATGGCCAAGGTACCGGCAGCGGTTTTCGCGATACGCAGGGGCGGCATTCCGGGGAAGGAATCGGTGCCCACCGGCATCTCGGCCATCACGCCTTCGGGGCGCGAGATGTTGCGCACGATGCGCGGGGTGATCAGCAGCATGATCTCGTTCTTCACCCGGTTGTCCTGCTGGGTGCCGAAGATGCGCGACAACAGCGGCAGATCGCCCAGCCCCGGGATGCGCTGCGCGCTGCGCCGGTCTTCGTCGTTGATCAGGCCGGCCAGCACCTGGGTTTCGCCGTCGCGCAACTGCAGCACCGTGTTGGTGTTGCGCGTGCCCAGCCGGTAGGCCACCGCGTTGTTGGTGGTGATCTGCTCGACGATGTTACTCACCTCCAGCCCGACCTTGATGCCGACCTCGTCGTTCAGGTACACCTGTGCCTCGATGTCGAGCTTCAGGCCAACGTCGATGTAACTGACCGACGTGGCCACACCGATGTTCACCGCCGCGGTGGTGGTGAACTGCGGCACCTTGTCGCCGATGTGGATGCGCGCCTTCTCTTTGTTGCGCACGCGGATGCGCGGGTTGGCCAGCAGGTTGGTGGTGCCCACGGTCGCGCGCAGGTTGAAGGTCAGCGCCGGATCGGTGATCTTGAAGATCTTCTCGGTGTTGAACGGCACCAGGGCGCCCGCCGTCGTGGAGGCGATGTTCTTCGCACCGAACTGCACGCTGCCCGGATAGCCGATGCCCAGGTCCTGCAAGCGGCTGCGGGTGACCTCGATGACCTCCACCTCGAGCATGACCTCGGGCTCGGCGATGTCGAGCGTGCGCACCAGTTGCTCGGTGAGGCGCACCACGTCCGGGGTGTCCTTGACCACCATCAGGTTGAGTTTCTCGTCGATGAAGACGTCCTGCGTCTTGACCATCGACTTGACCAGGGCCGAGGCCTGTTTCACGTCGGCGTTGGCGAGGTAGAAGCTGCGCACCACCAGCTCGCGATAGTCCTTCTGCTTGGCCGGGGTGTTGGGGTAGATCAGCACCGAGTTGTCGTTGAGCACCTTGGCATCGAGCTGGTTGGTGGTGAACACCAGCTTCATGATGTCTTCCAGGTTGCTGTTGCGCACGTAGATGGTGACCTTGGTGTCCTGCTTCACGTCGCGGTCGAACACGAAGTTGATGCCCGAGGTACGCGACAGCATTTCGAACACCGTGCGCAGTTGCGTATCGCGAAACTCCAGGGTGATCGGCTTCTTGTATGGGCTTTTGAGCTTCGGCATCGGCTCGGCGGCGAATGCCGACTCCACCACCCGGCGCAGCAGCTCGCGCGCCTGCGGCTGATACGGATTCTCCGACAGCACCGTGCGCAACCGGGTCTCGGCGCCACCGAGATCGCCGGCCTTGACCAGGGTCTGCGCCTCCTCGATCAGCACGCCATGGCGGCGGGCGCGCTCGACGTCCTTCAGGCCGGCGTTCGCGCCGTAGCCATCGGGGTCGGCTTCGCCGGCTTGCAGGTAGGCCGCCTTGGCGTCGTCGAGACGACCGGCCCGCAGGGCGGAATCGCCTTCGCGCAATCGCGCCGCCGCCACCCGTTCGCGTTCGCGCAGCAGCGCCGCGCGGTAGGTGCTGTTGCGCGGGTTCTCCTTGACCGCCTTCTCCAGCTTGGCAAGCCCCTGTTCGGGCGGAACATCGGCAAGCAGCCGGTTCACCGCCTCGTAGCTGGAGTCGGTGGCGCAGCCGGCCAACGCGAACAGCGCGAACACGGCGAGCTTGCAAACGTACTTCATGGGCTTCCGATCGAGAGGGACTGCTGCCGGTCGAGCGGCAGGTAGGTGAACACGATGCGGGCGTCGGTGGCTTCGTCGAGGCGCCAGGCGCCATCGAGCACGTCGCCCTTGTGCGCGGCCAGGCTGCGGTCCTGCTGCTCGAGAAACACGGTCCGGCCGTCGTCGCTGTCGAGCATGCCCAGATAGGTATAGGGCAGCGGCGGCGCCTGCGGTGGCGGCGTGGCTGCCACCGCGGCCTCGCGCTGCGCCTTGGCTTCGCGCGGGGTGAGCTTGCGTGGCGGCGGGTCCCAGCTGCGCGCACCGAAGGCGTCTTCCGGCTTGGCAACGGGGCCGCGGTGCAGGCGCGACAGATCCAGGCCGTTCGCATCGGCCACCGCAACCTCGGGACCCGGTGCCGCGCGCCGAGGCCCGCTTGCGGCGGCGCGCACCGGCTCGCCAGCGGGATCGCGCCGCGTGGCGGCGCCGGCACTGTTGACGTCGGCCTCACCGTCGACCCAGCGCACCGCCACGAGCGTCAGGGCAAGCGCCGCGAACAAGCCTACGCGCCGCGCACGCGCACCCGGTTTCACGATGCCCCCCCGAGGTAGACCACGAAGCGCAACTGCGCATCGAGCGTCGGCACGCCGATCGCCTCGCGTTTGATCACCACGTCTTCGAGGCCGGCGGCCGGCACTTTCTCCAGGACTTCCGCGACGAAACCGCGCAACTGCGGATAGGTGCCCTTGATCGGCAGGGTGATCTGGTAACGCGCGAGACGCGCGTCTTTGCCGTGCTCGAGCTGGTATTCACCGGTTTCGAGCACCAGCCCGTTGCGCGCCGCCGCGACATGCACCCGACCGATCCAGTCGGGAAGCGTATCGACGCGCGGAAAGAAACCATAGAAGGCGTCGAGTTGCCCGCTGCGGGTCGCGACCGGCGCCGACGCCTCACCGCCCGCACGCAACCGCGCGCGCAGCTCGGTGACCTGTTCGTGCAAGACCTGACCCTGTTGCCGCATCGGCCGCAACGCGAGCAACCAGAACGCAACCGCAGCGACAATAAGCACGATCCCCACCACACCGCGCCATCCCAGGCGGGCAGCCTCGCGGCGCACGAGCCATCCCAGACCGCTCAGGGCGCGGGTATCCATGCCGCCTGCACCGTGAAAGCCATGGGGTGGTTCGGATCCTTGAACCGGATCTCGTGTTGCGTGAGGTGCGCGTCGCGCAGACCCGGTGTGGCCTCGAGCCGCGCGAGGAACGTGAGCAACGCGTTGAGGTCGCGCGCTTCGCCCTGCAGGACGAGCGTGCGATTCTTCGGGTCGGGCTGGACGCCGAGCAGCGCGATATCGGTGGTGAGCGCCGATTCGAGATCGGCGAACAAGCGGTCCCACGGCAACGCGAGTTGGTCGATGACTACATTGGCGGCGCGGATCTCCTGGGCGAGCTCGCGCGTCGGCGCCTGCTCGGCCGAGAAGTCGGGCAACGAACGCCGCGCCAGGCGCCGCGTATCCGACAGCTTGCCGTCCCACCGCGCGGCCTCGCTGCGCGCGTCGGCATACTGCCCGGCGAGCCATAACAGCAGTAGCGCGCCGACGGCGATCAGCACGACGCCGGTCGGTCGGCCGGTACCCGGGCGACGAACGAAATCGAGCTGCAACGCGCGCATCGTCATCGCAGCGGCCGCAGGACACCGTGACTGTTTGCGCAGCACGCGCGGAGAATCGTCACGCCCGCCCCGCTCCGACAATCCGCCGCGGGTGGGGCCGCTCGACCGCCGGCGCTGCACCGTCGTGCACCATCACGTCCCAGCCGGCGAGCTTCGCGGGCAGCATATCCGGCGCCCCCGCGAACACCACATGCAGCCGGGCGCCATCGACGCCGACGGTGCCGAGCGCCTGCGCCTGCGTCAGTTCGGCGGCCAGGGCGACGGCAGCCGGACCTTCGAACCTCGGATTCGACAACGCGCGCCAGCGACCATGGTCGAACAGGCCGAGCGTCAGGCGCCCGGGTTCGACCAGAGCGAATCCGCCCGGGCCGCGAGCGATGTGTTGCCGTACCCGATCGAACTCGGCCACGAACCGCGGCGTGACCGATACCAGCGACAGCGTGGCGCCGGTGCAGCTTGCCTTCAGGCTCGCGATCAGCGCCGCGTCGATGGCGCAGACCGGTGCCGCCGCGCCCGCGGGCGCATCCGCCAGTGCGAGATCCCACGACTGCGCCTTGTCGCCGTGCACCGCGGCGAATTCGAGGCGAGCATAGGCCAGCCGGTCGGCATCGGTCGCGAGCGCCGCGCTCCACGGCAGCATCTGGTAGCGCACCAGATGGCCCGACAGCACGATCCGCGTATCGGCTCGATGCCAGCGGGTGTCGGCGAGCGCGCGGGCGAACACGTCGGCCGCCGACTCGCCGGGTTCGGCGCGAACCGAAGCGGACGCGATCAGCGCCGGCCTGAAGCCGCGCCCATAACGCGCCAGCTCGACGCCCGACGGCGCGAGCGTGAGCTGCACGCGTTCACGCCACGAGGGTGACACGATTCGCTTCCTGCAATGTGGTTTCGCCGTTGCGCACCAGGTCGAGCGCGGATTCGCGCAGGAACCGGGTGCCGCCGCGCCGTGCCGCTTCCTTGACCTTGCGGATCGGCTCGCGTGCGGTGATGAGCTCGCGCATCTCGTCGGTGAGCATGAGCATCTCGGCGATCGCCTTGCGCCCCTTGTAGCCGCTGCCGCGGCAGTGACCGCAGCCGGCGCCGGCGCGAAAGCGGTAGCCCGACACGGCTTCGAGAGTCAGATTCGAGTCGGCGAGCAGTTGTTCGTCGGGCGCCACATCGACGGTGCACTGCGGGCAGTTCACGCGCACCAGCCGTTGCGCGACGATGCCATTGAGCGCCGACACGAAGCTGTAGGGATCGACCCCCATGTGGGTGAAGCGGCCGATCACGTCGAACACGTTGTTGGCGTGGACGGTGGTGAACACGAGGTGGCCGGTGAGCGCGGCCTGCACTGCGATCTGGGCGGTCTCGGGGTCGCGGATTTCGCCGACCATGATCTTGTCGGGATCGTGCCGCAGGATCGAGCGCAGGCCGCGGGCGAAGGTCAGGCCCTTCTTCTCGTTGACCGGGATCTGCAGCACGCCATTGAGCTGGTACTCGACCGGGTCCTCGATGGTGATGAGCTTGTCGTGACCGTGGTTGATCTCGGTGATCGCGGCATACAGCGTGGTGGTCTTGCCGCTGCCGGTGGGGCCGGTGACCAGCAGCATGCCGTAGGGCTCGCCCGACAGGCGCCGCATCCAGGTCTTGGCGGCCTCGTCGAAGCCGAGGCTGTCGAGCGTGAGGCCCTTCACCTGATCGGCGAGGCTCTGCTTGTCGAGAATGCGCAGCACCGCGTCCTCGCCGAACACCGACGGCATGATCGACACCCGGAAGTCGATCTCGCGCCCCTGCGTCGACACCTTGAAGCGGCCGTCCTGTGGCACGCGCCGCTCGGCGATGTCGAGCTCCGACATCACCTTGATGCGCGAGATCACCTGATCGGCGTTTTCGCCGCCACTCACCTGACTCACGTTGGCGAGCACACCGTCGATGCGGTACTTGATGTGCAGGCCTGCGGGAGAGGTCTCGAGATGGATATCGCTCGCGCCGCTCTTGAGCGCATCGTAGAGGGTCGAGTGCACCAGCCGCACCACCGGGCTGGTGCCGGCGCTGATCGACTTGAGCGAGAGGTCTTCGATGCCCTTGCCACCGTCGACATCGGCACGGGTCTCGACCACGATGCTCTCCATCGCCTTCATGTTCTCGCCGTGGCGGGCGAGCCAGGCCGCGATGTCCGCGTGATGCGCCAGCCGGTACGACATCGGCGCGGCGATACGCTCGTCCGCCCAGGGCCGCAGGCGCGGATTGAACGGGTCGGCGTGCACCATCACCAGGCCCGTGTCGGCGGCGCGGAACAGCACGCACTCGCGCGCCAGCGATTCGGTGTAGGGCAGCAGGTCGAATGCCGGCTCGGCCACATGCATGTCGGCCATCGAGATCGGCGCCTGCGCGAAGGTTGCCGCGAGCGCCTGCACGAACGGCTCGGATTCGAGCCCGCTCGCCTCCTGGAGGCTCACCACCACCCGCTTGCCGCTCGCGGCGGCGGCGGCGCGCGCGGCGGTGAGTTCAGCCGCCGTGAACACGCGCTGCACATCGAACTCGCGTTTCACTGCACGCTCCCGGCAAGCTCGAAGATCGGCAGGTACATCAGCACCACGATGCCGCCGATGACCACGCCGATCACCGCCATCAGCAGCGGTTCGAAGGTCTTGGTGAACCACTCCACCCAGCGCGCCATCTCCTCGTCGTGGAACACCGCGATGCGTTCCATCATGTCGCCCATCTGGCCGGTACGCTCGCCCACCCGCAACAGGCGCAGCGCCACCGGGGTTGTCAGCGCATTGACCTCCATCGCCTGCGAGGTGGTCTTGCCTTCGCGGATCATGCGCTGCGCGGCATCGAGGCGGGAGCGCAGTTCGGGATCGAGCAGGCCGGCGACCATGCCCATGGCCGGCACGATCGAGATGCCCCCGGCCAGCAGCATGCCGAGCGTACGGTAGAAGCGCGTGAGCTGGTAAACGCGCACGCGCTCGCCCATCGCCGGGATCGCCCGCAGGGCGCGCAGGAGCTGCGCGCGCGTGGATGCCTGGGAGATCCACCAGCCGAAGGCGACCAGCCCGCCGAAGAACAGCAGCACCGCGAGCTTGCCATGGGCATCGATCCATTGGCCCCAGTGCATCAGCAGGCGCGACACGAATGGCAGGTCGCTGCCCATGTCTTCGTACACGTGGGCGAAGCGCGGCACCACGTAGCCGAGCAGGAACAACGTGACCAGGCCGCCCACCGCGATCAGGATCGCCGGGTAGATCGATGCGCTCACCAGCTTCTTGCGGACGAGATCGATCTGCCTCTGGTAGGCAACGTAGCGGATCAGCGAATCGGCGAGGTCGCCGGTGCGCTCGCTCGCCCGGACGGTGGCAACGTAGAGATCGGGAAACACGTCGGGCTGCGATTGCAGCGACGACGACAGCGTCTTGCCCTCGTACAACTGGTCGAGCAACCCGCGCAGGACGGCGCGGGTTTCGGCCCGCGACTCCTTCTCGTTGAGCGTCTCGAGCGCCTCGACCAGGCTGATGCCCGATTGCAGCAGCGCCAGGAGTTCCTGGGTGAACAGCAGCAACGGAAACCGGACCCGTCGGCCCAGGCCCGGCAGGGAGAACGGCGACGCCCCCCGCACCGACAACACCGAGTAGCCCTGCCCGACCGCCTGCGCCTGGGCATCGCGCTCGTCGCGCGCGTCGAACGCCAGCGAGACCACGCCCTCGCCGGCTTTCATGGCTTTGATGCGGAAGCGCATGGCGTCAGTGCCTACCGGCCAGCCAGAGGGTGCCGAACGAAGGGGCCTCTGAAACGAAGGGGCAGCGCCCGGAAGGCCTCCTGAGGACGCTGCGCCCCCTCGAGGGGGAAGGCGGAGCGCAGCGCAGCCTGGGGGTGGGCGTCAAATTAGTTCCAGTTGGTGATGTCGGCGTTCTCGCCCTCGCCGCCGACCTGGCCGTCCTTGCCGAACGAGAACAGGTCGAACTCGCCCTTCTCGCCAGGCGAACGGTACTGATATGGCTGGCCCCACGGGTCGGGTGGAACCCCCTTCTTGAGGTAAGGCCCCTGCCACTTGGCTTCGTTTACGGGCTTCTCGTTGAGCGCCGCCAACCCCTGCTCCGTGGTCGGGTAGCGCCCGAGATCGAGCCGGTAGGTGTCGAGAGCCTTTTCGAAGGCATCGATCTGGACCTTGGCCACCTTGATCTCCGACTTGCCGATCTGGGCGAAGTATTTTGGTCCGACATAGCCGGCCAGCAGCCCGATGATGACGATCACCACCAGCAGCTCGAGCAGGGTGAAGCCGCGCTCGCCCAGGCTGCCGGCGTGGCGCCGGCCAGGCGCTGCGGGGTGCTGCGACGATCGGCAGCGCAAGGACACGGGTCCAACCTCCAATTCGACAGGACTCATGAGTCTATGGGTAATGTGTGACTGTTGTTTGACGAGCGGCGGGTTACCTGCGTTCGGCGGAGGCCCCCGGTCGTTGACCGCGATCGGAACAATCACGATCCGGGGCGTACGCCTTTCGGATCATATGCCGATCTGCCGTCCCCCAGGTCGAACAAGCGGGCCGGGGGCGCTTGCCGGGCGTCGCCGACCGACGACAAAGTCAACTCCCATGCCGCCGACCGGAACCGGTCGACAACGCCGCCTCACAAAAAAAACGGGCACGGTGACCCGCAGGCCCCGTGCCCGACCCGATCCCGTGCCCGGACCGGTAACGACTCGCTCAGGAGGGCCGGCTGGCGCCCGGGTTCCGCCTGCGCCGCAGCTGGCGCCCTTGCAGGACGCCGAACGCGCACAACCCGGCAACCACGGTGAACGCCAGAGTCGATGGTTCCGGTACGGCGGTGACGCCGAACGACGCGCTCGCGGAAGCCGTGGCAAGGTCGCCCGGGAGCACATCCACCCCGCTGGTGACGATGATGTCGATCGAGCCGATGGTGCCGGCGGCGATGTCGAGGTACGACTGGTACTGACCCGCCGATTGCCAGGTCTGGTCGAACAAGGTGCCGCCGTTGCCGATGACGATCAGACGGATCGCGTTGCCGATGCCGTCCGTCGCCGCGTCCAGGGAGATCAGGATCGGCTTGCCGTCGGCGACGAAGCTGCCGAAGAACTCGGCACTACCCAACCCCGACGAGCCGTCGGGACCGCCGACCGCATCCGCGCCGGCCGAGAGGAACTCATGATCGGCGATGGCGAAGGCGGAAGCGGCGCCGCCCAGGTCACCGACCGCATCGGACGAGGTCAACCAAGGCAATGTATTGGAATGGCTGTCGTCGAAATGGGTATCGGTGGTGATCCCGACGGACGCGAAGGTGACGGTGGAATATACGATGTCGTCGAAGACGACCGGTGCGGCACGTGCGCTAGCCGCACAAAGCGCCAGGGTGCAGGCGAAGATGATCGATTTCATGGCATGGAACCTTCCGATGGTGAACTGTGGAGCAGTGAGAACGGATCGACCATCGACCCGTTCTCACCCGCGGCCCCGCGCCGAAACCGGGAGGGGACAATCAGAAACTTAGGGTACCGACCCCATCAGTTGCAGGGCTGTGCTGCTGTTTCACCGCAGTCGATGTGACGGCGGTTGCGGCCGTCGTGCGGCGTCGGGAGATACGGGAACACCGTGTAGATGCCTTTGCTGGTGACGTTCGTACCTTGGGCGCCGGCATTGAAGTTGACGCCGTCGCCGATGGCCAGACCGCCCACCTTGGAGCCGACCAGCACCCCGGCCACCACGCGCAAGGCGATATCGACCACGTCGTCGTTCGGCCGCCGGCCGTTGGGCCAGCCAGCGTTGTCGCCCGCCAGCACCGTGAGCCGCTGCTGATCCGCCGGCGCGGTCGGCGCAACGCCGACGTTGAGCCGCAGCAGTTCGGAGCAGGTGCTGGCAGCGTCGCAGCCGCCGGTCTGGGCTTGCGCCGGATACTTGAGCAGCACGTTGACCAGATCCTTGCGATTCGTCGTCGGCACTTCGAGATCGGTGCCGGTGAAGCCGTAGACGATGTTCAGCACGGTGCCCAGACGCGAGTTGAGATAGAAATCGAGGAACTGGCCCTCGGTGCTCGGCCGGGTCGCATTCCAGAAATCCTTGTGCGACGTGCCGATGATCAGCTCGTTGACCAGCGGGTTGGCCATCCGCGATACCTGCACCCACGGACCCACGTTCTGCGCCGCGCCGGTCGCGCCCAGCACCTTGAACTTGGAACGCGAAGTGGTGGCATACAGCCCGATGACCGCGTTCGGGTTGTCGGTGATCGACGCGATCGGCACTTCGATGGCGATGGTGTTGACGTTGAACCCGGACAGGTGATCGACGCCGAACGCGTTGGCGCCGTTGTTGGCATCCTCGGCGGGGGTCAGGACCGGTGGCGTGCGGCGCAGGTTGACGGTGTCGAAGGTACCGCCGAGGTCGATGTAGAAGGTCTCGTCGCGCTGACCGGCGAACACCTTGCCGCCGCCGCTCAGGCTGTAGATGCCCTGGGCCGCCAGCCCCTCGTAGTCGGGAATGGTGCGCGGCCCCACGTTCGACGGCACCGCATAGACGTTTGTAGCCAGCACCTTGCGCACGTTGCCGCGTACTTCGGTGACGGTGTAGCTCTGACGCACGATGAGGCCGTCGGAACCGGCGCCATCGAGCGCAGTGATCGGCGGCACCGCGGCGTAGGCGACCGGCAGCTTGAGCGCGGTCAGA
>JANMWG010000138.1:0-9276 GCA_031393885.1 Betaproteobacteria bacterium | reverse complement strand
GGCCCGATCAAAGGCTACTGCGCCTTCGGTGATGCCGATGGCGATCGCGTCTTCACCGATTTCACCGGCAACATCTCTCCTTCGGGTGCCGAGGGAATCAACAACATCAGCGGTGGCACGGGCAAGTATGCGGGCGCGACCGGGAGTGGTCCGTGGAAGTGCAGGCCGTCCGGCAAGAACGGCGAGCTGCAGTGCGCCCAGCGGCTCGACTATCGGTTGCCCTGATCATTCACCTGACGAGGCGGATGTCTCCGCCTCGATGACCGCTCCGTAGTACCGCAGGGATCGGCACCGCGTTGCTCGTGCTGTTCCTGGTCGTGGAACAGCGGCGGGGGGCAGCAGCGATGCTGCCGCTGGCGCGGCGCTGTTGCCGCTTCCCATCGTGATCGCGATCGCCTCGCCGACCCTGGGCCGGATCGCGGGCAGGATCGGTCCACGGCTACCGCTCACGATCGGCCCGCTGATCGTGGCGGCCGGATTCGTGCTGGCCATGCGTATCGGCAGCGCCGGCAGTTACGCAACGACCACGCTACCGGCCATGGTCCTCATCGCGCTTGGCATTGCATGCGCGGTCGCACCGCTCACTACCGCCGTGCCGACAGCGGTCGAGCCGTCGCATGCCGGCGTCGCTTCGGGCTTCAACAGTGCCGTCGCGCGCGGCGGGGGCTTGATCGCGACGGCGCTTCTGGGCGGGGTCCTGGCCAGCCATGGGCCGGCGCTGGTGGCGATGTTCCACGTCGCTGCGCTCGTCGGTGGCGTCGCGGCGCTGGCCGCGGGCGTGTGTGCCTTCGTGTGGCTTGGGGATTCAGCCGGGAGCAATTCGAACCATGTGGGCTGAAACTTGTGGTTTCAGTAGAGATCGTTGGCGTGTCCGGCGAAAAACTGATCTCGCGCCTGCGCACCGCTGAAAAGATTGTTCGGAAGATGTCTGCCAGATCGTCTGGCGTTTCCGCTCTCAGCCGATGAGATACAATTTGAAAGACAAATCGTAAGAAGTCCGCCAGTCAGCACTTAGTAAGGAACCTTCCAGATGCTTGCCACATTGACCAGCAAGGGTCAGTTCACCCTGCCAAAGGAAATCCGCGAACGGCTCGGCTTGACCGCCGGTAGCCGATTGGATTTCTCGATCGACGATCGGGGCATGCTGGTCGCGCGGCCCATGACGACCACAGCATTGGGCCTCGCACGCGCGTTTCATCGTCCAGGACGCAAACCCGTTCCAGTGGTTGCGATGAACGATGCTGTCGAGAAGACTGCTGCCGAACTCAACCCTCGCAAGAGGCGCTGATGACCTCGATCGGCATCGACACCAACGTGCTGGTGCGGTTGCTGACGGGCGACGATCCGGCGCAGGAAGCGGTGGTGCACCGATTGTTGGCGCCGTACGATTCGATCGCCGAATCCGTGGTCATCAACGACATCGTCCTGGTCGAGACGATCTGGACGCTAAAACGTTTGTACGGCTTCGACAGGGCGGCGCTCATCGATGTCCTCGATGGCCTGCTTTCTGCCAACACCTTCCGATTCGAACACCGCGATCTGGTGACGGCCGCAGTTCGGCTCTTCATCGACGGCAGCGCCGATTTTTCGGATTGCCTGATCGTGATCCGCAATGCGTTGCTGGGTTGCGAGACGACGGCTACCTTCGACCAGGGTGTGAACGGCCTGCCCGGGGTGAACCTGCTGCACGCTTGAGCACCAGCCGATTCTCGTCCATCGATCCGGCGCATAGTGCGTTTTCCGTGATCGGGAGGCACTATGATCAAGAACGTCGAGTTCCTGCGCGAGTGGGAAAAAACGCAAGACCGCGAACCGCCGGACGTGGCCCGAAATCGACGCCTGTTCGAGGGCATGTACCGGCTCGCCCAAAGCCTTGGTGCCTGGGGCCCGGACGAATCGTTGTCGGCCGACAAGATCGCGCTCGCGCGTGCACTGAATGTTCGAGCTACTACTCGCCCGCCTCGCTGAAGCCTTCGAGGCCGAGGCGCTGCCTTACATGATCATCGGCGGGCAGGCCGTGCTGCTGTATGGAGAGCCCAGGCTGACCCGAGATGTGGACGTCACGGTAGGAGCCGACGTTTCGGCATTGTCGAAGGTTCTCGCGGTAGCGGGGCGAGTCGGGGTGAAGCCTCGGCCGGCGGACCCCGGGGCGTTCGTCGCCGAAACGCTCGTTCTCCCGTGCGAAGACCCGGGCACCGGCATTCGTGTGGATTTCGTGTTCTCCAGTTCGGAGTACGAAGCCACGGCCATCGGTCGCGTCCGGCTCGTGACGGTCGGCGGGCGATCCTTGGCCTACGCAAGTCCCGAGGATCTCATCATTCACAAGCTGGTGGCCGGACGGCCCCGGGATCTCGACGATATCCGCTCGGTACGCTCGAAGATGCCCGGTCTCGACATGGACTACATCGAAACCTGGATCGCCTGGTTCGAGAACAACATCGGACTGCCTATGCGAAGTCGCTGGGAGAGCACGCAGCGGGATTGAGTCGCAGCGCCAAGCAAGAGAATCGGCTTGGGTAATCCGGTTCGGATCTTGTCACTTCACCTCGGCTCTGCCGTCAGAATCGCCGCGTGCTTTGCCACTCCCCGCTGACTACGCGGGGTTCGGAACCAGGACAGTTACCGTTTGGGTCGAAAGCGGGTCATTCCCCTTTCGCGCCAGTTAGCTTCACCAAAGCCGCGAACGAGTCCTGCTCCGAACGAATGAAGGCGGCAAACTCTTCCGGCGAGTTGCCGACGGCCGTGCCGCCAGAATCGATCATGATTTGCGCGAGAGCCGGCGACCGGACGATTCGAACGAGTTCGGCGTTGAGTCGCCTTATGATGTCCTTGGGTGTGCCGGCGGGCGCGAGGAATCCACTCCATCCCATGTGCTCGAGCCGCGGTAGACCGGCTTCATCGGCACTCTGAACATCAGGCAGCAGCTTCGAACGCTTGTGTCCCACGGTCATCAAGGGGACGAGGGTGCCCGAGGCGATGAAAGGCATGATCGTAATTGAGTAGTCGAAGATCATGTCGATCTGTCCTGCCACGACATCGGTCAGGGCGCTCGCGGAATTCTTGTAAGGCACATGGATGATGTCGATCCCCGCTTCGCGATTCAGTTGAAACAGCATCAACTGCGTGTGCGTTCCGTTGCCGCGCGATCCGCAAGTGAGCATTCCCGGCTTTGCCTTTGCCAATGCGATCAACTCCAGCATGGTGCGTACGCCGAGTTTCGGGTTCGCAACCAGGACCGCAGGCACGAAGTTGCTCTGGGTTATGGGAGCGAAGTCCTTGCGAGGGTTGTAGGGCAGGTTCGGATAGAAAGCCGGCGCAATAGCGAGATTACTGATGGTTCCGTAAAGTATGGTGTACCCGTCGGGCGCCGCCTTCGCTACATAATCGGCTCCGAGCGTTTCACCAGCCCCGGCTCGGTTTTCGACGATGACCGGCTGCTTAAGCGCCACGGCTAGCCGTTGCGCGACCTGCCTGGCTCGCACGTCGGACACGCTGCCGGCGCTCGTGGGAACCACCATCTTGATGAGTTTGTTCGGGTAACTGTCGGCCCATGCCGGCCCGAGCAGTATCGCTGCGACCAGGCATAGTGCCGGTGCCACCGATCGGTGAGTGTTCATGGAACCTCCTCATTAGGCCAGAACACGATGAGTTGACTCATGCCATTCTTGAAAGTGTTCATGCCGTACACGGTTGGCGGCGTCTGCACGGTGCCGTCGGGAAGCTTGCGCATCACCAACTGCCACGTACCCTCGACTTCTTCCGCGTGTGCAACAGCAAAGCATGCGAGGGATATGACGAGGCCGGCGACAAGATGCCTTGATAGTAAAGCGAATATCTTCATGACTTCCCAAAAAGATGAAACTTCACCGGACAAGGTCGAAACCGCTAACCCTCTGCCACGGGCGGGAGCTTCACTCCCGTCTGTTTGGTTTTCACCAACCGTCACCGCTTCATCACGTTCGCTCAGGGCTCTCGCTATTCGCTGATCACCTCCCCGAGTTCTTGCCATTGCTTGCCGTCGAACCGCATCATCTGCAATTGCTGGACAGGATAGAAGTCGGTCGGGCTGGTATTGATGCGGATACCCGGTCGCAGCAGCGGTAGTTGCAGATCGTGCAGATTCGCCGCTTGGCGCATGACGTTCTCGCGCGGGAGGTCGTTGCCGCACAGCAGCAGCGCTTCGTCCTGCTCCACCAGGCGGCGCGTAGCTTCGACCGTCTTCGGCGGCTGAAAGCCATCGTCGAGCGAGATGAAGTTGATCTTCCGCCCGTTGATGCCGCCGCGGTCGTTCAGCGTACGGAAGTAGGCCGCCTCGACCCGCCCCAGGGTGCCGTAGCCCGATAATGGTCCGCTGTAGGGCATGGTCTGGCCGAGCCTGATTTCCGAGTCGGTGACGCCGGGGCCGTATTTCTTGTCGGCCAGGGCCGTCGCCGAGAACACGACAGTCGCCAGAAACAGCGTGGTTCCTACCCGCGTGCAAGCGTGCATGAATCCCTCCCGGTCTCGGTTACCGAGACTATGAGGGATGTGGACTTACCGATAGGTTACCGATTGACCTGGCAGCCTGTCGGACTCAGGATGATTCGGCTGCAACGGCGGGAGAGCGGTCCATATCACGCCGATTTCTCCTGGCATATTCCCGATATGCGCGCCGAAATCGACAAAATCCGGCATCGCTCTCCCACCGTTTCGCTATCGAACCCCTAAGCCCGACAGGCTGCTGGCAACGTCGCCATCATTCCCCTTACGCCGCCGCCTTTATATGCCCCGCCAGCGCCGGCAGACTGCCCTGCGCATCGAACGCCCAGACGCGCGGCGCGGCCACTATCTCGAATCGCTCCGGTTGAGCCATGACGTCATCGAGCATCGGGGTGGACACCTCGATCTCGGATAGGTGCAGGGTGTTGCGGATGCGAACGATGCGGCAATCTTCGGGCTTGACCCGCACCACGGTCTTGACCGCCAGCGCGATGGCGTCGTGGTCGTTGTTCATCACGATCGGGATCGCAGCGCCGTCGAGGTTGCCGGCGGTGATCACGTTGGCATAGGTGTACGACACGTCGAGGTCGCGGAACAGGCGCATGGTGATCACGTCGGCCGAGCCGATGCCGGTGGCGTTGCCGTGCGAGACGCGGGTCAGCCCCAGCACCACGATCTTCTTGATGAACGGCTTGCCCGACCACTGCACGTTGCGGCGGTTGCGGCCAGTGATGTTCGGGTCGAAGCCGGCGCCGGAGATGTTCTTGCCCATCTCCTCGATCACCAGCACGTCGATCTCGTCGAAGAAGAGTTGCGGCATCTGCTGCTTGGCCATGTCCTGCAAGACGGGTTCGCGCGTGGCCAGCTGAGCCGACGGCACCAGTTCGACATGCGCGGTTTCGTCGTAGGCGTTCTCGACGATGCCCAGACCGAACAGCACGTTACGCTGGGTGATGTTCACGTTGCGAACCTGCGGCAGCAGCTCCGGAAAACGGTCCATGCCGTGCCGGTGGTAGGTGGCCGCGCCCACGATCTTGCCGATGCCGATCGACAGCATCTTGGTCAGCCCGCTCTCGGTGGCACCCCGGAACCCGGTGTGCGGCTTGATGCGGTTGATGACCACGATGCCGTCGGCTTCGGCCGCATGGCGATCCATGTGCACCGCGGTGCCGTCGGTGAGGTGGCCGGTGATCACCGTGTCCATGGTGGCCCTGATCGGAACGCCCGTGGCCGCCTCGGTGATGCCGTAGGTCTCGAGCACCTGGCGCTGGCCTTCGGCCGTGGCAGCACCGTGACTGCCCATGCACGGAAAGACGAAGGGCTTGGCGCCGAGCGCCAGCAATTCCTCGATCACGGTGCAGGCGATGAGGCCGATGTTGGCGACGCCGCGGCTGCCACAGCCCACGGCAATCACCTGGCCGGGTTTGACCAGTGCCCGGATCGCCGGCCTCTGGAACTCGCGGCGGACAGCGCCCGGGATGTCGTCGAGGCGTTTCGGATCGAACTTCTGGCGCACCTGCGCCATGGGCGGCAGCGGGAAATCGAGTCCGCCAGCGACGTTCACTTCGATGCGATCTGGAATCAAGGCAGTTCCTCCGGCAGGGTTACGTCGTGGCGGGCATCGGTGGCCCGTGCCCATGCGTCAGGTTCACATGGTAGCGCCGGGCGGCCGCGCGCGCACTGCGCCACGGGGCGGGTCTTGCATGAACACATTCCACCAAGACCCAAGGCCGGAGACCGAATCGATCGCACGACTTTCCCGTTGGGTAAAGTCCATCCTGGAAACACGAGGAGATGAGACGCTGGGTCGAGACTTGCCCGCCAACGCTGGCGAGAACCCATCCGCTATTGATACTGCTAAGCGAACAGTCTTGGGTCAGGTCTTGTACGAGCACACTTTTGGAAATATGCCATCGCGCGCCCGACGGGTGAGCGCCAGAACTACCAATCCTCCAAGGGACAGTACGACGGGTCCCGGTTCCGGTACCGGCGTAAGAAGGAACAAGGACTCGGTTCGGTCAAATGGGTTCCCGGAAACCGTGACGGAGCCCGGGCCAATCTCGGTGACGCGGTATTGAGCAGGTGCGGCGGCTACCGCCCCTGCGAAGAGCAACGACGTGAACGCCACCAGCAGTTTCGACATTTGGCCCTCGTTCAGGAAAGGTTTTCAGGCAACGCTTCCACGAACATACCTCGAGTTGGGCGGATGTGCCGATCGACGGACCTCGACCAGCCGCACCGACCCGTCGCTCAAGACCGAGACCCTGGTGCGCGACGGCAACGACAACGTCTTAAGCCGCACCGACCGCGAGGGCCAGATCACCACCACCACTTACGATGCCCTGGACTGGCCGCTGATCACCGCTTGGCAGGGCGGGGTCACCACCAGCCGCACCTGCGATGCCGCCGACGGCCTGACCCAGATCACCGATTCGGTAGCCGGCACCATCACCCGGCAGTACGATGTGCGCTTCGACACGCTCACCCAGGACGCCACGCCCCTGCACCCAAACGCGAAGGGGTCGGCTCCTGTACCAACGCATTGCCCCACAATCGAGACCGGCACAACCAGATGATGAAATCGCTCTTTTCGCTCGAAGGCCGCATCGCGCTCGTCACCGGCGGTTCGCGCGGCATCGGCAGGATGATCGCCGAAGGTTTCCTCGAGTACGGTGCGAAGGTCTACATCTCGGCGCGCAAGGCGGAGGCGTGCGATGCCACAGCAAGGGAGCTTTCGGCCAAGGGCGGCACGTGCATCTCGCTGCCGCAGGACATCTCGACGGTGGCCGGCTGTCGTGCACTGGCGGAGGAGATCGGCCGGCGCGAGGCGCGACTGGACATCCTGGTGAATAACGCCGGCGCTGCTTGGGCGGCGGACTTCGACGAGTTTCCCGAAAGCGGCTGGGACAAGGTGATGAACCTCAACGTCAAGTCGCCGTTCTTTCTCACACAGGCACTGCACGGCGCGCTCAAGGCCGGCGCCAGCGACGAGCGGCCCGCCAAGGTGATCAACATCGCGTCCATCGACGGCATCCGGCTCAATCCGCTGGAGACGTACTCGTACCACGCGTCGAAGGCTGCGCTGATCTACCTCACGCGCCGCATGGCCGCGACACTCGTCGCCGACCGCATCGTGGTCAGCGGCATCGCGCCCGGCCCGTTCGCCTCGGAGATGAACCGCGCCGCGCGCGATCAGGCGGAGGTCGTCGCCGCGCGCACCCCGATGGGCCGCATCGGTCGCGATGAAGACATGGCCGGCGCCGCGATCTACCTGGCATCAAGAGCGGGCGACTACGTGGTCGGTGACACCATCGCGGTGGACGGTGGCATCGCCTATGCCGGGCTGACGCCGGGGCCGAGCTGATCGAGTGCCAGTGGAACCCGACGAAGGTCAGGACACTGTCGGATCGAACGTCTGCCCCTCGAACACCGCTTCGCCGCGTTTCGGCGGGGCGCTCATGCTTGCCGACGGGCGTTCGCTCATCCGGTCGGCCCAGGCCGCGAGGTTCGGGTAGGCGCCGCGCCAGTCGAGCACGTCAGGCAGGCGGAACGACAGATAGTCGAGCGCGCAGATCAGGGCCGCGTCGGCCAGCGTGAGCGTGGTCCCCACGCACCACGCGCGGTCGCCGAGATCGTTCGCCGCGGCCTCCACGGCGGGCAGGATCTTGTTGCGCTGCCGCTGCATCCAGGCTGGGCGGCGCTGTTCCTCCGGGTATTGGAGATCGAGGAAACAAGCCTGGGCCGCGTCGCAGATGCCGTCGGCCAAGGCCTCCCAGCGCAGCACACGGGTGCGGGCCGGTCCGTCGCGCGGAATCAGCACCGGCTCGGGCGCAAGACGGTCGAGGTAGTCGACGATGACGCGCGAGTCGAACAGCGTCTGCCCGTCGTCGAGGATCAAGACCGGAATCTTGCCCAGCGGGTTGTAGGTCGGCGCCAGCGTCTCGCGAGTCCACGGGCTGTTCTGCCGGAACTCGACTTCGAGCCCCTTCTCGGCGGCGACGATGCGCGTCTTGCGCAGGTAAGGGCTGTTGGGCGAACCCAGGATCATCATTGTCATCGTGCAATCTTACGGGTTCTGCACGGACTGGCGTTTGCTCAGGCGGCGCACGTCGCGCACGCGCTCGCTGGTCCCGGCGTTCGGCGCGTAGTCACAACCCCATGCAATCCGCCCGCACCCGCGGGTCACCCGCGAAGTCGGCGCCGGGACCAGCGAGAGTTCGTCGATCGTGAGCGGAGCGCGTCACACCATAGGGCCGCAGCCGTGGCCCACAACTGCTCAACACTACCGATAGCGGTGCTTCCCGCGCTTGGCGATACCATGTCGGCGTTCCGTCGCCATGCCAGGGCCATGCTGCAAATGCCGAAGAATCTCCGCCAGCCGCTGCCATGAGCGAAACCGGGTCGGGCTCCCGATCGCCGAGCGGCAAGAAAGAGGTGTCGTTCTCGCGCGCTGTGTCCGGGCGAGTGCTCGCGCTGGCGCTGCTCACCTTCGCTGCCCTGTATGGGCTGTGGCTGGTGGCGCAGAGCCAGGCCCCGTATCCGTATCCCTTCGAACCGGCGCCGTCGCTCGCCACGGTCGAAGGGTGGCGATGGCCGATCGAAGAGAAGGCGTTTCTGCGCAACGCAGAGGTGCCGAACGCGGTTCTTCAGTCCGTGGTCTTCGCTGCCGATGGCCAGCGCGGCTGGGCCGTGGGAGAGGGCGGCACCATCGTGGCCACCGCCGACGCCGGCGCCACCTGGAAGCACCACGGCAGGCCGCGGGCGGGCAAGGTGTGGTGAGGGAGGTTGAGATCACGG
>JANMWG010000132.1:0-55062 GCA_031393885.1 Betaproteobacteria bacterium | reverse complement strand
GCAACATTCCTCTGGGTACCCTGCGGGGAGGTGACGCCCACCCCCAGTCTGCGCTGCGCGTCGCCGTCCCCCTCGAGGGGGCGCAGCGTCCTCGGGGGACCCTGTGGGGAGGTGACGCCCACCCCCAGGCTGCGCTGCGCTTCGCCTTCCCCCTCGAGGGGGCGCAGCGTCCTCGGGGGACCCTGTGGGCGCTGCCCCTCCGCTTCGCAGGAACCCTTCGTTCACCGTTGCGGGGGAGCAGTTCGCTTGGCGGCCCGGCGCGAACTGCCCCTCCGCTTCTGAGACTGCCCCCTCCAGTCGCTTCCCACGTCAAAAGTGGTTCGCTCAGGGAGTCATGACGGCGGTCCACAGGCGTTCGACGGCGGCGCGCTGAACCTGCAACTCGCCGGCGCCGACGCGTGGCTCGCGCTCGCCGCCGAGTCGCAGCTTGTGCTGCAGGCGGCGGTAATCGCGATAGGCATCGGCAGCGCCGCTGCCCACGCCCGGGGCCAGCAGCCCTAGCGCTTCGGCCTGTGCCAGCAGCATGATGTTGCCACGGTTCTCGATCAGCGCCGGATGGCGGTGCGCATGCGCCAGCACCAGGAACTGCACGGCGAACTCGACGTCGACGATACCGCCCGGGTCGAGCTTGAGGTCGAACGAATCCGGACGCGACGGGTGCTCGACGCGCATGCGGGTACGCATGGCGTCGACCTCGCGCCGCAGGGTCATCGGGTCGCGTTCCAGGCACAGGATGTCCCGTCGCAGCGCTTCGAAACGCGCGCCGATCGCCGCATCGCCGACCACGAATCGCGCCCTGGTCAGCGCCTGGTGTTCCCATACCCAGGCATTGCGGTGCTGGTATTCGGCAAACGCGTCGACGCGGCTCACCAGCAGGCCGCTGGCGCCATCCGGCCGCAGGCGCAGATCGGTTTCGTAGAGCACGCCGGCCGGTGTCAGGCTGGTGAGCCAGGTGTTGATGCGCTGCGCCAGACGGGCATAGTTCTCGGACGCGTCCGCCGCGTCGTCGTCGTGCAGGAAGATGATGTCGAGATCGCTCTCGTAGCCCAGCTCGCGGCCACCGAGCTTGCCGTAGCCGATGATCGCGAAGCAGGGCTGATCGCGATGCCGGGTACGCAGATGTCGCCAGGTGGTGGTCAGTACGTTATCGAGAACGACTGCGGCGAGATCGCTCAGGTGGTCGGAGAGGCGCTCGAGCGACAAAGCGCCGGCGAGGTCCAGCACCAGCAGGCGGAAGGTCTGGCCATGCTTGAAGTGGCGCAGCAGGTCCATCTGGCGCTCGGTGTTGTCGTCCGCGGTGGCGAGGTCGGCGCGAAGCGCGCCTGCCAGTGCCGCCCAGTCGGGCTCGGCCTGCTGGTTCGGGTCGATCAGTTCGTCGAGCAGCATCGGCTGTCTCGCCAGGTAGGAACAGGCCCATGCGGATAGCGATACCAGCTCGGCGAGGGCGGTCAGGGCGCGTGGAAACTCCAGCAGCAGGGCGAGATAGGATTCACGCCGTCCGATGGTTTCGACGATGTCGAGCAGGCGCTCGAACGTCGTGTCGGGCGGTGTACCGGCCGCAGCGGCGCGCAGCAGGCGTGGCAGCAACCGATCGAAGCGCGTCTGCCCCGACGCCGACATGCGCCGAAAGCGGGCGCTGGCGCGCAGGGTCGCGATCCGGCCCAATGCGCGGGCAGGATCAGCGAAGCCGAGGGTGCCGATCTGGGCCGTCGCTTCGGCATCGTCGGCCGTCGCCAGCACAACCATATCGAGGGGATCGACCTCGCCCTCGGCCGGCGCAGGCGACCCGGCGAACAGGCTGTTGAAGGCGTCGGCGACGATGGTCCGGTGACCGTGGAGAGCCGTCATCAGCGCCGCATGGTCGGTGGCGCCCATGTCGTGCGCCACGGTTTCGCGGTCGGCTTCGCCGGTCGGCAGGCTCTGGGTCTGCTGGTCGTCGAGATACTGCAGTCGGTGCTCGAGGCGGCGCAGGAAATCGTAGGCCGCCATGAGCTTCGCCAGCACCGGTCGGGGCATCAGCCCGCGCTCGCCGATCACCTCCAGTGCGCCCAGCGTCGGCCGGACCCGCAGCGCCGGATCGTGGCCGCCGCGGATCAGCTGGAACACCTGGGCGGTGAATTCGATCTCGCGGATGCCGCCGGGGCCGAGCTTGATGTTGTCGATGCTGTCGCGGCGCAGGACTTCCGCCCGCACCTGGGCGTGCAGCTCGCGCATCGACTGGATGGCGCTGAAGTCGAGGTGACGCCGATAGACGAAGGGCGTCACGATCGCAGCGAGTTCGTCGTGGCGGTCACCGGTGAGCGCGCGCCCCTTCACCCAGGCATAGCGCTCCCAGGCACGGCCCTGCACGGTCAGGTAGCTTTCGAGGGTGTCGAGACTGCACACCAGCGGACCGCTGTCGCCATAGGGGCGCAGGCGCATGTCGACCCGGAACACGAAACCGTCTTCGGTGATGTCGTTCAAGGCCGCCACCAGCTTGCGCCCGAGCCGGGCGAAGTACTCGTGGCACGACAGTGGTCGTGGGCCCGTCGTATCAAGGCCTTCCGGATGGACGAACACGAGGTCGATGTCGGACGACACGTTGAGTTCGCGCCCGCCGAGCTTGCCCATCGCGACCACGATGAGCCGCGGTCGGCGACCATCGGCGTGCAGCGGTTCACCGTGAACGGTGGCAAGGCGCCGGTCGAGCCAGCCGAGGGCGAAGCCGATGCAGACTTCCGCCAGATCGGACATCGTGCCGGTGACCTCCGATAGCGGCGCCGCACCGGCCAGGTCGCGCGCGATCAGGTGCAGCATCGTGCGTGCGCGCAAGCGGCGCAAAGCTCGCCACAGGCCCGGCTCGTCGATAGTGTCGGCTGCGTCGAGCGCAGCGGCCATGTCGATGCGCGCGATCCGCAGCTCCAGATCGGCTGGATCGATCAGCTCCGGGTCCCGGGCCAGCAGCCGTCGTGCGTAGCGCGATGAGCGCGCGGCGTGCGCGAGCATCTCGCCCGCGTCGGGTGAGCGGTCAGCGCCGGGCTGCAGCCCGCCGAGGGCGCTTTGGGTGGTCATCTCGGATGGAAACGTCGGTGTCACGGGGTAAACTTGTGTCGATTCCGGTTGTCGGTCTCACTTCTGGCCGATCCCCGATCGGGTGGAGCGTACCCCCCCGGTTGCCCGGACCTGCCGCGACGCACCTTCGATTGTATGGCGTCGGCTTCCTTCCACCCGCACTTCGGCCACTGCCGTCCGCTTGTTCCGACCTCATCATATCCACGCTGTACCGCACGCCTCGCTGTGGGTATATCGGGCATTGACCCGGCTGGTGCTGATCGGCGGAGCCGTCCTTGCCGTCGGGGTGCTGACGCTCCGCTACTACGTATTGCCGGATATCGACCGCTACCGGCCCTGGGTCGAACACACGGTCTCCGATGCGGCCGGGCAGCACATCACCATTGCCCGCATCGAGGGCGAATGGAGCGGCTATCGGCCGAGCCTGTCCTTGTCCGGCATCGTCGTGTTCGACCGGCAGGATCGGCCGGCCCTCGAACTCGGGCGGGCGCACGCCGTGCTGGCCTGGCGCTCGGTGATGCTGTTCGGCTTGCGCTTGCACCAGCTCTCGGTCGAGGCCCCGGCGCTGACCGTCCGGCGTGATCGTGCGGGGCATGTTTCGGTCGGAGGTTTTCGTCTCGACGACAACGCCGATCAGGGCGGATTCGGCGATTGGGTGCTGCATCAGTCGCTGGTCGAGGTTCACGACGCCGAGGTGACCTGGATCGATGAGGCGCGCGCTGCGCCGCCATTGGTGCTCGGACATGTCGATCTGCGTCTGGACAACGGCCTGCGGTTCCATCGTTTCGGGGTCCGCGTTGTGCCGCCAACAGCGCTCGGCGCGCCGATCGACCTGCGCGGCGAACTGCGGCGCCGTGGCCAGGCCGACGCACCGGGGCTGCGCGGCCGGCTCTACCTGCGGGCTGAACTGGTCGACCTGGGAGCGCTGAGCCAATGGGTCGATCTCCCGTTCGCCGTGCGTTCCGGATTGACCGATGTCGAGGCGTGGGCCGACCTGGCGGATGGCCGGGTGCAGCAGGCGACCGCCGACGTCAGGGTCGCGGGCCTGACGGCCGCGGGTGTGGCGGGTGTGGCGGGTGTGGCGGGTGTGGCGCCGCTCGAATTGGCGGCGCTTCAGGGGCGGCTCACGTATGGCAGCCTCGCCGATGGCCATGCCTTCGGTGCCCGCCGGGTGTCACTGCGGCTCGCGGACGGTCGGGCCATGCGGGCGACGACCGCCCTGGTGCGTGTCCACGCCCGCCCGAAGACCGATGGCATCGATCGGTTGGAAGTCGAAGCCGACACGCTCGACATCGCGCCGCTCATGGCGATTGCGAGCGTCATGCCGCTCGACGAGGCCGCTCGCACGCTGCTGATGGCGACGCGACCGGAGGGGCGCATCGAGAAGCTGGCGCTCGACTGGACCGCGGGCACGACGCCGAAGTATTCGGTCTCGGCGCGCTTCGTCGGTCTGGCGGCGCAGCCATCGGGCCAGGTACCAGGGTTCCGCGGGCTGACCGGGCATCTCCAGGCCGACCAGCGTGGCGGGGCCCTCGATCTCGAGGAGACACCCGTGACGCTGGCGGTGCCGCACGTCATGATCGATCCGTTGGCGTTCGGCAGCCTGGCCGGCCGCGTCGAATGGTCGCTGCAATCCGGGCGGGCGGTGGTGTCGCTGAATCGCCTGCGTTTCGCCAATGCCGATCTCGAGGGCAGTGCAAGCGGTACCTGGCAATCGGTGCCCGAGACCGCCGGCGTGATCGACCTGACCGCCGTTCTGACCCGGGCCGGCGTCACCAGCGTGCCGCACTATCTGCCGAGAATCCTGGGGCCGGAGACGCGCGCGTGGCTCAAGGCGTCGCTCGAGGCCGGCGAGGCGCGCGACGTGCGTCTGCGCCTGCGCGGCAACCTGGCCGGGTTTCCGTTCGAGGATGCCGGTTCGAACG
The DNA here is from genome assembly GCA_031393885.1 of Betaproteobacteria bacterium. Taxonomy (GTDB): domain Bacteria; phylum Pseudomonadota; class Gammaproteobacteria; order Burkholderiales. The sequence continues at coordinate 50,086 of JANMWG010000132.1, read as the reverse complement.
GCATCTTCGAAGTCGTCGTGCCGGTGCGCAAGGTGCGCATCGCCTATGCGCCGGGCTGGCCCGCGATCGACGACATCGCCGGGACGCTCACCTTTCGTGGCAACCGCATGGACGCGCAGGCCGATGGCCGCGTGCTCGGCGCCGCGCTGCGAAAGACCAAGGTGGCCATTCCCGATCTCTCCAGCCACGATCCTGGGCTTCGCGTCAGCGGCAGCGCCGATGGCCCCACCCAGGAGTTCTTCCGCTTCATCGAGGAAAGCCCGCTGCGCGAGATGATCGGCGGGGCGTCGCGGGGTCGTACCGCGCAGGGCAACGGCCGGCTCGCGCTCGACCTGGTGGTGCCCCTGAACCACGCCGCCGACTCTTCCATCTCCGGGACTTACCGCTTCATCGACAACCGCATCCAGTCCGACGACGAGATCCCGACCCTGAGCGGCGTCAATGCGCTGCTGGAGTTCAGCGACGGCGGCGCGCGGGTGCGTGGCGCCACCGCGACGATCCTCGACAATCCGGTGCACTTCGACGTGCTGTCGGAGCGGGGTATCACGACCGTCACCGCTGGCGGGCGGATCAATATGGCTCGTGTGCGCCGCCAAGTCGCATCGACGTGGCTTGGTGTGGTCGACGGCGAGGCGGACTGGAAGGCATCGATCACCGCCCGCAAGGGCAAGGTCGAAGTGGTCGTCGACAGTTCGCTGGCCGGCTTGGCGGTCAATCTGCCCGCGCCGCTGGGCAAGGCCGCCGCCGAAATCCGTCCGCTGCATCTGGTGCGCCGCCCGCGGGGTGCCGATCAGCTCGTGCAGATCAGCGTCGGCAAGATGCTCAACGCGACCCTGCTGCTGGGGGACAACGGGGCCGGCATCCAGGTGCGCCGTGGCGCTGTCGCCATCGATACCGAGGCGGTGCTGCCGGAACAGAACGGCATCCGGTTGACCGGGGTGCTCGACCGCATCGATGTCGATGCCTGGTTCGATGTGCTGGCGGCCCATCGTGGCGATGCCGACGAGACGGCAACGCCGATCCTGGGATTCGACCTGAAGGCAAATGCGGTCGAAGTGTTCGGCCGCGAGATCGACCAGGTCACCTTGCGTGCCGAGCACCATGGCGACTTGTGGAACGGAGCGATCGGCAGCCGCCAGGTCGCCGGGGATATCGACTGGCGCAGCGGTGGTGCCGGCGTGCTGACCGCTCACCTGAGCCGTCTGCACATCCCCGAGGCCGCGGATGCCGCGGCGACCAGTCCGATCGAGCCCATCGGTGGTCGCGATCTGCCGGCCTTCGATGTGACTGCCGACAGCTTCCATCTCGGCGCACGCGACCTCGGGGCGCTCAAGCTCGTCGCGCGGCCGGTGGGGGCGATCTGGCAGCTCGACCAGCTCGATCTGAAAGCCCCCGAGGGCCATCTGTCGGCACTGGGAAGCTGGCGACTGGCCGGCGGACAGCCGTTGAGCCAGTTCGACGTGCGCCTGCAGGTGGACGACATCGGCGGTTTGTTCCGGCGCCTCAAACTGCCGGAAGGCGTGAAAGGAGGCAAGGCAAGTCTCGAGGGCAAGGTGTCCTGGGCGGGCTCGCCCTATGCCATCGATTACCCCAGCCTTGCCGGGAAACTGACGCTGGATGCACGCAAGGGGCAGTTCACGCGCGCCGAACCGGGGATCGCCAAGTTGCTCGGAGTCATCAGCCTGCAGTCGCTGCCGCGCCGCATCTCGCTCGATTTTCATGACATTTTCAGTCAGGGTTTCGCCTTCGATCAGATCGGCGGCAAGTTCGATATCGGCGGCGGCGTGATGCGCACCGCCGACATGAAGATGATCGGCTCGAGCGCACGCGTGAGCATGAAGGGCCAGGTGGACCTCGGGGCGGAAACCCAGGATCTCGAGGTCAAGGTGATCCCGTCGATCAGCGACAGCATCGCGGTGGGCACCGCCATCGTCAATCCGATTGCCGGTCTGGCGGCGCTGATCCTCGGTCGCGCACTGAGCAACCCGATCGACAATCTGGCCGCCTTCGAATACCGCGTCACCGGCAAATGGGAGGATCCGGTGGTCCGGAAGGTTCTGCGGGCGACTGCGGCACCGGAGCCGTCCGGTCGGCGCTAAACTGCGTCCATGAAAACCAGCGGCCCGGATCGTGCCGAATGATCCCCGAGCAGTGGCGGATACCTTCGCCCCGGACGTCGTCGGCGCTCGCTTCCTGGTCGGCGCGATCCAGACCGTTTCCGGGCCGGACGTCGCGGTCAATCTGGTCGCCGCCGGGCGTCTGGTGGCCGAGGCGGCTGCGGCCGGCGCGAAGCTCATCGCGCTGCCCGAATACTTCGGGATCATGGGGTTGCGCGATACCGACAAGCTGGCGGTGGCAGAAGCCGATGGCGCCGGTCCGATCCAGGCATTCCTGGCGGCGACCGCGCGCGAGCACAAGGTCTGGCTGGTGGGTGGCTCCGTCCCGCTGCGGTCGCCCGATCCGGGTCGGGTGTTCAACAGCCTGCTCGTCTACGACGATGGCGGGGCGCGAGTCATGCGCTACGACAAGATCCACCTGTTCGGCCTCGATCTGGCCGGCGAGAAATTCAGCGAAGCCCGCACCATTGTCGCGGGGCAGACCGTGCGCACCGTCGATTCACCTTTCGGGCGTCTCGGTCTTTCGGTTTGCTACGACGTACGGTTTCCCGAGCTGTATCGGGCAATGGGAGAGGTCGACATCATCCTGGTGCCGTCGGCGTTCACGTCAACCACCGGCAAGGCGCACTGGGAAACCCTGCTCCGGGCGCGTGCCATCGAAAACCTCGCCTATGTGGTCGCTCCTGCCCAGGGCGGCGTGCATCCCAGCGGCCGCGAGACCCATGGCCACAGCATGGTGATCGATCCGTGGGGTACCGTGCTCGCCTGTCGCGACAAGTCGCCGGGCGTTGTGATCGCCACGGTCGACCCCAGCTTCCGTAGACGCATGCGCGACAGCCTGCCGGCGCTCGCGCACCGAACGCTGGTCCCGGCGGCCTGATTCGCGCCGCCATGGCAGACATTCCGCCGCTCCCGCGCCTGTCGCGAGCACTGTTTCCCAACTGCAGTCCAATCCACGAAACTACCCCATGATCGAAACCCTTCGCGCCCCTGATACCTCGCTGGCCATTGCCGAGTCGATGCTGCTGGCGCCCTACCAGCTCGACCATGGCAGTCTGGCGCGGGTGTTCGGCAGCATCATGACCCGTGCCGCCGACTATGCCGATCTGTATTTCCAGTACACCCGCAGCGAGGGCTGGAGCCTCGAAGAAGGCCAGGTCAAGTCAGGCAGCTTCTCTATCGACCAGGGTGTTGGCGTGCGGGTCCTGAGTGGCGAAAAAACCGCGTTTGCCTACTCTGACGACATCAGCCTGGGCGCGCTCGAATCCGCGGCGCGTGCAACCCGCGCCATTGCCGGGCAGGGTGGCAGCGGTGTCGCCGCCGCCCCGCAACGCGGTGTCGCGCGCGATCTGTACCGCGGCGTCGATCCGCTGGTGAGCCTTGCCGACACCGACAAGGTCGCCTTGCTGGAACGCCTCGAGCGCTATGCCCGTGCCGCCGATCCGCGGGTCACCCAGGTGATCGCCGGGCTGGCCGGGGAATACGAAGTGGTGATGGTGGCACGCAGCGACGGATTGATGGCCGCCGATGTCCGGCCTCTGGTGCGGCTGTCGTTGCAGGTGATTGCCGAGGAGGGCGGACGACGCGAGCAGGGGTCGGCCGGCGGCGGCGGACGCTTCGAGTACGACTGGTTCACCGATGAGCGCCTGCGCGACTACGCGCAGCGGGCAGTCCACCAGGCAGTGACCAATCTCGCCGCGAAGCCGGCGCCGGCTGGAACCATGACCGTGGTGCTGGGGCCGGGCTGGCCCGGCATCCTCCTGCACGAGGCGATCGGCCATGGCCTGGAGGGAGACTTCAACCGCAAGGGCAGCTCCGCCTTCAGTGGCCGCGTCGGCGAACGCGTTGCCGCTCCCGGCATCACGGTGGTCGACGACGGCACCATCGCGCAGCGGCGCGGGTCGCTCAATGTCGACGACGAGGGCAACCCCACGCAATGCACGACCCTGATCGAGGACGGTGTGCTGCGTGGCTATCTGCAGGATTCCATGAATGCGCGCCTGATGGGCGTTCCGGTCACAGGCAACGGCAGGCGCGAGTCGTATGCGCACATTCCGATGCCGCGCATGACCAATACCTACATGCTCAATGGCGACCGCGATCCGCAGGAGATCCTGCGCTCGGTGAAGCGCGGCCTCTACGCCGCCAACTTCGGCGGCGGGCAGGTCGACATCGTCAGCGGCAAGTTCGTGTTCAGTACCGCCGAGGCTTATCTGATCGAAGATGGCGTGGTGACCCAACCGGTGAAAGGCGCGACCCTGATCGGCAACGGCCCCGAGATCCTCAAGCAGGTGTCGATGATCGGCAACGACATGTGTCTCGATCCCGGCGTGGGCACCTGCGGCAAGGATGGGCAGAGTGTCCCGGTCGGGGTGGGCCAGCCGACGCTGCGCATCGACGGGCTGACGGTTGGCGGTACCGCCTGAGCCCTGGCGTGTGATGATTCGCCTGTGATCGATTGAAATAGCCGCGAGGTCAGAATGCCAGGGGTGGAGACCGATTCGAACGAACTCGAGCCCGAACTGGTGGCCGCTGGCGACGACAACCCGCCGCACGCGGCGGCGCAGAACTGGGCGCTCAAGACGCTCGAGAACCTCGGCGTGGGTACCGACGTCGAGGAACAGATTTTCGAGATGATCGGCCACTCGAAGTTCTTCTCCGACTTCACCCGCAGCGACATCCGGCTGCTGGCCGGCGCGATGCAGGTGTACCGCGCCCAGCCCGGTCAGACCATCATTCGTGAAGGCGATATCGACGACTACATGATGCTGATCGTGCGCGGCCGCGTCGAGATCATGAAGAAAGACCGCAACGCGTCGATGCAGCCGATGACCTCGGTCGGTGCGGGCGCAACGCTGGGCGAGATGTCGATGATCGACGGCGAGCCCAGGTTCGCCACCTGCACCGCCCAGGAACTCACGCTCTTCGCCGTGCTGTCGCGCGACGCGATGGTGCGCATCATTCTCGAGGAGCCCAGCCTCGGCGCGAAGATCCTCATCAAGCTCGTGACGCTGCTGTCGGCCCGGTTGCGCCAGACCAGCTCGAGCCTGCTGCGCTACATGGAACGGTAGTCGCGGGCGGCAGCGATGCTGCCGCCGATCGTGCCGGTCAGATGCTGACCGCCTTGCCCGAGTAGAGAACGGGGCCGGTCGGTGCCCCGGTCGGCGAGCCCCCCGCGGGTTCGACGCTCATGGCCATACCCGCAGCCTTGGACAGGCGTTGCAGCATTTCGACCGGGATCTCGACGTACTGCGTGTCGTGGGTCGTGATCAGGCCACAGGATTTCGGTGGCTGGTCGCCGCCCGGCAGCATCCACAACTCCCAGGCGGTCCCGGGGGCCATCTCCGCATGGCCCATGACGCGGACACGCAGCTTGGGCTTCGCCCTCGAGTCAGGTGACCATGCCACGGTCACATGCGGGTCTGCCTTGTCGTCGGCCATGACCACGACCATGCCGTTGGCGGGCATGAATATCTGGTCTTTCGGAGACAAGGCAATGAAACCGAACAGTACCGCTGCGGCTGCTGCCGACAATGCCGACGACCAGCGCCAGAAGGCAAGGCTGGCCAGCCATCCGCTCGACGCCGGTGCGGCGGGGTTGATCCTTGCCTCGATGCTTCGCCATACGCGTTCGTGGGGAACATGCTCCGGCAACGAGGTGGCGAGCGGCATGAGGTGTTCCTGCCAGGCATTCACTTCCAGCCTCAACTCCGGATCGGTGCGCAGCCAGAGTTCTAAGCGGTCGCGGGCCTTTCCATGCAGCGTGCCGAGCACGTACTCCGCGGCCAGCATCGACTTCGCGTGACGATTGTTCAGGCGCATCGTCAGACCCCCGCCGACTCGAGACAACCACGCAGCTTTTCCAGGCCGCGCCGAATCCAGGTCTTGATGGTGCCGAGCGGCTGGTCCATGTGGCTGGCAAGCTCGCTGTGCGACAGCCCGTGGTAGTAGGCCAGCGCGATCGACTGGCGCTGCTGGCCGGACAGGCGGCCGAGGCATTCATCGAGTTGCACGCGATCACCGGCCATCTGCAGCCGCTCGGGCGGGCCGGCAGCGCCATCTTCCCAGTTGGCGATCATTTCATCGAGGTCGTCGCTCGACGTTTCGTGCTTAGGGCGCCGGACCCAGTCGAGTGCCCGATTGCGGACGATCGCGGTCATCCACGTCATCGGCGCGCTCTTGACCCGACTGTATTCCGGTACGTGATTCCAGATGTTCACGAAGCTTTCCTGAAGAACGTCCTCGGCCCAGTCGCGGCGGCGCACGATGCGCATGGCCACGGCCAGTAGCCGTCCGGAGGTGCGCCGATACAATTCCTGGAAGGCCCGCTGGTCGTGCAGCACGCAACGAGCCATCAGATCATCGATATTGTCCGAGACGCTCATGATGGGATTCTGTGTGAGTTACGGTTCGCGGGGGCTTTCGGATGCGGCGCCGCGGTCGCGGCGCCAGAGGACGTCGTCGCGCCCGGCGGCACGGTTCACGGTGCGCGACAGCACGAACATCAGGTCGGAAAGCCGGTTCAGGTACTGCTGACACAGGGGCGAGATCGTTTCGGCGTCGGCGAGGCTCACGATCCGGCGCTCCGCGCGGCGACACACCGTGCGCGAGATGTGACACAGCGCCGCGGCCCGGCTGCCCCCGGGCAGGATGAATTCCTTCAGCGGGGGCAGCGCGGCATTGTAGGTGTCGAGCGCGCGCTCCAGGGCGATCACGTGCGATTCCTGGATGGCGACATAGCCCGGGATGCTGAGTTCGCCGCCGAGGTCGAACAGATCGTGCTGGATCGAGACCAGCAACAGATTCACTGCCGGATCGAGCGTCTCGGTCAGCAGCACACCGACGGTGCTGTTGAGTTCGTCCACGTCGCCCATCGCTTCGACCCGCAGGCTGTCTTTCGACACCCGCGATCCATCGCCCAGCCCGGTGGTGCCGTCGTCGCCGGTACGGGTGTAAATCTTGGACAGGCGATTTGCCATGAGAGGATCCCGAAAGGTTGCAACGATCGATCGAACGATCGCGATTATAGGTGCAGGCGCGGCGTTGTCGTTTTAGCGGCCGAGTTCGTCGAGTTCGAGCTGGAGGTAGCGTTCGAGTGCGTTCTTGCGGTGGATGGTCGGGTAGCCCGCCCAGTCGGCGAATGCGGGGACTGCGGCCGCCTCGATGGCGTCCATCAGGCCGATGCCGCTGTCGAACAGCTTGCGCATCCGCAGGTCGAGCGCCATCAGGTAGTCGAGCGTGGCCCGCGCCTGTCCGATCGGGACCGGTGGTCCGTGACCTGGTATGACCACGCCCGCGCCGGTCAGCGGCAGTTGTTCCAGGGCCCGCACCCAGCCGCCGAAGTCGGCGTCGCGCAGCTCCGGGATGCGGTCGATCGACACCACGCCACCGGCGAACAGCGTACCGGTCATCGAGTCCAGAACCATCAGGTCGCCCGGGGTCGCCGCCCAACCCGGGTGCAACAGCTCGAGCATCCGACCGCCGATGTCGATGCGTTCGCGGTCACCCTCGATGGCCTGCGACGGAATCAGCAGCCGGGTCCCGGCCATGGCTTCCTGCCCCAGGATCAGGCGGAGGTTGTCGAGGCAATGGTCGCAGCGCTGTCGCATCACGTCGATGCTCTTCCGGTGAGTGATGAACCGTGCGCCGGTAGCTTCGAACGCGGCGTTGCCGAACAGGAACTCCTGAACCGGATGAGTGATGATGACGGTGGTCACGGGCTGGCCGCTGACCCGCCGGATCGCGGCGAGCAGGGCCCGACCGTGCTCGAGGGAGACACCGGTGTCGATGACGGCGATGCCGGTGGCGCCCACGACGAAGCCGCTGTTGCCGACCCGCCCGGCGTTCCCGGGGGCGACTTCGCCGAGGTCGGCGATGAAGGCGTACACCCCGGGGGCAACCTCGACCGGCATGAGCGGATCGGCGTCGGCGCAGGTCAGGGTCATCAGCAGAAATAGCGCTGCCAGCACTCGCGGCAGCATCGGGTAACTCAACGGTCGGGACGGCATGCGGACAAGGCTCGCGGTACGGGGGGCGCAGGCGACCGCGCGATGCGATCACCATAAGGAATGAGGAATGAGGAATGGGGAATGGCGGGACCGGGTTAGGATACCGGGTCTTGTTCGTGACCCCTATCCCATGCGACGTCATCCTGCCGCCATAGCGTTGTCGATGCTTCTCGTGGTCGGTTTTTCCTCAGCGCGGGCCGAGACCGATCCGCTCGACGGCTTCACCGTGGAAGAAGTGGCACCGGGCAATCACGTGCATCGCGGCAGCCTCGACGATCGCACGCCGGATAACGTGGGGGATCAGGCCAACATCGGCTTCATCATCGGCGAGCGGTGCGTCGCCGTGGTCGATCCCGGCGGATCGCTCCGGGTCGGACAGGCCCTGCGCGCGGCGCTGCGGCGGATCACGGACAAGCCGGTGTGCTACGTGATCATCACCCATACCCATCCCGATCATTTCTTCGGTGCCGCGGCCTTTCGGCAGGACAACGCGACCGTCGTGGGGCACCAGAATCTTCCGCGGGCACTGGGCCAGCGCGCGCGGCCGTACCTGAACTCGCTCGAGCGCGACCTCGGCGACCTCGCGGCGGGCAGCGATGTCGTGCCGCCGACATTGCTGGTCAAGGACGAAATCGCCCTCGATCTCGGTGGCCGTACCCTCTTGCTTCATGCGTGGCCACCGGCGCACACCGACAACGACCTGACCGTGTTCGATCCGGTGACCGGCACCCTGTGGCTGGGCGATCTGTTGTTTGCCGAGCACACGCCGGTGGTGGATGGCACCATCACCGGCTTCATCCGCGTGATCGACCAGCTTGCCGGCATCGAGGCGCGCCAGTTCGTGCCCGGCCATGGGCGCACCGCATTGCCCTGGCCCGAGGCGTTGAAACCCCAGCGGGAGTACCTGCAACTGATCGTGCGTGAGACGCGTGCGGCGATCAAGGCGCGGCGGACGATCGAGGAGGCGGTCGACACCGTGGGCCTGTCGGAGGCATCCAGATGGGCCGCGTTCGATCGGTTTCACCGCCGCAACGTGACCGCGGCCTACGCGGAACTGGAGTGGGAGGAATAAGGTTATGGGTGCCGGGCATAAGGCCTTATCATCCGGGTTCCAGATTCTTGCAGGGAGAGTGAGGATGCGGTCGTTCGTCAGATTCGTCGTAGCGGCTGTGGCCATGGTGGCGCTGCCGTTGCTCGCGGGCGCCAACGAAAAGGCCGAGCCCGATCCCGCGCAGAGCCAGTACTGGCCGCCGATCCGGCAGATGATGTTCGGCAACAAGGAAATCCGCGACGGTAAGGATGTGATCCGGATGTATCTGAACACCCGGGCCGATGACGCCTCCACGGTGCCGGTGTCGGTCAAGGCGCAGATCGACCAGTCGAGCGGCCGCCACATCAAAAACGTCTATCTTATCGTCGAGCGCAATCCCTCGCCGGTGGCCGGCATTTTCCGGTTCACCCCGGAGAGCGGGCGCGCGCAGATCGAAACCCGCCTGCGATTCGAGGATTTCAGCTTCGTGCGCGCGATCGCCGAGACCAGCGATGGCGAGTTGTTCATGTCGTCGAAGTGGGTCAAGGCGGCGGGTGGTTGCTCGGCGCCGGCCGACAAGAACCGCATGCCGGAGAATCTCGTCGGCACCATGAAGTTCCGGTTTGCCGATGAAACGGTGGAAGCCAGCAAGCCTGCCCTGGTGCAGCTCATGATCCGGCATCCCAACGAATCGGCGATGGCGTCGGACTTCGATTCGAGCAAGGTGCCCCAGTTCGTGCGCCACGTATCGGTCACCTACGCCGGCCGGCCGGTCATGGATGCCGATGTCGATTTCTCCATCTCCGACAATCCAAGCTTCCGGTTCTACTTCATTCCCGAGAAGGAAGGGGCGCTCGAGGCGACCGTGGAAGACACCCACGACAAGCGGTATGTCCACAAGGCCGTGATCATCGAAGGTGTTCCCCTGCCCGGAGGCTGAGGCCAGACACCTGATTTCGGGCGTTGACCGTGCCCCGTGGTATCCCGGATAATTCAGGGGATTTACACAACCCGTTGTGGGGCACCAAATAATCATGATCAAGAAGTTAGGCGCAAGCTTTCTGGCTCTGGGCATTTGCATGACGACGGCAGCGCCGGTTTGGGCGGCAGGCGATGCGGCGGCGGGCAGCAAGAAAACCCAGATGTGCCAGGGCTGTCACGGCATCGAAGGCTTCCGGACGGCCTACCCCGAGGTTTATTCGGTCCCCAGGCTTGGCGGCCAGAATGCCGGCTACATCGTCGCGGCGCTCAAGGCCTACAAGACCGGAGACCGACAGCATCCGTCGATGCGCAGCATCGCCGCCTCTCTGTCCGAGCAGGACATGGCCGATCTGGCCGCCTATTACTCGTCCGCGCCCAAGTGATGGGCGCCCCGGATTCCAGGCAGGAAAACAGCATGAACAAACGAATTCGCGTCGCTATCGTGGCTAGTGCAATGGCGTCATTCGGATGGGGCTGCGGTCAGGCGATCGCGGGTGGTGACCCGGTCGCCGGGCAGACCAAGTTCGAAACCTGCAAGGCGTGTCACGGGGAGCAGGGGGCGAAGCCGATCACGCCCGACTATCCGCTGCTGGCGGGTCAGCACGAGGACTACATCAAGCACACCCTTGCCGCCTACAAGAGCAAGAAGCGCATCAACGTGATCATGAATGCCATGGCGGCTGCCCTCTCGAAGCAGGACATCGCCGACATCGCCGCCTACGTCTCGCACCAGGAAGGTCTGCATCTCAAGTATTGAGAGTCGGATTCGGGGCGCCCCGGCGGTGCCCTACTGCTTCAGGCGGTCGCGCAACAGCCCCAGATAGAGTTCCGTATCGGGACCGGTGCCGGTGCGCTGACCTTGCCACAGCACTTCCCCCAGGCATTCGAGTACCGCGTGGCGGGCGGCATGGTCGTCACCCAGCCGTGCACGCAGGGATTCGAAGGCCTGCCTGATCCCGAACGGCTGATCGATCGACAACTGCTCCTCGACCGCGAGGTGCAGCTGCAGATGCAGGAACGGGTTCATCACGCCCGACGCCGGGCGAAAATCGCGATCCGCGAATGCTTCCGGGCGTTCGATGATCGGGTGATATTCGGGATGCAGCACGAGAATGCCCATCACCATGCGTTCCAGCGCCGACAGTGGCTCGCCGGCCTGGCTCTTGCGCCACGTATCGGTCAGGAATGCGCGCGCCTGATCACGCGACGGTGTGAACATCAAAGGGCGCGAGGACGAGCCCTGGACGAACCCGCGCCGGCCTCCGCAGTCGGCGTCTCGGTTGTCTTGTGCCGATACTCGCACAGGTCCGCGATGATGCACGTGGTGCAGGCGGGTGATCTTGCCGTGCACACGTAACGTCCGTGCAGGATCAGCCAGTGGTGGGCATCCTGCAGAAACTCGTCGGGTACGAACTTCAGAAGCTTGCGCTCGACCTCGGCTACATTTTTCCCGGGCGCGAGATTGATCCGGTTGGCCAGGCGGAAGATGTGGGTGTCGACCGCCATCGTGGGTTCGCCGAACGCGGTGTTGAGGACGACATTGGCGGTCTTGCGCCCCACCCCCGGCAACGCTTCCAGCGCCGCACGCTCGCGCGGCACCTCGCCGCCGTTCAGGTCGATCAGTTGCCGACACAGCGCGATCACGTTGCGCGCCTTGGTGCGGTACAGGCCGATGGTCCGGATCATCTGTTCCAGCGCGTCAGGTCCGAGCGCCAGGATCGCGGCCGGCGTATTGGCCATCGGAAACAGCTTTGCGGTTGCCAGGTTGACGCTGCGATCGGTGGCCTGTGCGGAGAGCACGACCGCGACCAACAGCTCGAACGCGCTGGCGTAGGCAAGTTCGGTGGTCGGGTGCGGATTTGCTTCGCGCAACCGCCGGAAGATCTCGGCCCGTTTCGATGGATTCAATCGTGCCGCCCGACATTTGCCGCACGGCGCTCACGGGCGCGCGCCAGAGCGGCCGCAACGGCCGATCTACGCTGTGCCGCTGCTGCCTGGCCAGCGTCGGGAAGTCGAGCGCCGGCCGCGCGTTCGGCGAGTCGCACCTCACGCGCCAAGCGTTCATCCGAGAGCCGCCGTCCCCTCGTTTCGTGGCGAGATCGCCAATGCGCCGCGAGTGCTGGCAGCGCCGCTTCCGGTCTCGGCGTCACGTCATGGGCCGGCGCGAGGGCCGATATCGGCACCATGGCTATGCAGTCGACCGGACAAGGGGCAACGCACAGGCCGCATCCACTGCAATCCTCCAGCATGACCGTATGCATGCGTCCAGCCGCTCCGACGATCGCATCGACCGGGCAGGCCTGGACGCATAGCGTGCAGCCGATGCACAGCGATTCGTCGATGAGGGCGAGTTCCGACACCCCCGCAGTGCCGCGGGCAAGATCGAGCGGCATCGAGTCGGCACTGAGCAGGGTCGCCAGTTGGTCGATGCCATGTTGCCCCCCCGGCGGGCACCGGTCGATGCCGGCGCTGCCCGTGGCGATCGCCTCGGCGTACGGCGCGCAGCCATCGAATCCGCATTTGCGACACTGCGTCTGCGGCAGCAGCGCGTCGATGGCATCGGCGAGTGCTGAGCGCATGGGTGCGGCTATGCCACCGCGGCGCGCTTCTGCAGGCGGATCAGGCAATGGTCGATCCACTGGGCGGTGAGCTTTTCCTGGATCGAGTTCTGGCCCAGGCGCTGCGCCAATGCGGGAAAGTCGACCCGATCCAGCGGCTGGTCCTGGTTGAAGCAGGAGAACACGTAGCTGCGTTCGCCGGTGGCGGGATCGATCTGAGGCTGCAGGCACTGGGCGCAGATCTCCTTCATCATGCATTGCATCGGCGAGTTGATCGACCCGATCGCGAAGTGATGCGGTTTCAGGTGCGGTTGCAGGACGCCATGGCGGGCAGCCCCGACAGCCGCCATCATCCGATCGGATCCGATGGCGATCACGCGGTCGCACTCGGCGAGCGCGATGGGCTGCGACCCGAGTTCGCCCGCAGCGTAGCTGCGCATCGCCTGCACGATGTTACCCACGAAACGCAGGTCCTGCGGGCGTCCGGGAACGAAGCCGGGGGCCTCGTCGGAGCACCAGACGACGACGTCGGCCGCGGCCTCGATCTCCTCGATCTTGTAGCGGTCGATCAACTTCTTGTAGCCGGCGAAATACAGCACCCTGGATCCCGCTTGCCGCAGCGCCTGGCCGATGGAGAACAGCACCGCGTTACCCAGCCCGCCGCCCACCAGCGCGACGGTTTCGCCGCCGGGCGTTTCCGTGGGTGTACCGGTCGGGCCCATCAACACGACCGGTTCGCCGGGCTGCAGCAGGGCACAAAGATCGGATGAGCCGCCCATCTCGAGCACGATGGTCGACACCAGGCCACGATCGCGGTCGACCCAGGCGCCGGTGAGCGCCAGGCCTTCCATCGCCAGACGGGTCGCATCCGACACCGGCGCCAGCGACTCGAAGTTCTGCAGGCGGTAGAACTGGCCGGGCTGGAAGCTGCGCGCCGCCCGGGGCGCATGCAGCACGATCTCGATGATGTTGGGCGTGAGACGCACGACTTGGTGCACGGTGGCGCGCAGGTCGGCATCGAGTCCAGAGAAGAATTCCGCTGTCGACAGTGCCGACACCGGCGCGGTGGCGGCGAGAGCGCGACTGACAACGGGATAGCCGAGCTTGGCGCTGCCCATGGCCTTGACGACGTTGCCGGCAAACGAAGGATGGAGATCGCCGAAGAAACTCACGGCCCGCCCGTCCGCGTGTTTCGACAGCAGCACCTGCGGCACTTTGGGCTTGGCGCTGCGTTCGGGGGTGACCGGCCGGCCGTCTTCGTCGACGGCCTGGAAGTAGCGACCGGCGATGGTGAAGTGTGCCGGGTCTTCTCGTCCCGCCACCGTATTCGGCTGGGTGCCGGCGGCAACCAGGATGGCGCGTGCCGGCAGCGCCGTCGTCGTGGTCGTGCTGCCGCCGTCGGCGGCAGTCTGGCGGCTTTCGACCAGCAGGGCGGTGGCATGACCGAACGTGTCGATCTCGACGGCGACCGGCGTCAGGTTCTCCGCGAACCGGATGCCTTCCTCGAGGGCTTTCTCGATTTCTTCGTGATTGAGCGTGTAGCTGGGGCTGTCGATCATGCGCTTGCGATAAGCGACGGTGACGCCGCCCCAGCCTTGCAGCAGCTCGATGACCCGTGCCGCGCGGCCGTGCGTGACCGCCGCCGCTCGCTCCTCGCGAATGGCGCGCGCATGGCCGATGAATTCCTCGGCGATGGTGGTCTCTTCTTCGGTCCACGCCTTGCGCACGGCGCCGACGCCGCGCTCGGCACACAGGATCTCGTAGCGTCGCAGAAACTTCTCCACCTGAAGCGGGTAGTAGGCGAGTGATTCGGTCGCGGTATCGATGGCGGTGAGTCCGCCGCCGATCACCACCACCGGCAGGCGCAACTGCATGTTGGCCACCGAATCGGTCCGCGCGGCGCCGGTCAGTTGCAGGGCCATCAGGAAGTCGGATGCGGTGCGGACGCCCCGCGCCAGGCCGTTGGGCAGGTCGAGGATGGTCGGACGGCCGGCACCGGCGCACATCGCGACGTGATCGAACCCCGCCGCGAAGGCGTCGTCGAGCGTGAGGGTGCCGCCGAAGCGCACGCCGCCGAAGAGCGCGAACGCCGAGCGTCGTTCCAGCAGCAGCCGAATGAGCTTGAGGAAGTTCTTGTCCCAGCGCACGGTGATGCCGTATTCGGCGACGCCGCCGAAGCCGGCCATGATGCGGTCGTCGAGCGGCTCGCGCAGCGCATTGACGTTGCGCACCGGTTCGAAGCCGGTGCGTTCGCCGCTGGTGCCGACGCCGGAAAGCGCGGCAGGAAGGGGTTCGATCTTCAGACCGTCGATGCCGACGATAGCGTGGCCATCGTTCATCAGGTGATGGGCGAGCGTGAAGCCGGCCGGCCCCATGCCGACCACCAGGACCTTGCGGCCGGTGTCGCGGCACGGTGTCGGGCGCCGGAGGTTCAGTGGATTCCAGCGCGTGAGCAGCGAATAGATCTCGAAGCCCCACGGCAGCTCGAGAACGTCCTTCAGCGTGCGCGTCTCGACCTCGGGGATGTTGACCGGATCCTGCTTCTGGTAGATGCAGGACTTCATGCAGTCATTGCAGATGCGGTGGCCGGTCGCGGCCACCATCGGGTTGTCGACCACGATCATGGCCAATGCGGCGAGCGGCAAGCCCTCGGTCTTGAGCTTGTGGAATTCGGAGATACGCTCCTCCAGCGGACAGCCGGCCAGGGGCACGCCGAAGGTGGACTTGCGAAAGCCTTGCGCGGGAGCTTTCTCGGTGAGGCCGTGCGAGCACGAATCCTTGCCCTGTTCGTGACACCAGATGCAGTAGTTGGCTTGGTCGAGCGCGCCGTTGAGATCGGTGCCGGCGTCGGTCAGGGCGAAGCCGTTGCGACGACGCAGATGCGACAGGCTGTGCACCGTGATGCCGCCATCGCCAAGCGTCTCGACCGGCACCAGGCGCTGGAAATCGAGCTTGCGCGGGGCCTTGAACAGCACCCCCGATGCATGGCGGGCCTGGCCTTCCGGCGTGTGCGCCGCCCAGGCCGCGTAACGCATGGCGGCATCGAGGGCGGTGGCATGCACCGGCTCGTCCTGCTGCCATCGGGTCACGCTGCGCGAGAACTCGAGTTCACTGAAGGCCATGCCCATGGCACTCGCGAGGTCCCGCTCCACCGTCGCGGGGTCGAGCAGGGCGGCTGCATCGGGCTTGATACGGTTCATGGCCTTGCGCTGGACGAACAACCGCTTGACCGCATATACCGGAGCCAGCGCGTGATGCCGTTCGGCCAGGGCGCCGGCCGCCGTCTCGATGCCGAACAACTGCGCCAGGAAGTCTTCGAGATGTGGGCCTGCTTCCAGCAGCAGAGCAGCCTCTTCCTTGCGGTCGAGGGCGTCGGGTTCGAGTCGCGCTTCAGCGATGCGGAAGGCAAGCGCCGGATCGACGCGCGCCAGTTGTTCCAGAAATACCCGGTCGAGGCGTTCAAGACCGGTGGTGTCGTACAGATCCGGAAAAGTGCAATCGAAGGCGAGTCGAAGTGTTTCGGCGGCGAGGGTGGTCATGCGATCAGACGGTCAGGGACAGCCGCGAATTATAGCGAACGGGTCAGCTCTGGCTCCCGGGCGTCATCGCAGTGACGAGTTCGCGCACGAGATCCGGTCCCCGATAGATGAGCCCGGTGTAGACCTGCACCAGCCGGGCACCGGCGGCGAGTTTTTCTGCCGCGTCGGTGGCGTCGAGGATACCGCCCACACCGATCAGCGGGATGCGCTCGCCCAGCGCTGCATGCAGGGAGCGAAGCACGCTCGTCGCGCGGGTCTTCAACGGCGCACCGGACAGGCCGCCAGCCTCGTCGGCGCCGGGCAATCCGGCAACGCCATCGCGGGCGATCGTGGTGTTGGTGGCGATCACGGCGTCGACCTCGTGTCTTAGCAGGGTGGCGGCGGCGGCGGCGATGGCGGCTTGGTCGAGATCGGGGGCGAGCTTGACCGCGATCGGTACCCGCCGCCGATGTTCCTGCTCCAGCCGATAGCGCTCTTTCATGATGCTCGCGAGCAGGCGATCCAGCGCATCGCCCTGCTGCAACTGTCGCAGGTCGCGGGTGTTGGGCGACGAGATGTTGACGGTCACGTAGTGCGCAATGGCATGCACCTTACGCAGGCACAGCCGGTAATCGTCGGCGGCGCGCTCGATCGGGGTGTCGGCGTTCTTGCCGATGTTGATGCCGAGCACGCCGCGATAGCGGCTCGCGGCCACGTTGGCGAGCAAGGCATCAACCCCGGCGTTGTTGAAGCCGAGACGGTTGATCAGCGCCCGTGCGGGCGGCAGGCGGAACATTCGCGGCCGCGGGTTGCCAGGCTGAGGGCGCGGGGTGACGGTGCCGATCTCGATGAAGCCGAAGCCGAAGCCGGCCAGTGCATCCAGGTGCGCGCCGTTCTTGTCGAGGCCGGCGGCGAGCCCGACCGGATTGGGAAAATCGATGCCCATCAGCCGTGTCGCGGCACCGGGCCAGGGGGTCGGCGGGCGCGTCAGACGCAGTGCACTCGCCGTGTCCAGGAGACGCAGCGCGAGGTCGTGCGAGCGTTCGCCGTCGAGCCGGAAGAGCAGCGGCTGCAGGGCCCGATACAGCGCGCTAACGTCCAGTGAATCGCCCCTCGCGGCGTTCGCGAAATGCGGCGAGGCCTTCGCGCGCGTCATCGGTATCCAGCAGCGCCCGCAGATCGGGCAGCAGGCGCTCGATCGCGGCGCGTTGTCCGAGCTCCACCGCATGGCGCGCGGCGAGCAGGCTGGCACGGATCGCCAGCGGCGCCTGGCGGGCAATGCCGTCGGCAATGGCGACAGCAGTGCCGAGTTGCGCGCCAGCCGGAACGACCTGTTGTACCAAGCCGATGCGCAGTGCCTCCGCCGCATCGAACTCGTCGCCGGTCAACAGCCAGCGCATGGCGTTGCCCCAGCCGGCTTCGGCGACGAACCGTACCGTGGCGCCACCGATCGGATAGATGCCACGCTTGACCTCGATCTGCGCGAACCGACTGGTGTCGGCGGCGACGCGGATGTCCGCGGCGAGCAGCAGTTCGATGCCGATGGTGTAGCAGTAACCCTGCACAGCCATCACCAGCGGCTTGGATCGCGTGCGTGCCGCATCCAGTCCGAGCGGATCGAGCCCGTCGTCGGGCAGCGGCGGGGTACGGCCCTCGTGGAAGTGCGGTATCCATTGGGGCAGGTCGATGCCACCGGTGAAGTGCTCGCCATGCGCGAACAGCACGCCGCAGCGCAGCCCGGGGTCGTGTTCGAGTGTGCCGAGCGCGCTCGCGAGCGCGGCGTACATCGGCAGGTCGAAGGCATTGCGCTTGGGCACGCGGTCGAGGCCGATCAACAGCACGGCGTCGCGGCGTTCGAGCGATACGGCTCCGGTGTCCATTGCGGTCCCGATCATGGCTTGGTGCTGAACGAAGGGACTTCAGAAGCGAAGGGGCCCCGTCCACAGGGTCCCCCGAGGAACGGGGCGCCCCCTGGAGGGGGAAGGCGTAGCGCAGCGCAGCCTGGGGGTGGGTGTCCCTCTCCACAGGGTCCCTCGAGGAACGGTGCGCCCCCTGGAGCAACTGTGTTCCATGTCAAGCGCTGAGGCCATGGAACTGGTCGCTCCAAGGCTGGCGGGCGCGTGCCATGGCATTGAGGATGCGCAGCAGCTTGTGCGAGCAAGCGGTCAAGGCGACCTTCTTGGGGGAAGGCGTAGCGCAGCGCAGCCTGGGGGTAAACGTTTCATCTCATGCCAACGGCTGCCACTGGCCGTCGACCAGGCCTTCCATCGGCTGGAAGTTGATCTTGTAGGCCATCTTGCGGCTTTCGGCGATCCAGTAACCGAGGTACAGCTGCGGCAGACCGAACTGGCGGCACAGCTCGATCTGCCACAACACATTGAAGGTACCGTAGCTCGCGCCGGTCTCGTCCGGATCGAAGAACGTGTACACCGATGAGAGCCCGTCTTCGAGACGGTCGACGATGCTGACCATGCGCAACACGCCTTGGTCGCGGAATTCGATCAGGTTGGAGCGCACATTGCTCTGCAGCAGGAAATGGCGGTATTGCTCGCGCGAATCGTGGTCCATGCCGCCGCCGAAGTGGCGTGCCGACTGGTAGCGCAGATACAGCGCGTAGTGCTCGGGGCTGTATTTAAGATCGAGGATGCGCGATTCGAGCGCTTTATGGCGCTGCCATGCGCGGCGCTGCGAGCGGCCGGGGCGAAACCCGTCGACGGCGATGCGCACCGGGATGCAGGCACGGCAGCTGTCGCAGTAGGGGCGATAAGTGAAGGCGCCGCTGCGCCGGAATCCGGCGCGCACCAGCTCGCTGTAGACGTGGGTATCGATGGCGTGACTCGGCGTCGCGACCTGCGAACGCGCCAGGCGGTCGGCAAGATAGCTGCACGGGTACGGTGCGGTTGCATAGAACTGCAACACCGAAAACGGCAGGTCGTTGAGTTGGGTCATCGCCGGATAGGGGTCGGGACGGTGTGCCAAGCCGACGGCACAACGGACGAGTTTACCAACTCCGCGAGATGCCTCGAAAACTCGTCCCGCGGAATCTCGCGGGCGCCGAGCGATGCCAGGTGATCGGTGGCCATCTGGCAGTCGAGCATCCGAAACCCCGCGCGGTTCAGGTGGCGGACCAGATGAACGAACGCGATCTTCGAGGCGTCGCGCACCCGCGTGAACATCGACTCGCCGAAGAACATGGTGCCGATGGCCACGCCGTACAGCCCGCCGGCGAGTTCGCCGTCGATCCAGGTCTCGACGCTGTGCGCCCAGCCATCGCGGTGCAGGGCGCAGTAGACCTCGAGCATGCGTCCGGTGATCCAGGTGCCCGCCTGGCCATCCCGCGGTTCGCCGCAGGCCTGCATCACTTCGCGAAAGCCGAAATCGAAGCGCACCTCGAATGGTCTGTTGCGCAAGGTCTTGTCGAGCGAGTGCGATACGCGTAACTCCGCGGGAAACAGGACCATGCGCGGATCGGGACTCCACCAGAGTACCGGTTCGCCGTCGTTGAACCAGGGGAAGATGCCGTGCCGGTACGCGTCGAGAACGCGCCCGGGTGACAGATCGTCGCCCGCGGCGAGCAGGCCGTTGGGTCGGGCGAGCGCTGCCGGCACCGGCGGGAAGGGATCGTCAGCTTCGAGCCAGGGAATCAAGTGCAGCTCGCGACGCGGGCACCCCCGGGCAGTTCGCTGTCACTCGCTGCGGCTGATGAGTCCGCAACCGACCCGGCTGCCGGCATTGCCCGAAGGCTGGGTGGTGAAATCGTCGGCCTTGGCATGGACCACGACGGAACGACCAACCACGCTATCGGGCGCGGTGCCAAGGGAGATACCGGTGATTTCCACGTTGATATCGGCGATGCCATCGGGCCCCGCGACGATGTTGCCGAGATCGCCCCCGTGCCGGGCGCCGCCGCCGTTCGCGCCATGGGTGGACCCGGAAGGATTGAAGTGCCCGCCCGCACTGGAGGCGTCCGGCGCCGAGCAGTTACCCTTTTCATGGATGTGGAAACCATGCGACCCGGGAGACAATCCGGTGATGCGTCCCGACACCAGTACCTTGCCCGAATCGCGCTGGACGAACCGGATGTCGCCGCGTGCCGTATTGTCCCGGGTCGGCAGCACGGCGGCGGTCGCGGCGGGCGTCCTGGTCATCAATTGGTGCATGCGGGCGCAGCCGTCTACCAGAGTCACGGCCACAAGCGCGAGCATCGATAGCAAAATACGAATCATGCAGCCACACTCCCCTGACAACTTGTGCGGCCACCGGCCGCTTGACCATACGACGGTATGTAGCACCCACCCCCGACGCTGTCAACGCGGTGGCCCGTGATGCGCGCCGGCCGGCATGCCCGTCGGGCGCTCGGACGCTCTTGCCCGAAGACGCTGGTGGCGTGGTGGTGATGGCGCCATCGGCCTGGGTGGTCGAACAGGCAATGGTCGGGGCCGGCGCTGAAGTCCTCGATGTGGCATGCGGTCAGGGACGGCACGCACGCTTTCTGGCGGGCGCCGGTGCAACGGTCACGGCGGTCGATCGTGATCCGCTGGTTGCCGCGGCCCTGGCTGGCGCGCCTGGCATCAGGTTCGTGCTGGCGGATCTCGAGCAGGACGCCTGGCCGTTCGCGGGGCGCCGGTTTGCGCTGGTGGTGGTCGCCAATTACCTGCATCGCTCCCTGTTCCCTGAACTGCTCGGCGCTGTCGCGCCGGGCGGCCGACTCGTTTACGAGACCTTCGCCGTCGGCAACGAGCGTTTCGGCCGCCCGTCCAATCCGGATTTCCTCCTGCGTCCGGGGGAACTCCTGACTGTGATCGCCGGACGCCTCGAGGTGGTCGCCTACGAAGAGCGCGAAGTCGATCTGCCCAGGCCGGCCATGATCCAGCGCATCTGCGCCGTGAAGCCGCCATGAACGGACCCATCGGGTACAATCGGGCGCTTTGCCGGGGAGCAGTTTCATGCTGACGGGTAGCTTGGTCGCGATCGCGACACCGATGCATGACGATGGCGGCCTCGACTTCGACGGATTGCGGCATCTTATCGATTTCCACATCCGCAACGGGACCAATGGCATCGTCGCCGTGGGCACCACGGGCGAATCGCCCACCGTCGATTTCGACGAGCATTGCGAACTGGTGAAGGTCGCCGTGGCCCACGTCGATGGACGAGTGCCGGTGATCGCCGGCACCGGTGCCAATTCCACCCGTGAGGCGATCGCCCTGCAGCGCTTCGCGAAGGCCGCGGGCGCGGCGATGGCGCTCTCGGTGGTGCCCTACTACAACAAGCCTTCGCAAGAGGGTCTGTACCAGCACTTCCGCGCCATCGCGGAGTCGGTCGACCTCCCCACGATTCTCTACAACGTGCCCGGCCGCACGGTCGCCGATCTGCACAACGACACCACGCTGCGGCTGGCGCGGGTCCGCAACATCGTCGGCATCAAGGATGCGACCGGCAACATCGAGCGCGGCGTCGATCTGATCAAGCGTGCACCGCCGGGTTTCGCGATCTACAGCGGTGACGATGGCACCGGCCTCGCCCTGATGCTGCTGGGCGCGAACGGGGTTATCTCGGTGACGGCGAATGTCGCGCCACGCCTCATGCGCGAGCTATGCGACGCGGCGCTCGCCGGTGACGCCGGGCAGGCTTGCAAGATCAACAACACGCTTGCCGACCTGCATCGGTATCTGTTCGTCGAGGCCAACCCGATCCCGGCAAAATGGGTTCTGCGGGAGATGGGGCTCATCGGCCCCGGCATCCGGCTGCCGCTCACGCCGCTCGCGCATCAGCATCACGATACGCTGCGCGCGGCCATGCATGCCGCAGGTATCGTTCGCGAAGCGCAGACTGTATGAGCGGGTCGGTTCATTTCAAGGCGGAATCCCGGCGGTGCTGGTTGCCCACGCGGGCATCGGCGCGCTTCAGACATTTTCGCGGCATCGATGCCGCAAGAGAGGTTCGATGAAATTCGTGCGCACCATCGGCTGCGCGATCACCGTGTCGGCTGCGTTGCTGGCGGGATGCAGCGGGGCCCTGGAAGGCAAGAAGATCGATTACAAGTCGGCTGGCAAGCTGCCACCGCTCGAGATTCCGCCGGACCTCGCAGCGCCCGGCAACAACAACCGGTATTCGGTGCCGGAGGCGACGCCGGGTAGCGCGGCCGTGTTCTCGCAATACGATCAGCAGCGTGGCAACAAGCCGTCGGCGCCGGTCTCGTCGGGCGTCCTGCCCACCTTCGAACGCGTGCGTGTGGAACGCGGCGGAACCCAGCGATGGCTGGTGGTCAAGGCGACGCCCGAGCAGATATTTCCCGTGGTCCGCGACTTCTGGCAGGAAAACGGATTCCTCATCAAGACCGAGGACGCCAGCATCGGCCTGATGGAAACCGACTGGGCCGAGAACCGCGCGAAGCTGCCCATCGGCGGCATCACGGGCTTCATCAACAAGCAACTCGACGTGCTCACGTCGTTGCCCGAGCGTGACCGGTTTCGCACCCGGCTCGA
Source organism: Betaproteobacteria bacterium (assembly GCA_031393885.1). Lineage (GTDB taxonomy): Bacteria > Pseudomonadota > Gammaproteobacteria > Burkholderiales. The sequence goes on along the minus strand of JANMWG010000132.1, from coordinate 27,386 downwards.
ACGTGGCGCCGAACCGGGCACGACCGAAGTGTTCGTCAGCCACAAGGGCATGGCGGAGGTCTATTACAAGGAGCGCGACAACAACACCAAGTGGCAGGTGCGTCCGTCCGATCCCGAACTCGAGGCGCTGATGCTGAGCAAGCTCGCACTGCGGTTCGGGGTGGCGGCGCCGGCCGACGCTGTTGCACTGGTGCGCAACGCCGACAAGACGCCGGCCCAGGCGGCCATCGTGAAGTCCACGACCGGCACCACGGTCAAGCTCAACGATGGATTCGACCGCGCGTGGCGCCGCGTGGGTCTTGCCCTGGACCGCGTCGGCTTCATGGTGGAAGACCGCAATCGTGCCGACGGTATCTATTTCGTCCGCTATCAGGATCCCGACGCCGACGTGGCGAAGCCGAACGGCATTCTGTCGAAACTGGCGTTCTGGCGCAGCGACGAGGCCGGCAAGAAGGGGCCGGAGCAGTTTCGCGTGCGGGTCGCCGCGCTCGGTGCCGGTACCGAAGTGAAGGTGCTCGACAAGGCCGGCGCCGTCGATAACAGCGACGCCGGCAAGCGCATTCTCGCGTTGCTCGCCGAACAGCTCCAGTAGCGAACGGCAAGGCCGGCAAGACAGTTCGGACCGGACATCCGCGATGCGATTCGCCTATCTCGGTAGCGGCAGCGCGGGCAACGGCCTGATCGTCGAGGTCGGTCAGACGCGGATACTGCTCGATTGCGGGTTCACGTTGAGCGAGACCATCACTCGGCTTGCCCGCCTCGATCTCGCCCCGTCCGATCTGTCCGCGGTCATCGTCACTCACGAACACGACGATCACATCGGCGGCGTGGCGCGATTCGCGCGGCGACACCAACTACCCGTCTGGCTCACTCGCGGCACCTTTCGCAATGGTGGTGCGAAGTTCGACCACGTCGACGTGCGATTCATCGAGGGCTACCGGGCATTCGCCGTCGGCGATGTCGCCCTGACCCCGTATCCCGTGCCGCACGATGCCGGTGAGCCCGCGCAGTTCGTGTTCGGCGACGGCGCGCGGAGGCTCGGCGTGCTTACCGATACCGGCTGTTCGACACCCCACATCGAGGCCACCCTGTCGGGATGCGATGCCCTCGCGCTCGAGTGCAACCACGATCTCGACCTGCTTCGCGCCAGCGCCTATCCGGCCTCGCTCAAACAACGCATCGCCGGGCGCCTCGGGCATCTCGATAACGAATCGGCGCGACGGTTACTCGCGGCGCTCGACCGCAGCCGCCTCCAGCATGTGATTGCCGCCCATTTGTCGGCACAGAACAACACCGTGCAATTGGCCCGCCGGGCGCTCGCTTCGGTACTGGGTTGCGCTGACGAATGGGTCGGTGTCGCCGACCAGGCAGAAGGGCTTGCCTGGCGGGACATAGGCTGACCGACTGGACTCGACAATCAAACCACCCCCAGGCTGCGCTTCGCCTTCCCCCTCGAGGGGGCCGGTGCCCTTGGCGAGGTGAGGCCGGACACAGACAGTCCCTGCGGACTGTCTGTGCCTGCCAAACGCCAGCGGACTCTGGCCGCTGGCGGCCCGGCGGGCACCGAAAAAAAAGCCGGCTCGAGAGCCGGCTTTTTCACCAGGCGGCGTGCGCCGCCACAGGCTTACTTCTTTTCTGCGGGCTTCTTTTCTTCGGCAGCCGGCGCAGCGGGAGCAGCCGCATCAGCGGGCTTGGCGGCATCGGCAGGAGCCGGGGCAGCAGGCGCGGCTTCGGCCGGCTTGGCGACTTCTGCAGCGGGCGCGGGCACCGGGGTGGGTGCGGGTTCTTCCTTCTTGCCGCAAGCGGCGAGGGCGAGGGCGACGAGCGCAGCAACGAGAAGCGAACGGATCATTTTTGTTCCTTGACGGGTGTTCGATTGATTGGGGAGACCTGCGATTGCGTCCTGAAGGGCGTTCCACGCCCAGCCAGCCGCAATCGACCTTGCCATTGTAACCGGTATTTACAATTTGTAACTACTCTGGAATCGAGAAATCTACAGGCCGATCGTGGTCGCTGGAATGGCCGGCGCCGATGCCTCCCACAACTCCTCGAAGCGGTCGCGCAGGACGGTCGCGCCGACCGGATCATCGAGCGCCAGCAATCCGGCTGCACCATCGTGATGAAAGCGGTGCAGGTAGTGGCGATCATCGGCGAGCACGAACGGATCGTAGACGTTCTTGGCGTGATGGAGCGTTTCCTGGACCGAGATCACATGGCTGAACTGGCGCAGGAGCGACAGGAGCCGCGGGCAGGACCGGTAGGCGGTGCCGGCATCGTGCAACACGATGTGCATCTGGTTACGGCGGCTGTCGAGACAGAACCGGCGCACCGGATCGACGCGCGATTCCCGGTTCCATTCGGCGCCGAGCTGGTTGGAAAACACCACCAGCCGGCGATGAGCCCGGGACAGGACTTCGTCGATCGCGTGTTCGATTTCGGTACGCGACGCCAGCCGTCGCAGGTTCGGCTGCGGATCCGGTTCAGGCGGAGTGGTGTCGATCTCAGTGCCCGCCGGGCCGCCAGCGGCCAGAGTCCGCTGGCGTTTGGCAGACACAGACAGTCCGCAGGGACTGTCTGTGTCCGGCCTCACCTCGCCAGGGGCACTGGCCCCCTGGGGGAAGGCGAAGCCTGGGGGTGGACGTTTCATTTCGGCCATGGTTCAACTCCCTGCGGCTGGCAACCGGATGAACCCGGCCACCCACCAATCGTAAAGCATCGTCGCGATCGGTGCAGGCACGGCCTGGGCCGCAAGGCAGCGTCGATCCGCGAGTTCGCGCAGTGGCGCCGGCACGCCGCGCGGAAAACGGTACTCCTCTCCGTTCAGGTAGACGGCATGGTCGGCGTAGAGCATGAGACTGCGCCGATCCAGCTTGGCGCCCTGTCGGCGGATGCGGGCGACGATGCCGGTCGAGCCGTGTCGCGGTGGGTCGAAAAAGACCTGTGGTTTCGGTTCCGTCAGATGGCGTCCGAGAAAGTCGGTGACGTCGCGGCGCCGCCAGCGGATGCCCGCCAGCAGCCGTTCGGTCGTGGCGACCAGTGCACCGCCGATCCGGCCGGGGTGAACGGTGGCGGCGAGGTCCGGATCTGCATACTGGCCCGGGAGCACCAGCCGCTCGGCGAGATCGGACAGAAACCGGGATGCCAACTCCTGGTGGGTCGGTGCGCGATAGCCGATCGACCACGTGGTGCACTCGGTGACCGCCACGCCGTGATGAGCGAATCTCGGCGGCAGGTACAGCATGTCGCCGCCCAGCAGGATCGCTTCGCCTTCGGGTTGGAAGCGCCGCAGGATCTTCAGTGGCGCTCCGGGCACCAGGGCGAGGTCGTTCTGGCGGCCGATCCGCCAGCGGCGCTTGCCTTCCCCCTGCAGCAGGAACACGTCGTAAGCGTCGAAATGCGGGCCGACACCGCCGCCCGGCACCGCGTAGCTCACCATCAGGTCATCGAGCCGGGCATGCGGAAGAAACGCGAAGCGCGCCAGCAACGCGGCCGCCCTGTCGTCGTGCAGATTGACACCCTGTACCAGCAGCGTCCAGTTGCGGGCTGGCAGACGCCGGAAGTCGGTGCGGTCGAAGGGGCCGTGCCTGAGTGTCCAGCGTCGTGCGTCGCGAACCACCAAGCGTGACTCGACCGTATCGGAGCAGGCGAGACCCATCAGCTCGCGGAAGTCGAGGACACCACCGAAGTGCGGGATGGCTTGTCGCACCAGCAGTGCCTGTTTCTGCCAATGGCGCGACAGGAATGTGCGGGTCGCGAGTCCGCCGAGCAGGGGGTTGCGCATGGTCGGATTATATTGCTGTGACCCGTCGTGGGGCAGCGGACGCCGATGGATTTGCGGCAGGAGAATTCGGTTACACTCGAAACGAGAATGCGCTGCGGAGAGTTGGATGCTGAACGTCGGAGACCCCGCGCCCGAATTCAGTCTGCCGGACGCCGAGATGGAGATGGTCAGTCTCGCGTCGTTCCGGGGGCGGCATATCGTGGTGCTCTATTTCTATCCGCGCGACGACACTCCGAGTTGCACCATCGAGGCCATCGACTTCAGCGAGCTCGAAGACCGCTTCCTCGAACTCGGCGCGGTCGTGATCGGGGTGAGCATGGACGATTGCCTGGCGCATGGCGCGTTTCGCGACAAGCACGGCCTGAGCATCCAGCTTCTCTCCGACACCGAGGGCGAGGTCTGCGCTCTGTACGGCGTGCTCCGCGACCAGGAATTCGAAGGCAGGACGCGGCGCTGCATCCAGCGTTCCACCTTTGTCATCGACCGCGACGGAAAGCTAGTGCGCGTGCTGTACGGCGTCAACGCGCGTGGCCATGCCGCGGAAATTCTCACCTACCTCAAGGAACTCGCGTGACCCAGCAGGTGCTCAAGAACACGATCGTATCGATCGACTACGAAATGCTCGACGCCGATGGTGGCCTGATCGAAAAGACCGACCAGTCGATCAGCTATCTGCATGGTGGCTACGACGGCATTTTTCCGCGCGTCGAAGAGGCTTTGCAGGGCAGGGCCATGGGCGACAAGCTGATCGTCGAACTGTCGGCCGATGACGCGTTCGGCGAATATGACGAGGAGCTCGTCCGGGTCGAGCCGCGTAACCTGTTTCCCAAGAATGTCACCGTCGGTATGCAGTTCGAGGGCGCCGCCGAAGGCACCGACCACGCCATCGTCTATGCCGTGACCGATATCTCGGATGAAACCATCGTGGTCGACGGCAACCACCCCCAGGCAGGAAAATCGGTGCGCTTTGTCTGCACCATTACCGGCGTACGGGTCGCGACGGCCGAGGAGTTGCGTCACGGCCACGTGCACGGCGAGGGCGGCCATCATCACTAAAGGAGACGCCCTCCCCAGGCTGCGCTGCGCTCTGCCTTCTCTGCCTTCCCCCAGGGGGCACCCCGTTCCTCGGGAGTGAGGCTGGACAGGGACTGTCCGTCGCCTGCCGAACGACAGCGGCCTCCGGTCGCTGGCACCCTGCGGATGGGGCCCCTTCGCTTCTGAATCTGCGGCGACGGCGCGGGATCGTGTGCCGCCGTCGCCGCCCTCGGTTCAGCTCACCGGTGCAGTCGTTTTGTCCTTGGCGGCGGTGAGGGTGCGCGACGTGCGGTCGTCTCGAAACAGGATCGGCTTCACGTTCTGGGGCAGCGTGGGGCGATCCGCTTTTTCGACTGCTTCGACGACCAGATGATGGTGCGGTGACAGGTCGCAGACCGGATCCGCATTGGTCGCGTCGCCGGTCAGCAGGAAAGCCTGGCAGCGACAGCCGCCGAAATCCTTTTCCTTTTCCGGACAGGTGCGGCAGAGATCTTTCATCCACCCGTCGCCACGATAGGCGTTGAACGCGGGCGAGTCGTACCAGATCCAGCGCAGATCATGCTCGCGCGAGTTGGGAAACGTGATGCCCGGCAGCATTCGGGCCTCGTGACACGGCAGTACCATGCCGTCGGCGGTGACTGTCACGAACAGAGAACCCCACCCATTCATGCAGGCCTTTGGACGGGTCGCGTGGTAGTCGGGTACCACGAAGTAGATCTTCATGGCGTTGCCGACCTTCTCGCGAAACCGGTTGGTGGCGTCTTCGGCGCGCAGGATCTGGTCGCGGCTCGGCAACAACTGGTCGCGATTCTCGAAGGCCCAGGCGTAATACTGCGTGTTCGCGAGTTCGACGTACTCAGCCCCCAGGGTTTCGGCCAGTTCGAGGATCTGCTGGGTGTGGTCGATGTTGTGCCGGTGCAGGACCACATTGAGCACCATGGGGTAGTCGTATTTCTGGATCAACTCGGCCGTGCGCTTCTTCAATTCGAAAGTCTTGGTGCTCGACAGCCAGTCGTTCATTTCGCGCGTCGAGTCCTGGAACGAAAGCTGGATGTGGTCCAGTCCGCCTTCCTTGAAGGCGGCGATGCGCTTTTCGGTGAGACCGACGCCCGAGGTGATCAGGTTGGTGTAGTAGCCGAGATTGCGCGCCTCTGCGATGAGGATCTCGAGATCGTCGCGAACCAGGGGCTCACCACCCGAGAAGCCGAGCTGGGTGGCGCCGAGTTCGCGCCCTTCCCGCAGCACCTTCAGCCATTCGTCGGTGTTCAGCTCAGGACCGTATTGCGTGTAATCGATCGGGTTGTAGCAGAACACGCAGTGCAACGGGCACTTGTACGTGATCTCCGCCAGCAGCCAGAGGGGGTTACCGGGTTGTTTCGCGGATCCAGCCGTTTCCATGTGCCACCTCGAGAAAGTCGATCACGTCGGCGCGCAGGTCGACGCCGGGAAATTGTGTGGCCAGTGCTGCGACCAGCCCGTTCAGGCTGCAACTGCCGTCGACCCGCTTCATGATCTCGCCGGCGCTGCCCGGCAGCTTCACCATGCCTTCCGGGTAAAGAAGCACATGGCAGTCCTGCACCGGCTCCCACTGAAAGCGGAAGTACTTGGCGAGTTCGATGAGTGCGTCGTGATCGAAGGCCACACGGGTCGGGGTCGCCATGACCGTCATCCGATCCTGGTGTCGCCGATGCCGTAGTTGACCATCATCGCGTCGCACATGGTCCACAGCACGTCGAGCTTGAACTGGACGATGTCGCACGCGCGTTCCTGCTGCTCGCGGCTGCGGAAGTGTTCGAGCGTGACGCGCAAGCCATGGTCCACGTCACGGCGCGCTTCCGACAGGCGTTTGCGGAAGTAGGTGTAGCCCGCCTTGTCGATCCACGGATAGTGCTGCGGCCAGTTGGCGAGGCGCTCTTTGTGGATCTCGGGGGCGAACAGTTCGGTCAGCGACGAGCAGACGGCTTCCTGCCAGGGGCGGGTGCGGGCGAAGTTGATGTACGCGTCGACTGCAAAGCGCACGCCGGGCAGGACGTGTCGCAACGAGGTGACCTCCGCGCGCTCGAGTCCGACTGCATCCGCAAGCGTTAGCCACGCCTCGATTCCGCCTTCGTCACCGGCGGTGCCGTCATGATCGAGGATGCGCTGGATCCACAGGCGGCGATGCTCGCGGTCCGGCATGTTCGACATGACCGCGGCGTCCTTGATCGGAATCGCGGTCTGGTAGTAGAAGCGGTTGCACACCCAGCCCTGGATCTGTGCGCGCGTCAGCCGCCCCGCATTCATCGCCACCTGATACGGGTGGTGAATATGGTAGCGGTCGCCCTTGGCGCGGATCCGGGCTTCGAACTCCTCACGAGTCCACGGCAGATGTTCGGCGGCACCCATGGCGGTCTCCGTCAGAGCGTGAAGTCCATCCCGTCGAAGGCCACCTCGATACCATGCTTTGCAAGCTCGGCACGCTGTGGGGAGTCTTCATCCAGGATGGGATTGGTATTGTTGATGTGGATCAGGATTTTGTGTGAAGCCGGCAGCGGCGTCAGCACGTCGATCATGCCACCGGGCCCGGACTGGGGCAGGTGGCCGATCTCGCGGGCGCGTTTTTTCGAGACGCCGAGCGCCACCATCTCGTCATCGGTCCAGAAGGTGCCGTCGACCATGATCGCATCGGCAGCGGCGAGGTGCGGCACGAGGTGCGGTTCGATCTCGCCCAGACCGGGCGCGTAGAACAGGCTCTTGCCGGTGCGCGTGTCGGTGACGCGCATGCCGATGTTGTCGCCCTCGTGCGGGTTGTCGCGATGGGGCGAGTAGGGCGGCGCCTTGCTCTTGAGCGCGATGGCGGTGAATGTCAGATGTTCGGCGCCGACCACCTCGAAACCGGACCCGGGCGCCGTCGGCAGCTGATGCCAGATGACCCCGCAATAGTGGCCGAGAATATTGAACAGCGGGTTGCCGGTGGTCATGTCTTCCCGAACCATGTCGGTGCAGTAGATCTCGAGCGGCTTGCCTTCGCGCAGCATGAGCAGCCCGGTGGTGTGATCGATCTGCCCGTCCATCAGCACCACCGCGCGAATGCCGGTATCGCGGATGCCGCGCCCCGGTTGCAGCGCTGGAAAGCCCTGAATCTGGGTCAGCAGATCCGGCGAGGCGTTGAACAGCACCCAGTCGATGCCATTGCCGCTGACCGCTATCGACGACTGGGTACGTGCCCGGGTGCGCATGGTGCCCTTGCGTACCCCATCGCAGTTGGCGCAGTTGCAGTTCCACTGGGGAAATCCGCCGCCCGCCGCCGATCCGAGAACCCGAATACGCATGTTGCTTTTTCCTCGTCGGTCGAATTCACTGCACGGTCGCCGCACCGACCGGCAGGCAAGACCGCTCCAGGAAAAACGAAAGCCCCGAACGGGTCGGGGCTTTCGTTACCAGCCGCGATGATCAGCGGTTGGCGATGTACATCGTGACTTCAAAGCCGAAACGCATTTCGGTGTAAGCGGGCTTGGTCCACATATTAACCTCCGGATGTTAAGGTCTTGGTGATGGCGATGACTTCATCGCCCCGATGAACACTTCTGGTTGCGCTTCTTCTGCCCGATGTGCTCCTGGCAGGCCAAGCACTGCACCTTTGAGTTCGGATACCAGTGTCTGGCAGGCCGTCAGTGGATTCCACAGAAAAATCAGCAACGTGATGTCATGAATATCATGAGATTCCCGGCAGTGGCCTGATCCGGTCATTGCCTCCCCCCGCGCTCCCTCCTAAGCTTCTTCGATGTCGACCGCAATCCTGTCCCGAGTTTCCGCGGCCCCAGGTCCGTTCGCAACCTGGTATCGCGAGCATTCGTTCGTGTTCGCGCTCGTGTGCTCCGTCGTCGCTCATGCCCTGGTGGTCGCGTTCCTGCCGGAACTGCGCCACATCCCCGCGGCCGAGCCGAAGGTGCTCGAGATCGAACTGATCACGCCGCCAAAGCGGGAGCCGCCGCCCATTCCTGAGCCGCCGCCCAGGCGTCCGGCGCCGGTGAAGGTGAAGCCGCCGGTCAAGGTTGCACCGCGGCAACCCGCGAAACCCGTTGTGCCGCATGCGGTTGCGAAACCGGTCCCGGTGCCGGCACCCCCGCCACTGGTCGTGCAACCCGTGCCGCCACCGAGGTCGGCGCCCGTGCTGCAAGCCCGACCGGAACCGAAGCCGGTGCCGATGCCGGAAACGCGGGTCGAAGTACGGCCCGAGCCGCGGGTCGACGTGAGGCCGCAGCTTCGGCCCGACCTGCGCCCGGAACTGCGGCCCGAACCGCGGGTGGCGGCGCCGGCGCCGATCGTTGCGCCATCGTCGCCACAGGACGTGAGGCCACAGATCAGGCCTGAACCGCGGGTCGAAGCTCGCCCCGAGATCAGGCCCGACTTGCGGGCCGAGGCACGACCGCAGTTGCTGCCCACGCCACGGGTGGCAGCGCCAGCGCCGATCGCGGCACCATCGGCGCCAGCGCCGGACCTGAGGCCGCAGGTCCGGCCTGAACCGCGAGTCGAAGCGCGTCCCGAAGTCAGGCCTGACCTGCGCCCCGACACGCGACCGCAGCTTAAGGCCGTGCCCACCCTGAGCGCCAAGGTGGAAGCGCGGCTGGACCCGGTCATCCCGGTGGCGCCTTCCGCGCATCCCGATGCCGTGCCGGCACCTGTCCGCCCGGATCAGCGCCCCGACCTGAAGGCTGTCCGGCCGGCCCCCCTGGTCGAGGCGGCGCCCACGGCGTCGGCCGCCCAGGTGGCTGTCGCGCCGCCGACCGTCGTGCCACAGGTCGTGACCCAACCGGTGGTTTCGGCAACGACGGCGGCGCCGAGGCCGATTGCATCCAGGCCGGTAGTTGCGCCATTGGTGCCGTCGGCGCCAGTTGCTTCCGCTGCCACGGTCGCCGCTCCGCCGTCGGTTGTTGCGCCGTCTCTGGCCGCACCGGCGGTGGTTCCCCTGACCGCCGCGCCAACGGCCTTGCGCCCGCAAACCGGCAAGCCCACGATCCAGAGTCCACCTCAGCCGACCACGATCGATCACGCGGTGCTGGAGCGTTACGGACTGAGATTTTCACGTGAGGTCGGCAAGGACCAGCACTATCCGAAACGGGCGCTCACGCTTGGATGGACCGGTACCACCGAGGTTCTGGTTCTGATGACCGCTGATGCGAAAGTCAAGCAAGTGTCGGTGGCGAAATCGAGCGGGCACGACATCCTCGACCAAGAGGCAATGGCCATGGTGAAGAGGGCTCGCCAGTTGCCTCCGCTCCCCGAAGAACTGCGTGGTCAAGAGCTTACTGTCACGGTACCGATCACCTTTCGCCTCACCGAGTGAATCTGGCTTGTCGCACATGAAACCATCGGGATGCTTCGATCACGCAGTTGCCTGGCTTGGATTGCCTCTGGTGGATCCATGAGCGCCCTCTACCCGGCGATAGACCCGCATCGAAGCGGCCACTTCGACGCCACCGGTGGCCACCGGATCTACTTCGAGGTGAGCGGCAATCCGGCGGGGCGCCCCGTGCTGTTTCTCCATGGTGGCCCCGGCAGCTCCACCAAGCCCGATCACCGTCGCTACTTCGACCCGGCCTTCTACCGTATCGTGCTGTTCGACCAGCGCGGTTGCGGGCGCAGCACGCCCGCCGGGGGCACGGCGAACAACACCACGGCCCACCTGATCGGCGATATCGAACAATTGCGGCTGCTGCTGGGAGTCGATCGCTGGGTCCTGTTCGGCGGATCGTGGGGCAGTACCCTCGCGCTTGCCTACGCCCAGACCTACCCTGATCGGGTCACCCATCTCATCCTGCGCGGGATCTTCCTCGCGTCGCACGGCGAACTCGACTGGTACTTCGATGGATTGCGTCAGTTCGTACCGGCTGCGCGGGAGGCGTTGTATGCAACCACGCCCGGCGTTCCCTGGCCGCAACTGGTGCGGGCATACGACGCCGCCCTGCGCCACCCCGATCCGACTGTCCAGGTGCAGGCCGCGGCGCGCTGGAACGCCTTCGAGTCGGTGGTGATGTCGATCGGTGAAGCCCCCGTTGCCGGATCGCCCACGGTCGCGGTCGCCGACGATGCCGGGCTCGCCCGTGCTCGGGTGCAGGTCCACTATCTGACGCACGACTGCTTTTTCCGGCCGGGTGAATTGCTCGATGGCGTGGCGCGGATCGCGCATCTGCCGGGCATCCTGTTGCAAGGCGCCATGGATTTCGTGTGTCCGCCGGTCACCGCGTTCGAAGTCGCCCGGCGTTGGCCTTCGGCACGGTTGTCGATGATCGCCGCGGCCAAGCATGCGGCATCGCATCCCCACCTCGAATCGGCCCTGGTTGCGGCAGCCGACTCCCTGCGCGACCAACTGGTGTCGCGCGGCACGGTTGCCCTGCTCGCATGAGCCTGCGGTTTCGCATCAATCTGCTGATCACGGTCCTGACCAGCGTGTTCACGCTCGCGGTGCTGCAGCTTGCACTGGGCGACACGCGGCGTTCCATCCGCGAGGAGATGGAGGGCGCCAATCGCATCACCTTGCAGCTCCTGGCGGCGGTCATCAACGACTCGCGGCTCATCGCGCGCGACGGCGAGGACGGCAACGCCGTCCTGCGCAGCTTGTTGCGCGAGATCGGACGGGTGCGCGCGCACGACATCCGGTTGTTCGATCACGACGACAAGCTGATCTATGCGTCGCCGCCATCGCTCTACAAGGTCGGCGTGTCGGCGCCGCCATGGTTCTCGAAGCTCGTGGCGCCCGAGCTGCCGGTGATGAATCTGGCGGTGGAGGGTGGCAATGTCACGGTGACCACCGATTCGTCGCGCTCCGTGCTGGACGCCTGGGAAGATGCCAAGCGCGTGTTGGTGGTGATCGTCGCGTTCCTGGCGGTCGTCAACGTTCTGGTGTTCTTCCTGACCGGGCGCTCGCTGCGGCCGGTGAGCATCGTACTGGAAGGGTTGAAACGCATGGAGCGCGGCGAATACCACGCCCGCCTTCCCGGCTTCGCCTTGCCCGAGTTCGATGCCATCAGCCATACCTTCAACGGCATGGCCGTTGAGCTGGAACAATCGCATGCGGAGAACCGGCGGCTGGCGCTCATCGCCGAGCAGTCCGGCGATGCGATCGTGATCGTCGATCCGGACGGCCTGATCACGTACTGGAATCCGGCTGCCGAGCGTCTGTTCGGCTGGAACGTTTCGCAGATCGTGGGCCACCCGGCAAGCCTCACGGTGCCGCCGGAACGCGCGGCCGAGCAGGAGGGCTGGTCGCGGCTGGTGCGGGAGCGCGGTAGCATCGATCATGTCGAGACCCAGCGATTCACGCGCGACCGGCGGCTGGTCGAGGTCGCGTTGTCGGCGTCGCCGCTGGTCGATCCGGTGACTGATCAGGTGATCGGCGAGATCCTGTCGATGCGTGACATCACCGAAACCAAGCGTGCCCGCGAGGCCGAGCTGCAGCTTGCCCAGAATCGCAAACTCACCCAGCTCACGCAGGTCCGGCTGGAGGAGGAGCGTCGCGCCATCGCCCGCGAGTTGCACGATGAACTCGGCCAATGCGTGACCGCGATCAAGACCATCGGCGCCGTCATCGTGCAGAAAACCGCGGCTTCCGGTGGCGACATCCACCGCAGCGCCGAGACCATCGTGTCGGTCGCCAGTCACATGTACGACTCGGTTCACGGCATCATCCGTCAGTTGCGGCCCAGCGCGCTCGATCATCTCGGCCTGCGCGAAGCGCTCGAGGATGCCATCGGCAGCTGGGGGCAGCGGCATCCCGAGATCGCCTGCCGCGTGCATCTCGAGGGTCACCTCGACGAACTCGGCGAGCGTGTCAATATCACCGTCTTTCGCATCGTCCAGGAGTGCCTCACCAATGTGGTCAAGCATGCCCATGCAACACAGATCGAGATTTCCGTGATCCGACAAGAGACAGGCTGCCTCGATGTTCTGGTGCGCGACAACGGACGTGGGCTCACCGAGCGCGACGGTACCGATTCGGTGCGCTTCGGCATCATGGGCATGCGCGAGCGGGTCGAAGCCCTGAAGGGTGAGTTCGCGCTCGATACCGTGCCCGGCGGCGGCCTCGCGGTGAAGGTGCGCATTCCGCTGGGTGAGCAAGCGGGCGCAGATGGCGCAACCGCATCGCTGGATCAGGAGCAGGGCGCATGAATCCGGGAGCTGAAATTCGCGTGATGCTGGCTGACGATCACGCCGTGGTGCGGATGGGTTTCCGGCTGCTGCTGGAAGCTTCGGCCGATATCAAAGTGGTGGCGGAAGCCGAGAGCGGCGAGGAAGCGGTCCGGCGGGTGCCCGAGGTCAAGCCCGATGTCCTGGTGCTCGATTTGTCCATGCCGGGCATCGGTGGGCTCGAGGCCTTGTCGCGGATCCTGGCGCGCGCGCCGAACATGAAAGTGCTGGTGCTGACCGCGCATGAAGACGCCATGCATGCGCGGCGGGTGCTCAAGGCCGGTGCCCTCGGGTACCTGTCCAAGCGCAGCGCCGCCGAAGCATTGATCCAGGCGATCCGGCAGGTCCAACAGGGCCGTACCTTTCTCGAACCCGCGATCGCACATGAACTGGCCCTCCAGCAGCTCACCGGCGAACGCAATCCGGTCGACATGCTGTCGGAGAAGGAATTCAAGGTGTTCCTGGCGCTGGCCCGTGGCCAGTCGGTGGTCGACATCGCGGACGTGATGTCGCTTAGCCCGCGAACCATCGGAACCCATCTGTACAACATCAAGCAGAAGCTCGGCGCCTCGAACTCCGCCGAACTGGCGATCATCGCCATGCGGTACAAACTGATGGAGCCGTGAGTGTGGACCACCCCCAGGCTGCGCTACGCCTTCCCCCTCGAGGGGGCGCAGCGTCCTCGGGGGGGCCTGTGGGCGCTGCCCCTTCGCTTCAGAGGTTCCCTTCGTTCGGCACACCCCCAGGCTGCGCTACGCCTTCCCCCCGGGGGCGCAGCGTCCTCGGGAGGCCCTGTGGGCGCTGCCCCTTCGCTTCAGAGACGCCCTTCGTTCAGCATCGCTGTGATCCGCCTTCTCCCTTGAGGGGCGCCCCGTCCCTGAGGGACCCTGTGGGCGCGGCTCCTTCGCTTCAGAGGTGCCCTTCGTTCAGTAGGCGCTGCCCCTTCGCTTTTAGCTGCTCCTTTCGTTCGGCATCGCTCCGCTTCTGAGCGCCTCTTCGGTTGCTACCCCGAGAGGATATTCATGTTGCGACGCGGCGGAGGAATCTAATGAAAATCCTGACCAGGCTTTCAGCGTTTTGCCATGGTCCGCTGCGTGTGGATCCGGATAATGGGTTCAAGCCGCAAACGCGGTGGGTATCTTCCGGTACCGCAACACGAGCAGTGGTTTTGAGTTGTTTTGATTCATCAACCCATCAAGGAGCCTCACCATGTGGACCAAGCCCGCCTATACCGAAATGCGTTTTGGCTTTGAAGTCACGATGTACATCGCAAACCGCTAATCCCGGTTTTCGGTAGTACCAAAAAAGCTGCGGAAACGCAGCTTTTTTGCGTCTGGGGCTCCGATCTTGTTAATTCCTTGCGTGCCTCACTGCGCTCCGGAGGCGGTAGGCTTGGTGAAGTCGTAGCGCACGCCGACATAGAACGCACGCGGCGCCGAAACCGCCCGGAACTGCTCCGGTCCAGCGTTCACCGGGTTGAATGCTCCGCCCTGAAAGAAATTCGATCCGAGGATGCCGAAGGTTTCGTACTTTCGGTCGAACAAGTTGAGCAGTCGTCCGAATACCTGAATCTGCGGCGTGATCTGGTACCGCGCATCGAGATTGACGACGGCGTATCCCGGAACCTTGCCGGTCTGGTCCTGGTTGTTTTCGTCGCCACGGGCAAACTGATCGGTGGAGAGCAGCGCGTTGCCGCCGACGATGAATCCTTCGGAGAACGCGTAGTCGGCGCGTAGCTTGAGCAGATGCGCCGGCATGCCCGGGATGCGGTTGCCTGGCGCCACCCGGATGTCGCCGTTGGCGTCGCGCGATGAATTGTTGGGGCTGTTCAGCAGGAAACCGCTTTCGAACGTGGCCCGCAGATAGGTGTAGTTGGCGGTAAGCGTGAGAGCACCGCGTTGTGCCCGTGCCCCGAGTTCCACCCCCTGCCTGCGGGTGTCGCCGACGTTCTGGAAATAGCCTGAGTTGAGGGTCGCGCCCTGGGTCGAAATGAACTGGATGTCGTCGCGCAGATCGGTGCGAAACAATGCGGCGTTCCAGCCCAGCCACCCCAGGAGCTTGCCGCGAGCCCCCACCTCGTAGGTGCGGCTCACCACCGGCTTGAGCGGTGGGTCGGCCAGAAAGGCATTCGGCAGGCGACAGGGCGCGGCGGGATCCGCGCAGGTGAGTTCCACCGGTGTCGGCGCCCGCATGCCTTCGCTGTAGTTGGCGTAGGTCGTGGCCGTTGCTGTCGGGTTGTAGGTGAATCCCAGAGCCGGATTGAAGCGGATGAATTTGTGGTCGCCATTCAGGGCTGGATTGGTGCCGGACTGGTCGGTGATCTTCACCTGCGCGACGTTGTAGCGTCCGGACGCTGTCATCGACCATTTCGGGTTGAGGGTGAGCGTGTCGGTCACGAAAACGCCGTAATAGTGATTGGTCGTCTTCACATCGGTGTCGAGCACGAAAGGGGAGACGCCGGCTGTTCCGCGGCTTGGCGTGAACACCGCTTCCTGGTTGAACTGGCGGTAGCGGGTGTCGCCCAGATCGGCAGTGGCGCCGACGGTGAACTGGTTGCCTTTGCCGAACAGGTCATCGAGCAGCGACAACTGCACGCTGCTGCCTGTTCCCTTCTGGCGGATCGTCGAGGAATCGTTGGATGCCGGGAACGCTCCCGGGGGGCACCCGCCGGCGCAGTTGTCGTTGACGTTGCTCGCGAACGTGTCCTGATCCAGTTGGCGGTAGTAGAGGTTGGCGGCTAGCAGCGTCGTGTCGTTGAAGAAGTGACTCCCCTTGGCGTTGAGAAAATTGAGTGTGTTGGCGGTGCTGTCCGGCCAGGTGTAGGGCTGGGTGCGATCACCGAACATCGACAGCGGCAATGCCTGGGTCCCCTGGAGCGAGTTGTTGGCGCCGGTGTATGACAGATCGAAGTCGGTACGGTCGTTCTGATAGCCGACTTTGCCGAACACGTTCGCGACCCGGCTCGGCGAGAACTGACGCCAACCGTTCTCCTCGAGATAGTTGCCGGTCACGAAGTAGTCGATGCGCTCGCCGTGGCCACCGGCTTCGATCGTCGCCGATTGTCGACCGAACGAACCACCGTAGACGCTTGCCGACACGCCGGGGTAGGTGAAACCCGACTTGGTCTGAATCGCGAGCGCTCCGCCCAGCGTATTGAGTCCGTAGACCGGGTTCGATCCTGGCACCAGCGTCATGTTGGCGATCGCCGATTGCGGAATGAGATCCCAGTTCACGGTATCGCCGAATGCCTCGTTCACGCGGACGCCGTCGTAGAACACCGACAACCCCTGCGGCAGTCCCAGCAGGTGCGATGCGGTCAGGCCGCGAAAATTGACGTCCGGTTGGAACGGATTGGCCTGGGCCTGGTTGAGGTTCACCGAGCCGAGGTTGGTTTCCATGAACTCGGTGATGTCGCCGGCGCGGCGTTTTTCGAGATCCCTGTCGGTGACCGACTGGATGTTGGACGGGACGTTGCGAAGCGGAGTGGCAAGCACCGGCAGGGGGGTGGTGCCGATGACTTCGACTTGCGGGGCCTCCAGCGCTGCGGCGGGGTTGTCGGCGTGGGCGCAGAACGGTGCCAGCCCGACAACGATCAACGGCGCGCTACGCCACGTTTGTATCCAATGCATCGATTCTCTCCCTGAAGGTGGCTGGCAGCGGCGATGCCAGCAGGCAGCCCGATCGGATCGGGGCTCTGGCGTGTGTCGCCACGCCTTGACCAGGGAGTCTGACGGAGAAGAAGCGCCGTGGGATCGGGAAAAACTCCCGATCTGTGGCCGGCGACAGTCTGGTACCGGCCGGCCGGCAGCGCGCTATGCGGGCTTGGGCGGCTTGGGCTGCGGTTTGGTGGTGTAGAGGTATGCGGCCACGATGAACACGACCAGCACCAGTTGCAGCACCAATCCCTGGACGTTGGGATAGATGCCCAGCAGCGGCAGGGTCGGACCATTGACCGGATCGGCCGGCAGGCGTCCCGCAGCCTGCAGCGCGGCCACGCCCTGACCGGCGAAGATCACGGCCATTGCGGCCAGCAGCACGGAACTGACGCCGAAGAACACGCCGAGCGGCAGTTTGGCGCTATAGCGGATGATGAGCACCGCCAGCCCGACCAGCAGTACGCAACCGATCCCGAATCCGGCCAGTACCGGGAGCGCCCCGCCCTGGGCGATCAGTGCCTGATAGAACAGTACCGTCTCGAACACTTCGCGGTACACCGCCAGGAACGAGATCGCCGTGAGTCCCCACAGGGTGCCCTTGCCCAGCGCGCCGGTCACCTGGCTCTTGATGAAGGCATTCCAGCGTTGCCCCGACACCCTGGAATGAAGCCAGAAACCGACGTAGAGCAGCATTGCCGAGGCAATGAGCGCTGTCACCCCTTCGGTGACCTCGCGTTGCGCGCCGCTCACTTCGATGAGGGCGGTCGCGATCCACCAGGTGACCAACCCCAGCACCAGGGCCGCGATCCAGCCACCATGGAGATAGCGAAGGCCACCCTCCCGACCCGTGCGCTTCAGGAAGGCCGCCATGCCAGCCAGCACCAGGATGGCCTCCAGACCTTCGCGCAGGATTATCACGAGCGACGAAACGAACTGCGCCTGCGGTGACACTTCGCCACCGGCGAGCCGGGACTTCGCATCGGAAAGAATGCCGATCAGCTCGCGATGCTGCGCTTCCAGCGTGGTCACCGGACCGCCGGTCTTGATGGTGTTGCGAAAGCCGATCATCTTTTCTTCGACCCGCGCCTTGAGACCGTGTTCGATGCCTTCGAGGCTGCCCTCGACCAGTTCGAACCCTTCGAGATAGGCGCTGACAGCCAGTTCGTAGGCCCCCTTGCCATCGCCCTCGCGGTAGGCGGTCAGACTGTCGCCGAGCGTGCGTATCGCGTAGTCCAGGGGTGTGGCTGCCGCCTGTACCGCGCCCGGGTTGGCGCGCAGGTAGGCCAGGACAGCGGTGCCCACTTCTCCATGCCTTGCCGTCGTGTCGGCAGGCGTCGCGAGCACGACGTCCGCAAGACTCCGGAATACATCGCCCCCCTTGCCCTGCGTCCAATATTTCGATCCTGCCACGACCAGCGCCGGTTCGAACAACAGGTTGCTCACCTTGAAGGCCAGGGCCCAACGCTGCTCATCGGACAGATCGGCGTGCGCCGCCATCGCGGTTCCATCCACACCGAGCGTGATCGTGCTGTAGAGGCTGTATACGCTGCGGCGCCCCTGGCGTGCGGCATCGCGGAAATTGGACGGTTTCGGATCGAGCGCGGCGGCGGCAGGGCCATCGCCGCGTCCTTCGGCCCCATGGCACGATGCGCAGCGGGAGGTATACAGAGCCGGGGCGATCACGGGGTCCGGAACCTTGCGTGGTGAGACCTCGAGTTTGTACGCGCCGATCAGCGCGGTCTCGAGACTATTGGCCAGGGAAGTGACCTGCGCGCCGTCCTGCTTGTCCCGCACTGCTGCGGCCAGCGCCTGTGCCCGCTGTACCAGCCGCTCGCGATCGGGGTTCGGGTCGAGCTTCGCGATCAGGGTCTTGGCGTTCTCGGAGAACTCGACCTGCTCCGCATACTCGTTTTCGTTGAGCACCGTTCCGTTCTTCACCCACTGAGGATACTCGGCCGCGACGTAGTCGAGCAGGTGCAGGATCGCCTGGCCACCTTCCGCCGCGTGAACGGAAGTCATGCCGGCGAAGCAGAGCATGAGCAAGGCAACGGCGCGGCGGAGGATGGACAAGGTCATCGAGCGGCTTTCAGCGATATGTAGCGAGGCAGGAATGGTACTCGTCAGCGGAATATCGACCAATCGGCAACGCGAGAAGTTCTCGACCGGGAAACCGCTCGGGTTCACGCGCGGGCAAACCGTAGGCCGTCGTCAACAGGGCTTGTTCTTGTAAACGAGAATCGTTATCATTTGTTACCTGTTCGTGGGCCCATCCGGTGGAGATCGTCTCCGCTGACACCGGGCAGGCCTGTGCAAAGGACGCCACATGAATGCGATGCTCGTCGGTGCCGACCGGTTGGGAAACATCCCCGAACGACTCGCCGCGCTGGGTATCACGATCGCGGGCCATGTCAGCGGCCGCAATGCGACACACCAGAAGCGCCTCCCGGCGCTGCCGCGCAATCTCGATCTGCTGATCCTGTTCACCGATTTCATCGGTCACAACGTGATGAAGAGTTTTCGGACCCAGGCGCAGGCCGACGGGGTGCGCGTGGTCGCATGCCGACGATCCGCCAGCGCTCTCGAGACCGAGTTGTCGCGGTGTCTTGCGGGCGCCGCCGGCCCGCAGTGCGCCGACTGCCCGGCAGCCGCGGGCGGAAAGTGAGCCGCAGAAGACCAGGCGTACAAGGTGACCGGTCGAAATCGGACGTTCCCGGATGAGGATCGGCGTTGCCGATCCACGTCTCCCTGCACGATTGACAATCATTCTCATTGCCTATACAGTTTTGGTCATGGCGGCGGTCGTCCGCTCCGGAGAGCTCAGCATGTATGTTTGTTTGTGCAACGGTGTGACCGATCGTCAGATTCGCGAAGCCGTGTGTGATGGCGTGAAGTCCATGCGCCAGCTTCGGCAATGCCTTGGCGTTGCGGCGAATTGCGGTCGGTGTGCCCCTCACGCCAAGGAGTTGCTCGACGAGTCAAGGGCCGAGCAACGGTTCGAGGGTCAGTTCTCGGCCGCCTGAAGTACCGCCGGGTTTTTGTTGCTCTACCTTCGACGCGACCGCGTTCGCGAGAGCAGCCGAGCACGCACTGAATCCCATTCCTGTTTCGCGTCTCATCCTCCTTCCGGTCCATTGGAAACTCCGAAGCTTCTGACCGGCCGAGCCCGATAGAATGCGTGCGAGCAGTCTCGATGCATCGCAAAGGAGCACGCAATGAAAGGCGACAAGAAGGTCATCCAGCATTTGAACAAGGTGCTGTTGAACGAACTCACGGCGATCAACCAGTACTTTCTTCACTCCCGGATGTTCAAGAACTGGGGGTTGAAGAAACTCGGCGATTACGAATACCACGAATCGATCGACGAGATGAAGCACGCCGACAAGCTGATCGAGCGCATCCTGTTCCTGGAAGGGATTCCCAATCTGCAGGAACTCGGCAAACTCCTGATCGGCGAGAATGTCGAGGAATGTCTCAAGTGCGACCTTCAACTCGAGATGAAAGCCCATCCCGACCTGAAGGCGGGTATTGTTCACTGTGAGTCGGCTGGCGATTTCATCTCGCGCGAACTGTTCACCTACATTCTCGACAGCGAAGAAGAGCACATCGACTACCTCGAGACCCAGCTCGATCTGATCACCAAGATCGGCATCCAGAACTACATGCAGAGCATGATGGGCGACGCTTCCCCATCCTGATCTTCGACCGATCCGGAGACGTCACGCGGGCCGCCCAAAAGCGGCCCGCGGTCATTCACGAGCGAAGGGGCAGCGCCCAGAGGGTCCCCCGAGGACGCTGCGCCCCTGGGGGAAGCCGCAGCGCAGCGCAGTCTGGGGGTGGGCGTCATTTCAGGCGTGCGCGCTGGTTTGCGGCATGATCGAGGTTTTCGAGCCCACGCCGGTCGGTCGTGCCAATCGATGAGCCTGAACCCGTTTCGCACCACGGTTATCGCCATCGCCGTGATCGGCATCAACGCGTGTTCCGCTCACCAACCGTGTCCCGATCTGGGCATCGCCGCGGTCGATCTCCCCGCGATCGTGGTGGTCCCGCCACCGCTGCCCGTGCCGCCGCGACCGGCACCGGTGATTCCGCCGCCCCGACTCGCGATCGCACTCGGTGGTGGCGCGGCGCGTGGCTTTGCCCATGTGGGCGTGATCAAGATGCTCGAGACCCAGGGCATTCGGCCCGACATCGTGGTCGGTGCCAGCGCCGGGAGCGTCGTCGGCGCTCTGTACGCGAGCGGTGTGAGCGGTTTCGAATTGCAGCGCATGGCGCTCGACAAGGACGAGAAGTCGGTCAGCGACTGGGTGCTGCCGAACCGCGGTTTCATCCGTGGCGAATCGCTGCAGAACTTCATCAACAAGGCGGTCCAGAACCGGACCATCGACAAGCTCGGCCGCACGCTCGGCATCGTCGCCACCGATCTGCTGAGCGGCGAACAGGTCGTGTTCCGTTACGGCAACACGGGGCTCGCGGTACGCGCGTCGAGCAGTGTGCCCGGCGTGTTCCAGCCGGTCATGATCAACGGTCGGGAGTATGTCGACGGCGGCTTGACGAGCCCGGTGCCGGTGCGGGCTGCGCGCGATCTCGGCGCCGACATCGTGATCGCGGTCGACATCTCGCGCGACCCGCAGTGGGCGGTGGTGAGCGACAGCGTGAGCGTGCTGCTCCAGACCTTCAATATCATGGGTCGCTCGCTCGCCGCACACGAATTGCCCTCGGCCGATGTCGTCATCAGCCCGGGCATTCGCAAGATCGGCTCCACCAGCTTCGAGAGCCGCAACCTCGCCATTCTCGAAGGCGAACGAGCAGCGCTCGCCGCGGTGCCGAAAATTCGCGAAAAAATCGCCGAGCGCGAGGTACGGCTGAGGAAAGCCGCCCTCGCCAACTAGGCCGTTCCGCTTCTACTCGCGAAGATTCGGTTCCGGAAACCTACCGCTGCTCGCTCGGCGCCATCGCCTTCTTGCGCTTGTCGAGCCACCACCCGGCCTGTACCGGCCACGACGCGTATTCGTTGTCCAAGCCCAATGCCTCTTCGGCATGCAGGGCCCAGTTCGGATTGCGCAGCGCCTCGCGGCCAATCGCGATCAGATCGGCTTCGCCGTTGCGCAGCACCTCTTCGGCGTGTCCGGGTTCGGTGATCAGTCCGACCGCCATGGTAGGCACGTCGGCATCGCGCCGTATCGCCGCCGCGTATGGCACCTGGAAGCCGGCGAACCGCTTGACCCGCGCCGCGGTCGCTGAGCCCAGCAATCCACCCGACGAGCAATCGATTACGTCGATGCCGATCGCCCTGAGCCGCCTGGCCAGCACAATGGTGTCGTCGATCGTCAGGCCGCCGTCGACACCGTCGACCGCTGACACCCTGAAGAAGAGCGGCTTGTCCCGTGGCCACGCGGCTCGTGCATCGGTCGCGATTTCGAGCGCGAGGCGCATGCGGCCCTCGGCGTCGCCGCCGTAGTGGTCGGTACGCTTGTTGGAAAGCGGCGACAGGAACGCGTGCAGCAGATAGCCATGCGCGCCATGGATTTCCGCGACCTCGAAACCGACTGCGAGCGAGCGTGCCAGGCCGTCGCGAAAGCTCTGTTTCAGGCCCTCGATGTCGCCCAGGGTCATTGCCGACGGGACCAGCCAGCCGGTATCCATCGGGATCGCGCTCGGTGCCATCACGGTCCAGACCTCCTCGCCGCGTGCCCGGTCGGAAGCATCGAGCGGGCCGTTGCCATGCCACGGCCGTTGCATGGACGCCTTGCGCCCCGCATGTGCCAACTGGATCGCCGGCACCGCCCCCTGTGACTTGATGAATGCCGTCACGCGTTCGAGCGCTTGGGCGTGCGCGTCGGACCAGATGCCCAGGTCGCCATGGGTGATGCGGCCGTCGCGTTGCACGGCTGCCGCCTCGGTGAAGACCAGGCCGGCGCCGCCCATGGCGAAGCGGGCGAGGTGGGCGAAATGCCAGTCATTGGCGAAACCGTCGATGGCCGAGTACTGGCACATCGGCGAAATGACGATGCGGTTGCGCAACTGCACCGAGCGCAGCTCGAGCGGGGTGAACAGCAGGGGATTCCGGGGCATGGGTTCAGGGCTCTGGGTTCAGGTATGGGGATGTGCGTGGACATGCAACTGCCGGTAGTGCGTGGTCTCGACCGCGACCGGGACCACGTTGATGCGCCCATGCCGCACTCCCGACTCGGCGATGAGCACATCGGCAAACCCACGCACGTTCTTGACCGGGCCACGCAGCATCACGGTTTCGAGGCAGTTGTCGTGATCCAGATGGACATGCATGGATGACAGCACCAGGTCATGGTGATCGTGCTGGAGCGCCGTGAGGCGCTCGGCCAGATCGCGCGCGTGATGGTTGTACACGTAGGAGAGCGACGCCACGCACCACTGGTTGTCGGGTTCCGACAGCCGGTCGGCTTCGAGGGTGGCACGCACCATGTCACGCACCGCCTCCGAGCGGTTGCCGTACTGGCGGCGCTGCATCCAGTCGTCGAAGTCCTGCGCCAGCGAATCGCTGAGCGAGATGGTGATTCTTTGCATGGCCGGCCCCGTCGGGAATTTCAGCAGCACGGATGGTAGCCGATGCGGAGCAAGTCGCCGCAATCGCTCACCGACGGCGTTGACGACCATGCACGCCTGCGGTTATCTTACAAACGAGAAACAGTTCTTAATTCGGCGATCGGTGCGACCAGCGCTGCGATGACAGCGTATTTGCCCGACCGCCATGGCCAGGGGAAGCGCAATGGGGAGATATCGACGGGTAGCCGGCTTGCTCGCAGGGGCAGGCGCCGGCTGGCTGATGTCGGGCATGGCCGTCGGCCACGAACTCGATGCTCCCGCTGTCGACGTGCTCGGCCATTACGACACCGCTGTCGGCAGCTCCGACGCAGCCAGCGAGGGCAGCGTGACTGCCAAACGCATCGAGACCCGGCCGGTGTTGCGGCCCGGTGAAGTGCTCGAATTCGTGCCTGGCGTGATCATCACGCAGCATAGCGGCGACGGCAAGGCCAACCAGTATTTCCTGCGCGGGTTCAACCTCGATCACGGTACCGATTTCGCCATCAATCTCGCCGGCATGCCGGTCAACATGCCGACCCATGCGCATGGCCAAGGCTATGCCGACCTGTCGTTCCTGATACCGGAACTGGTCTCGGGCATCAATTACCGCAAGGGGCCGTACTTTGCCGAGAACGGCGATTTCGCCTCGGCCGGCTCGGTGGGGTTGCGCTACGCCGATTCGTTGCCCACCAACAACGCCACCCTGACCCTGGGCAACTTCAACTACAAGCGCGCGCTGATCGCCGGCAGCCCCGATGTCGGTGACGGACACCTGCTGTATGCCTTCGAGGCGGTCGGCAACGATGGCCCGTGGGACCATCCGAATGGTTACCAGAAGCTCAACGGGGTGCTGAAACTGTCGCAAGGATCCAAGTCCAATGGATTCAACGTGACGCTGATGGGCTACGACGGCAAGTGGGACTCCACCGACCAGATCGGGCAGCGGGCCGTCGATCGCGGCGATATCTCGCGCTTCGGTACCCTCGACCCCACCGACGGCGGACGCTCGTCGCGCTATTCGCTGTCCGCGTCGCGCTATGCCGACTTCAACGGTGGCCGCTACGAGATCGATGCCTATGCCATCCGCTACAGCCTCAACCTGTTTTCCAACTTCACCTATTTTCTCGACAACCCGGTGCAGGGCGACCAGTTCGAGCAGGCCGACCGGCGCACCGTCTATGGCATTCATCCGCGCGTGACCTTCGTCGGCAAGATCGGCTCGTTCGACATGCTGAACCGCATCGGCCTGCAAGGCCGCTTCGACGATATCGATCAGGTCGCGCTGTTCAGCACGGTTGCTCAGAACCGTTTTTCGACCACCCGCGACGACAAGGTTCGCGAGGGCAGCCTGGGGATCTACGCCGAAAACGCCACCCAATGGCTGAGCTGGTTCCGCAGCGTCGCGGGCATCCGCGCCGACTACTACCGGTTCGACGTCAATTCGAGTCTTGCGGTCAACTCGGGCAAGGTGGGCGACCACGTGTTCTCGCCCAAGCTGAACCTGGTTTTCGGCCCCTGGACGAAGACCGAGTACTTCGCCAACTTCGGCCGTGGTTTTCACAGCAACGATGCCCGTGGCACCACGATCCGGGTCGATCCGAAGACCGGGCTGCCGGCTGATCCGGTGACGCCGCTGGTGAAGTCCGAGGGCGCCGAGATCGGTGTGCGCACCGAGATCATTCCTAACCTTCAGAGTTCGCTCGCCCTTTGGGAACTGAGGCTCGACTCCGAATTGCTCTTCACCGGTGATGCCGGCACCACGGAACCCAGCCGCGCGAGCAAGCGCAGCGGCATCGAATGGACCAACCACTACATGCTACCGGCGGGCCTGCTCGTCGATCTGCAATTGGCGTGGTCGCGCGCGCGGTTCACCCAGAGCGATCCCGCTGGCGATAACATTCCGGGCTCGATCCAGCGCGTGGCGTCGCTCGGCATCACCTGGAATCCCGGCGAAAAATGGTTCATCGCGGTCCAGCAACGCTACTTCGGACCGCGCCCCCTGATCGAGGATAACTCGGTGCGCTCGCACTCCACCAACCTCACCAATCTGCGCATGGGCTACCGCGTCGACAAGACCTGGCAGGTGCGGCTCGACATTTTCAACCTGTTCAATCGCAAGGCGAGCGACGTCGACTATTTCTACGCATCGTGCATCCGCAGCGATACGGTCGGTGCCAATGCCACACCCGCCTGCCAGGGCCCGGCTGGTACCCGGACCGGCGTCAATGACGTGCACTTCCACCCAGTCGAATCGATCGGCGGCCGGGTGTCCGTTTCCGCTTCCTTCTGAACGCGGCTGCTGTCACCGCCGGCGGGTTATGGCCTCCTCCATGCGGGTCAGGGCCTGGTCGAGCAGCGCCCGACTGCACGCGAAATTGAGGCGTACCCAACCCGGCGTGCCGAAGTCGGCGCCGTCGTAGAGGCCGACGCCCGCTGCTTCGAAGAATCCCCTTGGGTCCTCCAGCCGCGCCGCCCGACAGTCGATCCACGCCAGATAGGTTGCCTCCACCGGGGTCATCGACAACCCGGCCATGCGCGCCACCCGCGCCGCTACGAGATCGCGGTTGCCGCGCAGATAGGCGATGAGCGCGCGACGCCAGGGTTCGCCGTCACGATAGGCGGCGAGCGTGGTCCACATCCCCAGGCCGAACGGGCGGTGCACGATACCCTTCATCACCGCCTGCATGCGGTCGCGCAGAGCCGGGTCGGGGACCACGGCGAAAGCAGTGCCGAGCGCCGGCAGGTTGAAGGTTTTCGACGCTGCCATCAGCGTGATGGTGCGCCGCTCGATCGCCGGTGACAGTGTCGCCATCGGTACGTGGCGCTGCTCATCGTCGAGCAGCAGGCCGCAGTGGATCTCGTCCGAGCAGATCACGAGATCGCGGCGTTCGCACACCTCGGCGAGCGCCACGAGCTCGTCACGGGTGAAGGCGCGGCCAACCGGATTGTGCGGATTGCACAGCAGGAAAAGCCGCGTGCCGGCATCGACGGCACCGTCGAGCGCGGCCGCATCGAACTGCCAGCGGTCGTTGGCCTGCACGAGTGGCGCGCGCTGCAATCGGCGATCGGCGTTCAGCGGCGCCGACAGGAACGGCGGATAGATCGGCACCCCGGTGACCACCGCATCGCCGGGTGATCCGATGGCGCGGCACACGATGTTCAGCCCCGAGACCAGGCCCGGTAGCCACACGAACCACTCGCGCTGCGTGTGCCAGTCGTACTCGCGCGCGAGATGCTCGATGAGCGTGTCCA
Source organism: Betaproteobacteria bacterium (assembly GCA_031393885.1). GTDB lineage: Bacteria > Pseudomonadota > Gammaproteobacteria > Burkholderiales. The sequence continues at coordinate 935 of JANMWG010000132.1, read as the reverse complement.
CCAGTTCCGGGCCCGGATCGAGATACCCGAAGACCCCGTGCTCGACGCGCTCGCGCAGGATGTCCAGCACCGGTGGTGGCGCCCGGAAATCCATGTCGGCCACCCACATCGGAATCACGTCACGGTCGCGAAACCGGTCCCACTTGTAGCGCCATTGACCCCGTGGGTCGGGCGTGTCGTCGAAATCGAAGTTCAAGCCTGTTTCCTCTCTTGCCGGCCAAACCGGCCATCCATCAGCTGGATGTTGCCCATAGGAATCTGCGGCACCATGCGGCAGAATCCACGGCTCGAGTATCGCGCAACCGGAATGCATCATGGAGGTGTTGGTCTATCTGGCGTCGAGCTTCTGGCTCGGTGCCGTTCACGCTGCCACGCCCGGTCACGGCAAGACCATTGCCGCGGCCTACATCGTCGGGGTGCGCGGGCGGCCGATGGATGCCGTCGTGCTCGGCATGTTCGTCACGTTGTCGCATGTGAGCGGCATCGTTGCCGTGGGCGTGATCGCCTCGCTCGGGTTACCCGGCGTGGTGCCGCAGCGCCTCGAAGCGTGGCTCGCGCTCGCCACCGGGTTGCTGGTGGTGGTGATCGGGCTGTGGACTCTCTGGACGCAGCGGGCGCTGGTGGCGCAGTTGCGCCAACCGACGTCGGTGCGCGGCGGTGCCGGCACCATGCGCTATGCCGCCGCGGCGATGCCCACCGGCGTGCTGGCGTCGCGTCCTTTGCGCAGCGTCCATGGCCATGCGCACGCGCCGGGCCACACCCACGATCACGAGCACGAGCATGGTCATGATCACGATCACGATCACGGACACACCCACGATCACGATCATGAAGGTGGTGGCTGGCACAGTCACGGCTGGGGCTTCAAGCACACCCACGACCTCGGTCTGGTCACCCGCGCCAACCGGCCGAGTCTCTGGATGCTGGTCGGGCTC
>JANMWG010000124.1:0-22637 GCA_031393885.1 Betaproteobacteria bacterium | reverse complement strand
CCTTCTTCATCGGTTTCCTGATGTCCCAGATGGTCGGCGTGCCCTTGGTCCAGGAGCAGATGTCGCCCGGCCGGTAGACCAACTTCTCGCCGGTGGCCACGACTTCGATCTCCACTTCGCCTTCGAGAACCACGAAGATTTCATCGCCGTCGTCCGACGAGAAATACGTCCTGCCGAGCTGATCGCAGCGCCAGACACCACGCAATACGTGTTGCCTGCCGACCCTGTGGTACGAGTCAGGACCAAGATGACGCTCAGCGGATAGCGAGTGGCAGGCTCGGGGTTCGATGCCACGGACTCGTACGGCGTGAGGAAATCCGGTACCGGATCGATCGCCTCGCCGCCGCTGCGCCCGACGACATCGTGCAGCCGCGTTTCCGTTCGCATCAATTGCGTGACATGCACCAGCATCGCATCGCCGACGGTGTGGCCCCAGGTGTCGTTGACCCTCTTGAAATGGTCCGAGGTCCAGCGCCAGGATGCCACAGCGCAGTTCCGGGTGTCGCCGAACGCGCTCGAATTCGGCCTCGAGCGACTCAATGAGGCTGCGCCGGGGAGTGCGCCGACACCGCGGTTGGCCCACGGATCGTGCCCTGGGGAATCAGGGCGCGTGGCAAGGCGGATGGAGGCGGGGGTCGGATTCGAACCGGCGTAGACGGCTTTGCAGGCCGCTGCATAACCACTTTGCTACCCCGCCGCGGTGAAAACTCCAGGCAAAACCAAAAAGGGAAAACGTTCCGCGTGAGCAGCACACGTTTTCCCTTCAAAAACTGGAGCGGGAGACGAGTCTCGAACTCGCGACCTCAACCTTGGCAAGGTTGCGCTCTACCAACTGAGCTACTCCCGCACAAACCGAGCGCGCATTATAGGAACCGCAACTTTGCTGTCAAGGAGAAGCGGGGGGAGGGGGCGGCTCGCCGTCGTGTCCGAGGGCCTTGGGAAGAGCCATTTTGAGGTAGTAGATCATCGACCAAAGGGTCAGGACGGCCGCCAGGTAGATGAGCGCGGTGCCCAGCAGGTCGACGTCGATCACGCCGAACAGCGGGTCCCAGAGCAGCAGCAGCAACAGCGCCACCATCTGCGCCACGGTCTTGACCTTGCCGATGGCCGATACCGCCACCGAGCGGCTCTGGCCGATCTTCGCCATCCATTCGCGCAGGGCTGAGATGGTGATCTCGCGGCCGATGATGATGACCGCGACCACTTCGTGCACCCGCCCCAGTCGCACCAGCACGATGAGCGCGGCGGCTACCAGCAGCTTGTCGGCCACCGGATCGAGAAACGCGCCGAACGCGGAAGTCTGGTTCAGGCTGCGCGCGAGCCAGCCGTCGAGCCAGTCGGTGAGCGCCCCGAGCAGGAAGACCGCGGCCGCCGCCAGGTTCTTGTCGTGTGGAGACAGCCAGGCGTCGGGCAGGTAGAAAAGACCCACGAACACCGGAATGAGAACGATCCGTGCCCAGGTGAGCAGGATCGGCAGGTTCATCGGCATGACGGGTCCCGTCTCAATGCAACTCCCGGTAGATACGTTGTGCCAGTTCGGCGCTGATACCCTCCACCTGCGCCAGTTCTTCGGCGCTGGCGGCCACTACACCTTTCAGGCCGCCAAATCGCGCCAGCAGCCTCTGGCGCCGCTTGGCGCCGATGCCGGCGATGCCTTCGAGGCTGGAGGTGGTGCGTGCCCGCCCGCGGCGCCCGCGGTGACCGGTGATGGCGAAGCGGTGCGCTTCGTCCCGGATCTGCTGGATCAGGTGCAGCCCGGGGTCGTCGGCCCGCAACCGGACGATCTCGCCGGTCTCGGCGACGATGAGTTGCTCCAGGCCAGCCTTGCGTTGCTCGCCTTTCGCCACGCCCACCATGGGCACGTGCGCCAGCCCGAGGTCCTGCATGACCGGGATCACCGCCGATACCTGGCCCCGCCCGCCGTCGATGAGCACGAGGTCGGGAAGCCTGGCCTCGCCTTCCACGGCCTTGCGATAACGTCGTTCCAGCGCCTGCCGCATGGCGGCATAGTCGTCTCCCGGCGTGATGCCGCTGATGTTGTACCGGCGATATTCCGCGTTCTGCATGGCGCCGGCATCGTAGACCACGCACGAGGCGACCGTCGCCTCGCCCATGGTGTGGCTGATGTCGAAACACTCGATGCGTTGCACATTGTCGGTCAAGCCGAGAGCGCGTTGCAGGGCGGCCAGGCGCAGCTCCTGGTTGGCCTGGGTCGCCAGCCGCTGGGAAATCGCCAGGTGCGCATTCTGTTCGGCCATCTGCAGCCACCGGCGCCGCTCGCCGGACGGATTGACCGCGATCTGCACCTTCGCGCCGCCATGTTCGAGCAGCAGCGCGACCAGGGCATCGGTGTCGAACAGGTGGTTGACGATGACCAGCGGCGGTGCCGGCCGATCGAGATAGTGCTGTTCGAGAAACGCCTCCAGCGCATCGGTCTCGTCGTGTTCACGTGCGTTCTGCGGAAAGTACGTCCGGTCACCGCGATGCATGCCGCCGCGAATCATCACCAGATTGACCGCGATCGTGCCGTTGTCGCTCACCGCGGCCACGACATCGGCATCCATCGCCTTGGCGCTCGACACGTATTGGCGTTCGCGGATCGCCTTGAGGCTGCGGATGCGGTCGCGCCACATCGCGGCGCGCTCGTACTGCTGTGCCTCGGCGGCCGCATGCATGCGGGTACCGAGGCCTTCGAGGACCTCGTCCTGCCGCCCTTCCAGGAACAGCGCGGCGTTGCCGACGTCATCCGCGTATTCGGCATCGGTCACGAGACCCACGCACGGCGCCGTGCAGCGACGAATCTGGTGCAGCAGGCACGGGCGTGACCGGTTGCCGAAAACCGTGTCTTCGCAGGTGCGGATGTGAAACACTTTCTGCAGCAGCTGGATGCTTTCGCGCACTGCACTCGCATGTGGAAACGGCCCGAAGTAACGGTTGGCCTTGTCGAGCGCACCGCGGTGAAAACCCAGGCGCGGAAAGCGGTGGCCGGTGATCACCAGGTACGGATACGACTTGTCGTCGCGGTACAGGATGTTGTAGCGCGGCGCGAGCGCCTTGATGAGGTTGTTCTCGAGCAGCAGTGCCTCGCTCTCGGAGCGCGTGACCGTGGTCTCGATGTCTGCGATCTGGCCCACCATCAACCGCACCCGGGGGGCGAGCGCGTCGAACTTCTGGAAGTAGGACGACACGCGTTTGCGCAGATCGAGGGCCTTGCCGACATACAGCAGATCGCCTCGGGCATCGAGCATGCGGTAGACGCCCGGCAGATGCGGTAGCGAGGCGACAATCTCCTCGACGGATCGGGGTGGTGGCGCTGCGGAAGGTTCGGATTCGCTCATGGGATGGATCGGCCCGCTGGCATGCCCGCCTCATCGGCTCCGGTCAGGCATCGGGATCCGGCGACAGCCCGGCTGGCCCGGGAACTACGGTGTGTCGAGACAGGTGGCGATCCGGGCGAACACCGCTTCGAACATGCCTGTCGTCAGTCGGCGCGTGTTGGTATTGTATCGGCTGCAATGGTAGCTATCGAACAAGCTGGCGCCGGTCGCTAGCGAATGCTCGGCGCCATGCGCAAACGGATGCGCGGCCGCTCTTTCGCCGAGCTGGCGAAGCACGGCGGTATGCGCCACGACCCCGAGCGCCAGGATGGCGGTGCCCCGTGCCATCGCCCTGACCTCGGTTTCCAGGAAGGCGCCGCAGCGTCGAACTTCATCCGGTAGCGGCTTGTTGTCCGGCGGCAGGCATTTCACCGCGTTGGTGATGCGGCAGCCGGTCAGCCGCAGCCCGTCGTCGCGCGCCACCGATTGCGGCAGCGACCCCCAGCCATACTTGTGCAGCGTCGCGTACAGCAATTCACCCGCGTAGTCACCGGTGAACGGACGCCCGGTCCGGTTTGCGCCGTGCATCCCGGGAGCCAGGCCCACGATCAGCAGCCGAGGCGACGGGTCGCCGAACGGCGCCACCGGCGCGGCGTGGTAATCGGGATGCCGCGAACGCACCTCGCGCAACAGCCCGGCCAGCCGGGTGCATGCCGTACAGCCCGCGAGCGCTGTCAATGCCGGCTGCCGCACGGTACCGGTGGTCTTTGCCGTCATGCTGCCATCACCGTGCGCAGCGAGTCGACCGCTTCGTGATAGGCGGCGGTCTCCCAGAACGGCGGGCCGTGACCTGCGGATGAGCGCCCGACGAGGCGGCCGATCGCCGTGCGCGCCGCCGGTGTGGCCGGCCGGTCCAGACCGTCGAGCAACTGATCCGCGGCAACCGGATCATTGCAGACCAGCACCATGTCGCAGCCGGCGTCGAGCGCCACGTTGGCCCGGTTCACGATGTCGCCGGCGCCGTGCGCGCCGACCATGGTCAGGTCATCGCTGAAGATGACGCCTTCGAAACCCATCTCGGTACGCAGAATCTGCCGCAGCCAGAACCGGGAGTAGCCGGCGGGATCGGCGGTGACCGCCGGATACACGACGTGCGCCGGCATGATGCCCTCGAGCCCCACGGCCACGAGGCGCGCGAACGGCACCAGGTCGGCCTCACGAAGCTGCGCGAGGCTGCGAGGGTCGACCGGCATGTCAACATGCGAGTCGGCCTCGGCGAATCCATGTCCGGGAAAGTGCTTGCCGACGGCGCCCATGCCACCCAGGGCGAGGCCTCGCACCAGAGCCGTGGCGAGTTCGCTGACCGCATCGGCGCAGGAGTGGAACGCGCGATCGCCGATCACCGCGCTGCGGGCATGGTCGAGGTCGAGTACCGGCGCGAACGTGAAGTCGACGCCGTACCGTCTCAGCTCCGCCGCCAGCACCAGGCCGGCTTGCATTGCGAGGCCACAGGCGGCTTCGGGATCGGCGTCCCAACGGCGCCCCAGGGCCGCCATCGGCGGCACCCGGGTGAAACCGTCGCGGAAACGCTGCACCCGTCCGCCTTCGTGATCGACCGCGATCGGCAGCGCCGGCGTTCGCAGCGAGTGAATCTCGGCCGTGAGCGCCGCCAGTTGCGCGCCGTCACGAAAGTTGCGGGCGAACAGGATGACGCCACCGACCGCCGGCTGCCGGAGCCGGCGCCGATCATCGGCGTCGAGGGTCAGGCCGGCCACGTCGAGCATGACCGGACCGAATGGCAGCTCGGCCGCGACGGATACGTTCGCGATTTGCGTCATGACACGGTTCCAGGTTGATCCACGGATTCGAGCACGACCATCGCGACCGCGGCGTCATCCTCATCGCTCAATGACACATGGTGCCGGGTCACGCCGTTGCGCTCCAGCAAGGCCAGCGCGGCCGTGGAGAATGCGAACGACGGCTTTCCCAGGGGACCGTGGACCAGCCACATGCCATGCAGCGTGACCGGATCGCGTACCCCGGTGCCGATGGCCTTGCCCATCGCTTCCTTGGCGGCGAAGCGCTTGGCGAGAAAGTGCGCCGGCCTCGCCGACGCCTCGAAGTCGGCCCATTCGGGCGGCGCCAGCACGCGGCGCGCGAATCGCTCGCCGAACCGCGACAGGGCTGCTTCGATGCGGCCGATGCGCACGATATCGACGCCGATGCCCGCGATCATGCCGGCGTCCCGAGCGCGGCGAGGTACCGCCTCACGGTATCGGCCATGCCGAACTCCAGGGCGTCGGCCGTCAGCGCATGCCCGATCGACACCTCGAGCACGCCGGGCACCGCGGCGACGAATGCCGGGAGATTGTCGAGATTGAGGTCATGGCCGGCATTGACGCCAAGACCGACATCCCGTGCCGCCCGCGCGGTTGCGGCATAGCGTTCGATCAGGCCCGCCTGCGCAGGTGAGCCGAATCCGCTCGCATAGGGTTCGGTATAGAGCTCGATGCGGTCGGCGCCGAGGGCGCGTGCCAGCGGCATCGCTTCGGGCATCGGGTCCATGAACAGGCTGATACGGGCGCCGAGCGCCTTCAGTTCGGCGATCAATGGCGCGAGGCGTGCGCCGTCGCGCTTCAGGTCCCACCCGTGATCCGAGGTGGACGCGGCCGGATCGTCTGGCACCAGCGTGCACTGATGCGGTCGCGCCGCGCGTATCAGATCGGCGAGTCCATGAAACGGATTGCCTTCGATGTTGAACTCGACCACCGGAAACGACTGCAGCAGGGCGGTCAGGTCGTGCACGTCGGTGCGACGGATATGCCGTTCGTCCGGCCGCGGGTGCACGGTGATGCCGTGCGCACCGGCGCCGATGGCGATCTCGGCCATGCGCGTGACCGATGGAATGCCGAGCGGGCGCGCATTGCGCACCAGGGCGATCTTGTTCAGGTTGACGCTGAGACGGGTCATGGTCGGAATATGAACATTGAAATCGAGCGCAGCGCCCGCCGGGCCGCCAAGGTCGCTGCTTCAGATCTGCTGGAGTTCCTTGATCAGCAGGCGCGTCTGGAGTTCGGGCTGCCCGAGGTGATGATGGATGAGATGACGCAACAGGCGCTTGCTCTCGGCAGCGGTGGTGGCGTCGGTGTAGTCGTCCCGCGCCATGTCGATCAGGGTCTTGCCGAGCACGTCGCAGGGGCCGTCGCCATCGGTGCGGTCGAGCAGCAATGCGCCGCGCTCCGGATGATAGCGGTAGCGTTCGTCGGGCCGCAGCGGGGCCCCGGATGCGGCGTCATGCACCAGAGCCACGGCATAGCCCAACTCGACCAGCAACTGCCGCTCGAAGCGCCGCAGCGCGGCCGCATGCCCGCCGCCCGGCGTCAGCGATCGAATCGCCTGCTGGTAGGCGTCGAACAGGCGTTCGTGCGGATCCTCGCGCGCGAGCACCTTCATCAGCAGTTCATTCAGGTAGAACCCGCACAGCAGCGAAACCCCCGACAACTGGGGAATGCCACCCTGCCACTCGGCGGCATGCAGCAGCCGCAGTTCGCCTTTTCCCGACCAGGTGACCTGCAGCGGCGCAAAAGCCATCAGCACACCGCGTAATTGCGAGTGCGGCCTGCGCGCCCCTTTCGCGACCGCGGCAACGCGCCCGTGACTGCGCGTGAACAACTCGAGCACCAGGCTCGTTTCCTTCCAGGGCCGGGAATGCAGGACGAATGCCGGTCGGTTCAGTTCGCGGCGACGGTCGTCGCCGCGACCGTCAACCGCCGCGGCGAGGCGATCAGCCGTACCCATACTTGCGCAGCGCCTTCGGATCGTCGGGCCAGTTCTCGTCGACCTTGACCCACAGCTCGAGAAACACCTTGCCCCCGAACAACCGCTCCATGTCCATGCGCGCTTCGGTGGCGATGGTCTTGAGTCGCGCTCCCCGCGCGCCGATGATCATCGGCTTGTGGTTGCTGCGAGCCACCACGATGAGGCAACCGATGCGCCGCATGTCGCCCTCGGTCTCGAAGGTCTCGACCGTCACGTTCGCGCTGTAGGGGATCTCCTCGCCGGTCTGGCGGAAGATTTTCTCGCGCACGATCTCGGCGGCCAGGAAGCGTTCGCTGCGATCGGTGATCTGGTCGTCATCGAACATCGAGGCCCCCACCGGCAGCAGGCCGGCAAGCGTGTCGAGCAAGGCATCGCACTGCACGCCGGTCTGGGCGCTGAGCGGCACCACGGCGGCGAAGTCGCGTTTCCCGCGCACGCGCTCGATGAAAGGCAGCAGAGCCGCCTTGTCGGCCAGACGGTCGATCTTGTTGATCGCCAGCACCACCGGATGGCGCAGCGACACCAGTCTCAAAACCGCCGCGTCGTGTTCGCTGAAGCGCCCCGCCTCCACCACCAGCACGACCACATCGACACTGCCGAGGCTGTCGGTGACGCTGTGGTTCAAGGCGCGGTTGAGCGCGCCGCCGAACGAGGTCTGGAACCCGGGGGTATCGACAAACACGAATTGCACGTCGGGCCGCGTGAGGATGCCGTTGATGCGGTGCCGGGTGGTCTGGGCCTTGCGCGAGGTGATGCTCACCTTCTGCCCAACCAGCCGGTTCATCAGCGTCGACTTGCCCACGTTGGGTCGGCCGACGATGGCGATGAAGCCGGCGCGATGCGGCTGCTCGCTCATGTCGCCGCCGATGGCAGTTTGTCGAGGGCAACGCGCGCGGCATTCTGCTCGGCGTGCCGGCGACTGGTCCCGTGCCCCTCGGTCACGATGCCGAGCGTGGCCACGCGACATTCGACCTCGAATTCCTGGCGATGGGCTTCGCCCTGCACGCGCACCACGCGATATTCGGGCAGGCCCAGACGGCGTCCCTGCAAGAGCTCCTGCAGGGCGGTCTTGGGGTCCTTGCCGGCGTCGGCCGATGCGGTTGCTGCCAAGGCATTTGCGAAGGTGCGCTCGACATAGGCGGCCGCGGCCACATAACCGGCATCGAGAAAGATGGCGCCGATCACCGCCTCCAGCGCGTCGGCGAGGATCGACGGTCGATCCGCGCCACCGCTGCGCAGTTCGCCTTCCCCCAGATCGAGTCGGTCGCCGAGCCCCAGGTCCCTGGCGAGCGCGGCGAGCGCCCCCTGATTGACCAGGTTCGCGCGCAGGCGGGACAGGTCACCTTCCGGTGCGTCGGGAAGCCGCTGGTAGAGCGCGTGGGCGATGGCGCAGTTGAGCACGGCGTCGCCCACGAACTCGAGCCGTTCGTTGTTGGGCCGGCCGTGGCTGCGGTGGGTGAGCGCCTGGCGCAGCAGCGAAGGGTCGTGGAATTCGTGACCGAAGGCCGCTGGCAGGTCGCGTGGCGCCGCGCGACCTGATCGATCAGGGTCCGCTGGTGGCCTCGAAATCGAACAGCAGACTGACATTGGAAAAAAGCGGCACCTTCTTCTGGTAGGTCACGCTGACGATCCACCGATCGCCGTTCTTCTCGCAGTCGAGCTCCTTGCCATCGACGGCAGTGATGTCGTCGATGTCGGCACGCTTGCCGAAGTTGCCCTGGATTTCCTTGACGGTCGAGCCGCCTTGCGCCGCCACGGCCTTGATGTTCTTCAGGATCGTGAAGTATTCGGTGTAGGCCGGGACGACCTTCATCGCGAGCAGAGCGAGAAACACCAGCACCCCACTGGTCACAATCAGCCCGATGAGGCTCAACCCGTGTTGCCGTTTGCGTACTCCAGCCATTAGTCGATCCTCGTGCCGATGCGTTTCAGGTCGCCGAAATTGAACCAGATCAGGAAAGCCTTACCGACGATGTTCGCGTCGGGGACGAAACCCCAGTAGCGGCTGTCACTACTCGAATCCCGATTGTCGCCCATCATGAAGTAGTGCCCGGCTGGAACCTTGCAGTTGAACCCGGATTCATTGTATTCGCAGTTTTCCCGGTTCGGAAACGCCCTGACCCCGGCCAGTTGCACCGGCGGCGACTCGAGATTGACGATGATCGAGTGCTCGTGCGTACCCAGGGTCTCGCGGAACCGCTTGGCGCTCACGTAGTTTAGGCCGCCTTCGAGATAGTTGTAGTCGACGTCCGGCTGCACCTTCAGCAACTCGCCGTTCACCGTCAGTCGCTTGTTGCGGTAGACCACCATGTCGCCGGGAGCGCCGACCACCCGCTTGATGTAGTCGAGCGACGGATTCTCCGGATAGCGGAACACCATCACCTCGCCGCGCTGCGGTATGTTCAGCGGAATGAGCTTCACGTTGGCCACGGGCAGCCGAACGCCGTAGGTGAACTTGTTGACCAGGATGAAATCGCCGACGAGCAGCGTCGGGATCATCGACCCGGAGGGGATCTTGAACGGCTCGACCAAGAACGAGCGCAGCAGGAACACCACCAGAATGACCGGGAAGAAACTCTTCGGGTACTCGATCCACCAGGGTTCACGCGCCTGCGCATCGCGCTGGCGCCGCAGCACGTAGTGATCAAGCAACCACACGCCGCCCGTCACGACGAGCAGCAGGAACATGATGAGGGCGAAGTTCATGGAATGTCGAGTGTTGTGAGACGGCTACTTGCCGTCGACCTGGAGGATGGCGAGGAAGGCTTCCTGGGGTATCTCGACATTGCCGACCTGCTTCATGCGTTTCTTGCCGGCTTTCTGCTTTTCCAGCAGCTTCTTCTTGCGCGAGATGTCGCCACCGTAGCACTTGGCCAGCACGTTCTTGCGCAGCGCCTTGATGCTCTCGCGCGCCACGATGTGCGAGCCGATCGCCGCCTGCACCGCGATGTCGAACATCTGGCGCGGGATCAGGGCGCGCATGCGTGCCGCCAGATCGCGCCCGCGATAGAGCGAGCTCGAGCGATGCACGATCAGCGACAACGCGTCGACTCTTTCGCTGTTGATGAGAATGTCGAGTTTCACCAGATCGTCGGCGCGGAATTCCTTGAACTCGTAGTCGAGCGAGGCGTAGCCGCGACTGGTCGACTTGAGCTTGTCGAAGAAGTCCATGACCACCTCGTTGAGCGGCATCTCGTAGGTGAGCATCACCTGACGCCCCATGTATTGCAGGTTTTTCTGGGCGCCGCGTTTCTGGTTGCACAGCGTGATCACCGGGCCCACGTATTCCTGTGGCACCAGGATGGTGGCGGTGATGATCGGTTCGCGGATCTCCTCGATCTTGGCCGGGTCGGGCAGCCGCGAGGGGTTCTCGACCTCGAGCACGGTGCCATCGCGCATGAGCACTTGGTACACGACCGTGGGGGCGGTCGTGATCAGGTTCATGTCGTACTCGCGCTCCAGCCGCTCCTGCACGATGTCCATGTGCAGCAGGCCCAGAAAGCCGCACCGGAAGCCGAAGCCCAACGCCTGGGAGGTCTCGGGTTCGTATTGGAGCGACGAATCGTTGAGGTGGAGCTTTTCGAGCGCGTCGCGCAACGCTTCGTATTCGTTCGACTCCACCGGATAAAGGCCCGCGAACACCTGTGGCTTGATTTCCTTGAAACCGGCCAGCGGCGTGTCGGCCGGGCGGTCGGCCCGGGTGATGGTATCGCCCACGCGGGCGGCTGCGAGTTCCTTGATGCCGGCGATGACGAAGCCGACTTCGCCCGCCGACAGTTCGTCTTTCGGCCGTGATTTCGGCGTGAACACACCCACCTGTTCGCACGGGTAGATCGAGCCGTTCGACATCAGCAGCACCTTGTCCTTCGGGCGCAGCACCCCGTCGACGACGCGGACCAGCATCACCACACCCACGTAATTGTCGAACCAGGAGTCGATGATCAATGCCTTGAGCGGCCCGTCGGGATTGCCGCGCGGTGGCGGAATGCGCACGATCAGGCTCTCGATGATGTCCTGCACGCCTTCGCCGGTTTTGGCGCTGGCCCTCACCGCATCGTCGGCCGGAATGCCGATGATGTCTTCGATCTCCTCGATCACACGGTCGGGTTCGGCCGACGGCAGATCGATCTTGTTGAGTACCGGTACCACCTCGACGCCCTGCTCCAGCGCCGTATAGCAGTTGGCGACGGTCTGCGCCTCGACACCCTGGGAGGCGTCGACCACCAGCAGCGCCCCTTCGCAGGCCGCAAGCGAGCGCGAGACTTCATAGGAGAAGTCGACGTGTCCAGGGGTGTCGATCAGGTTGAGCTGGAACATCCGCCCATCGCGGGCGCGGTAATGTAGCGCCGCCGTCTGGGCCTTGATGGTGATGCCGCGCTCGCGCTCCAGGTCCATCGAGTCGAGGACCTGTTCCTCCATCTCACGGTCCGACAGGCCGCCGCATAGCTGGATGATGCGGTCGGCCAGGGTCGATTTGCCGTGATCTATGTGGGCAATGATGGAGAAGTTGCGGATATGCTGCATAAGGAAAAGGGGCACTGGCGTGCCCCTTTGTTTTGTAGGTGAGCGATGACAAGACGCCGATTCTAGCCGATTGCCGCGCCGCAGCGCGGTTTGCCTGCGTAATCAGGTAGATCAGTTGCCAGATAGCCTCAAGGGGATGTAGAGCGACGAGTCGCCGCGACGGATCAGCAGCGCCACGCTGCGCGACTTGTCGAACCCACCCACGATCTGATTCAGTTGCTCCAGGCTCTTGATGTCCTGGTTGTTGATCGCCAGCAGCACGTCACCCTTGCGGATGCCGGCGCGCGCGGCGTTGCCCTGGGCGTCTTCCACCAGCAGACCGGCGGCGATGCCGAGTTCCTTCCGCTGCTCGGCCGTGAGTTCCGAGAGGGTCATGCCGAGCTTGGCAATCGAGTCACCTGCCTTGGCCGGCTTGCGCGACTGCTTCTCGGCCTTCTTGTCCTCCTGCAACTCGCCCACGGTGATAGTCAGATCCTTCATCGCACCCTTGCGCCAGACCTGCGCCGGTACCTTGGCGCCGGGACGGGTCGACGCGACGATGCGGGGCAGATCGTTGGAGCTGTTGACTGCCTTGCCGTCGAACTTGAGGATGATGTCGCTTTGCTCGATGCCGGACTTGTCGGCCGGACCACCCTTCTCGACCGAGTTCACCAGCGCACCTAGGGGCTTGGCCAGTCCGAACGACTCGGCCAGTTCCTTGGTGACTTCCTGGATGACCACGCCGATGCGGCCGCGCGTCACCTTGCCGACGGTGCGCAACTGGTTCGAAATGTCCATGGCGACATCGATCGGGATCGAGAACGACAGCCCCATGAACCCGCCGGTACGGCTGTAGATCTGGGAGTTGATCCCGACCACCTCGCCCTTCATGTTGAACAACGGACCGCCCGAGTTGCCCGGGTTGATGGCGACGTCGGTCTGGATGAACGGGGTGAAGTTCTCCTGCGGCAGGGAACGGCCCTTGGCGCTCACGATGCCGGCGGTGACGGTACTGTCGAAGCCGAACGGCGACCCGATCGCCAGCACCCATTCGCCCACCTTGAGGCGATTCGGGTCGCCGATGGTGACCTTGGGCAGGTTGGTCGCGTCGATCTTGATCAAGGCCACGTCGGAGCGCTTGTCGCTACCGATGACCTTGGCGGTGAACTCGCGCTTGTCGCTCAGCCGCACGGTGATGTCGTCGCCCGCCTCGACCACATGGGCATTGGTCATGATGTAGCCGTCGGCGCTGATGATGAAGCCGGACCCGAGCGAACGGGTTTCCTCTTTAGGCTGCGGACCGCCGGGGCCGTATTTGCGGAAGAAATCGAAGAACGGATCGTCTTCCGGGTTGCCGGGCCCGCCCGGTGGTTGTCCCTGGGGTGCCTGCGGATTCTGGACCGGTCGGCTCGAGGTGGTACTGACATTGACGACCGCCGCCGCCTGCTGTTCCACCAGTTCGGTGAAGTCGGGAAGTTCGGCGGCGCCAACACCCGCGGCGAGTACCGCCAGTGCGAAGAACGACGCGATGGCTCTGAAGGTCATGATCGATGGTTTCCCTGGCTTGACTCGTGGACATGACGCCGGATCCGGGCGTCGTCGGACCTGCGATCTATTTGGTTTTCGGGACGGTCGCGTTGGCGATCTGCATGACCGTGATCGGCGGGGTCTCGCCGAGTGCAGTGATGCGCTGGTCGCCCAGCGTCCGGCTGAAGACGTTGATCACCCCGTGCTGCGTCGCGCCGTCGCTCGCCCCGCTGCCCTGGACGATGGGTTCGATGAAGACCGACACCGCGGCGAGCCCGTCGGACAGCACGAGATGAATCCGCGTGACCGACGGATCGCCTTCTTTCGACCGCCGCATCTCCATCACCTTTCGAAAGCCCGGCGGCGGGGTCTTCACGACCCAGCCCAGGTCGGTGCCCGGCGTCCCGTCACTCCAGCTCCGGACAGTTTTCCAGTCCGGGTTACCCGACGAATACGACGGTTTCACCAACTCGAGGTTGAAGGGTTGGTTGATCGTCAGTTGCGTGAACACAAACTGCTCGAGCACCTGGTGCTTGTCGTTGGTCATCCTGGCTTTGACCAGCAAACCGTTAGCGGTGTCGGCCCAGATCTTGTGCCCATAGCGATAACCATCTTTGGGTTCGAGTTCGAGCGCTTGCGCATCATAGCCGGCGACCCGCTCGACCTCGGTCTTGCGCAAGTCGTAGAAGTCGGTGATGGCGCCGAGCTGCTCGGGGGGCAGCGCCGGATATGCCCGCCGCGCGGAGCGATGCTCGATCCGGATCAGCTTCAGGTCAGGCAGATAGATCGACAGCAGTTCGTTCACGCGAACCACTTCGCAGCGACGCCCGTCGTTCGTGGTCAGCTTTTCCCATTCGCCGTGTCCGTCGGTCATGTGCACCAACTGCGAACTCTCCACTGCGTCGCCGTGGTGGTAAACGAACGTTCCGCCGTAGTTGAGTTGCCGCGCCGCATTGGCGATGCGTTGCAGCCAGCCGAGGGCGTCGGCCCGGGAAAGATCTTCGGCCCAGGCGACCGATGCCGCCAGCAAGACAGCAACCGCCGCGAGCAGGCGCATTGGAGCCGCCCTCATCATCGGGCCATCGCGCGTTCGCTCACCCCGACTGTCCGGATGTAGGAGGCAACGCCCGGCATGGCCGTGCTGGGCGAGAATTCCTGGTGCACCCGCATCAGTTCCCGAACCACGTCATCGCCCGCGGCAGCGACGACTTCCGTCTGGGGCGGCACCTGAGCGAGTTTCGACGATTCGTCGTGCGTGGAGAAAGCCAGCCATCCGACCACCGCGACGCCGGCCACCGACGCCGCGATCGGCAAGGCGAACCGGCGCGTGTCCCTGGTACGTTGCGAGCGAGGCGGCGCCAGTATTGTCGGCTCCGAGGCCAGCGCCGCGGCAAGCCTTGCGGACATCGCCGGTACTAGCGACGGTTCACCCTTGAGAGCGTCGCCGATAAGGTGATATTGCGTCCAGATGGCCATGGCCTCCGGGTCGTCGCGCATGCCGCGCAGCAACCGGTCGGCGTGGTCCGGTTCCAGTTCCCCATCCATCAGGGCCGAAAGCTGTTCCTGTTGCATTTCTACCACCTCTTGTCGTCGCTTGTTCCCAGGAGCGGCCGCAACTGCGCCGCGATGGTTTCACGCGCCCGGAAGATACGCGAGCGCACCGTTCCGATCGGGCAATTCATTGCCTCTGCGATTTCCTCGTAGGAGAGACCTTCGATCTCACGCAGGGTGATCGCCGTTCGCAGTTCATCTGGCAGTGTCCGTAGGGTTTCGTTCACTACCGACGCCATCTGCTTGCTCATGAGCTCCGCCTCGGGCGTATTCATGTCGCGCAGCCGCTCGTTGTCGTCGAACGTTTCGGCCTCCTCGGCGTCCAGCCCGGTCGAGGTGGGCGCACGCCGCCCCATGGCCACCAGATAGTTCTTGGCCGTGTTGATCCCGATGCGGTAGAGCCAGGTGTAGAACGCGCTTTCGCCCCGGAACGAGGGCAGTGCCCGGTAGGCCTTGATGAAGGCTTCCTGGGCGACGTCATCGACCTCGCTGGCGTTGCGGATAAAGCGCGACAGCAGACGCGTGAGCTTGCGCTGATACTTAACGACCAGCAGATCGAACGCGCGCTTGTCCCCCTTCTGTGCGCGCTCGACCAGTTGCTGGTCGATTTCCCGGTCACCCTGAGCCATGTCTTGAACTTCTTGCCCCGAAGCTGCGGATACTGCCCGCGAAAGAGGGGGCGGAGTATAGCATCGAGCCTTGAAAATTCAGGGACTTCGGAGCGTCCCCGCAGGCGGCGCTGGAGCTTCGTCGGGGGTGTCGCACCCCCATCGGAGCAGCACCGAAAGGCGCCGCAATGCGGCGGCATCCGCCGCCGTTACCAACAACCCTCGTGGCACGCCGGCGAGGCTTCCGCGCAGGTCGAGCATCACGAAGCGCGCGGTGATCCAGGTGTCCGGTCCATACCGGGCGCCGACCTCGCGCCCATCGCGCAACCACAGATGCACCCTGCCGTCGGCACGCACTTCGACCCGCTCGACCGAAGCGCGCCCCCGCCGCAGCGCGTCCCGCCACGCCACCCGCACGCCCTGCGCGGTGATCCCGGCGCCGACGGGAACAACGACCCACCACGGCAGCCCGGCCAACGCAGATGCGCCCGCCGCCGCCGTGTGCAATGCCACCAGCACTGCCGCGTAGACGGGGGCCGGACCAAGGTGAATCGTGATGGAATCGGTGGCGAACATGGTGCGACGCAAACTGCCTCGGACTTATACTGCTTCGTTGATGACACGCATGCGCCAGATGACCCCGACGACGACATTACCACCACTGTCCGTACCCGCCACCGCGATGGCGCCCGGGGCCGGCATGCCGGCCGGCAGCCGCGCGAGCCTGGACGGACTCACGCTGATCCGGATCGATGGCGCCGATGCCCCGGCGTTTCTTCAGGGCCAGCTCACCAACGATGTCGACGCGTTGGCGCCCGCGCGGTGGCATTGGACCGGCTACTGCTCCGCCAGGGGCCGCCTCCTGACGATCGGCCGACTGTTGCGGAATGGTCCGGTATTTCACCTCGAGGTGCCAGTCGAGTTGCGCGACGACCTGTTGACGCGGTTGCGTCGCTTCGTCATGCGATCCAGGGTCGCCTTGTGGCCTTTGACGCCGAGCTGGCAGGCCGTGGCGCTCGCGGGGCCAGGCGCCATCGCGGCAGCGGCGCAGGAACTTGGCGCGAGCTTTGCCGGTGATCAAGGCGTGCTCGCGCTGCCCGCCGCGGTCATGCTGGCCGTCGGCGCCGGCCGCGCCCACCTGTATTTCGACGCCGACGCGATGCCCCGACTGGCAACCGTGACCGGTGCATTGGCGGACGATGCCTCCGCGGCCGATTGGCGAGCAACCGACCTTCGCGCCGGCGTGCCCTGGATCGTGGCCGCGACCCAGGACGCCTTCGTGCCGCAGATGGTCGACTTCGATGTCATCGGTGGTGTGAGCTTTACCAAGGGCTGCTACCCCGGTCAGGAGATCGTGGCCCGCTCGCGCTATCTCGGCGAAGTGAAGCGGCGCCTGCATTTCTGCCGAACCGACACGATCGCCGCGGCCGGTGCCGCGATCGACGCTGGCGGCCAGACGGTTGGCAAGGTCCTCGCGTCGATGCCATCCGATGCCGGCGGTTACGAGGTGCTCGCCGTCATCGATGGCGAGGCCGCCAAAGGCACCGACCTGCTGATCGCCGGCGTCGGCACCCCGGCGTACGAGGTGCGCCGTGCCCGACCGCCGGTCGCCAGTGGCTGAAGCCGTTCGCCCCAGGCTTGCCAAAGGAGACGATTCCGCCGTGTCCTTGCTCCACTACTACGTCTACTACCGGGTCGATCCGGCGCACAGTGAACTCGCCGCGGCGGTAGTGCGGTCGTTTCAGGACCAGATCTTCCGTCGCACAGGCGTGCGCGGTCGGCGACTGCACCGGCGCGACGAGCCCTTGCTGTGGATGGAGGTATACGAACCGGTACCGGCAGCGGTCGACCTGGCGGCCGTTCTTGCCGATCCGCCCGCCGAAGTGCTCGCCTTGCTGGCGCCCGGCGCCGCCCGCGCCACCGAATGCTTCGCCGACTGAGAGTGACCCCCACCCCCAGCCTGCGCTGCGCTACGGCTTCCCCCTCGAGGGGGCGCAGCATCCTCGGGGAGCCCTGTGGTGCTGCTGTCACGCCCACCCCCAGCCTGCGCTGCGCTACGGCTTCCCCCTCGAGGGGGCGCAGCATCCTCGGGGAGCCCTGTGGTGCTGCTGTCCCATGTGTCTGATCGTGCTCGCGCTCGGCGTGCATCCGCGGTTTCCCATGGTGCTTGCCGCCAACCGCGACGAATTCTTTGCCAGGCCGGCCGCCCTGGCCGCCACCTGGACCGACCTGCCGCAGATCACCGGCGGACGTGATCTCGAGAAGGGCGGTGCCTGGCTGGCGACGTCGGCGCGCGGCGCATTCGCGGCGGTGACCAACTTTCGCGACCCGGCGCAACGGCACCCGAACCCGCGCTCGCGCGGCGCGTTGGTCGCTGACTTCCTGGCCGGCGCCGTCTCCGCGGCGAGCTACGTGCAAGCCGCGGTCGGCCAGGGTGATCGCTACGACGGCTTCAACCTGATCGCCGGGGACGACTCGGGCGTCTGGTACGGATCGAATCGAGGTGGCGGCCTGAGCCGGCTTCCGCCCGGAATCCACGGCCTGAGCAACCACCTGCTCGGCACCGCGTGGCCCAAGGTCAGGCGCGCCACCGCGGCCGTGACGGCGGCCCTCGAGCTGCCCGACGACGCCATCGAGGTGGCAATGCTGAACGCGCTGGCCGACGATGCCGCTGCCAGCGACGCCGAGCTGCCGAATACCGGTGTGGGGCTGGAATGGGAGCGTCGCCTGGCGCCCGCGTTCATTCGTGGCACGGCCTACGGCACCCGCTGCTCCACGGTGGTGGTCGCCGATGCCGACGGTCGCGGCACCCTCACCGAACGCACCTTCGGTATCGACGGACACGTCGTCGCGACGCTACGCATCCCCGTTTCGTTGCGGGTCGACACCGGCCAGCAGCGATAGCCGCATGGCCCTGTGCTCGATGCCCGCATCGTCGAACACCTCACCCTCCGCCACGAATCCGAACCGGCGGTAGAAGCCGAGTGCCCGGACCTGGGCGTTGAGCTTCACCTCGGGCAAACGGGCGCGTCGCGCCGCATCGAGCAGGTGTTGCAGCAGCGCACCGCCGACGCCGCACCCGCGCCATGACGCCAGCACCGCCACGCGCCCGATATGTCCGTCCGGCAGCAGCCGGGCGGTACCGATGGCGGCACCATCGGGCGCGACCGCCAGCGCGTGCCGCGAGACCGCATCGAACTCGTCCCATTCCAGGGCTTCAGGCACCGCCTGCTCGACGACGAACACGGCTCGCCGCACCGCCTGGAGCAGGTCACGGTCCGCGGCCCAATCGGCACGGCGGACATCGAATGCGGATGCGTCGTTCATGACAGCGCGCCAGTATACTCAGCACCGATTTCCGCCACGCTCCGATGCCACGATGTCGAACCGCTGGAACCCCGCCCTCGCGGCAGGCTTTGACTCGGCGCTCGAACTGCGCGCCTACAGCTCGCGCCTGCTCGGTGCCGATCCGACGCTGGTGCTGCATGGCGGTGGCAACACGTCGGTCAAGGGAACCTGGGCCCGGGCCGACGGTTCGACGATTCCGTGTCTGCATGTGAAGGGCAGTGGCGCCGACCTTGCAGGGGTCGTCGCGACCGACTTCACCCCCCTCGCTCTCGAGCCCGCACGGGCCCTGCTCGACGGTCCGAGCCTCACCGACGACGCCTTCATCGCCGCCCTCGCGCCACTGGTGCTGCGAGCGTACGCACCCCGCCCGTCGATCGAGACGCTGTTGCATGCCGCGCTCCCGGCCAGTCATGTCGAGCACACCCATTCCGACAACGTGCTCGCTCTGGTCAACACCAATGCCGGCAGCGCCATTGCCCGCGCCGTGTTCGGCGACCTCGCCCCGGTCGTGCCGTTTCGGCACTCCGGTTTCGACCTGGCGCGCGCCTGCGCGGATGTGTTTGCGCGCGACGCCACCGACCGCACCATCGGACTGATCCTCGCGTTCCATGGCGTTGTCGCGTTCGGCAACGACGCGCAGGCTTCGTACCACAACATGCTGCGGCTGGCGCAACTCGCGGAAGACTATCTGCGAGGCAAGGGCGCCTGGGACTTGACCCGCGCCACCGCCGTGGTGCTGGATGCAACCGACGCGCTGGCGTTGGCGCGACTGCGACGAAGCCTCTCGGCGATCGCCGGGTTTCCACTGGTGCTGGCACGTGACGCCGATCCGGAAGTCATCGGCTTCATCGGCCGTGACGATCTGCCCGACATCGCGCTGCAAGGGCCGCCCACACCCCAGCATTCGATCTTCACCAAGCGCGTGCCGATGCTCGGGCTCGATGCGGACGGCTACGCACACGCCTATCGCGGCTACCTGCGGACCGCGGCACCACCGGGCACCGAGCCACATCGGTTGCCTGACCCGGCGCCGCGCGTCGCTCTCGATCGCCGCCTGGGTCTGGTCGGCGCCGGCATCGACGCACGGCATGCCGGCATCACGATCGAGGTCTACCGCCACGACATCGACATCATCTCCCGCGCCAGCGCCCATGATCGCTACCGGGCGCTGCCGCCCGAGCAGGTGCTGGCCGGCGAGATTCACTATGGCGGATTCGAGCGGCGTCTCCGGTCGGCCGCCGCCACGCACGCGCCGCTGATGGGCGCCATCGTGCTGGTGGTCGATGGCGGCGCACAAGCTGCTGCCTGCGCGACCGCGTTGCGGGACGCCGGCGCAGACGTGTTCGTGCAGCCACCCGGCGATGACCTCGCCGCTGCCGCGATCGACCTTGCCCTTGCGCACGGCGGCCTGGACCTGATCGCCTGCGCCGAACCCGGGACGATCGTGCCTGACATCATTGCCGCATTGTTCGAGCAATCGCCCTTCACGCCGGCGCCGGGCGCCACCCGGCTGCCGAGCCATGACCATGTACTCGGCAGCCCTTCGATCGCGCTCCTCATCCCCAGGCAGCCCGCATGAGCACCGAAACCCTGCGCTGGGCCGGTTCGCACCTCGATATTCTCGACCAGCGCTCGCTGCCGATGCGCGTGGAATATCTCTCTTGCACGACCGCCGTAGAGGTGGCGCATGCGATCCGGGCGCTGGCCGTGAGGGGGGCGCCCGCCATCGGTTGCACCGCGGCTTACGGTATCGCGCTCGCCGCGATCGGCGCGCGGCATGAGCAGCCACCCGCCCTGCGTGCGGCGCTGGCAGCGGCCGATGCCGTGCTCGCCGCGAGTCGGCCAACTGCCGTCAATCTGTTCTGGGCGCTGGCGCGCATGCGAGCCATCTGGAGCACGGTCGACACCGCGCCACTGATGGTCGATCGATTGACCCGGGAGGCCATCGACATCCATCGCGACGACATCGCCGTGAACCGGCGGCTCGGGGCTTTCGGCGCCACGCTGGTGCCCGACGACGCCAACGTGCTGACCCACTGCAACACCGGCGCCCTGGCCACCGCCGGCCATGGCACCGCGCTGGGCGTGGTCCGGTCCGCCATCGAGGCCGGCAAGCGCGTGCACGTCTTTGCCGACGAGACCCGGCCGGTGCTGCAAGGCGCGCGACTCACCGCGTGGGAACTACAGCGCGACGGCATCCCGGTGACCTTGCTGCCCGACGGCGCCGCCGGCCAGTTGCTCGCCAGCGGTCGCATCGATCTGGTGATCGTCGGCGCCGACCGGGTCGCGGCCAACGGCGACGTCGCCAACAAGATCGGCACCTACATGGTGGCGGTGCTGGCCGCACGTCACGGCGTGCCATTTCATGTGGCCTGCCCGCTCTCGACCCTGGATCTGGCCATCGACAGCGGTCGCGACATTCCTATCGAGCAGCGCCCCGCCGCCGAAGTCACCGGTTTCGGCACGGAACGCTGGGCACCGGAAGGCATCGACGTCTTCAATCCCGCGTTCGATGTCACCCCGGCGGAACTCGTCACCAGCCTGATCACCGAGGTCGGCGTGATCCTGAAGCCCGACCGCGAAAAACTGCTCGCCCTGGCCCGCGCCCAAGGGCTTCCGCGGGGAGCCGGCTAGATCGTCGCGCCGCCGCTCACCTCGATCACCGCGCCGTTGATGTAGCTCGCCTCGTCCGACGCGAGGAAGGCATACACGTTGGCGATATCCTCGGGTTTGCCGAGGCGCCCCAGCGGCACACGGGATCGCATCGCTTCCAGCACTTTCTCCGGGATCGATTCGATGATCGTCGTTTCGACGAACCCGGGGCAAACCGCGTTGGCGCGGATACCTTTCGGCCCCAGCTCCCGCGCCCAGGTCTTGACCATGCCGATCACGCCGAACTTGCTCGCGGCGTAGTTGGTCTGGCCGAAATTGCCGAAGATACCGACGATCGACGACGCGTTCAGGATCACGCCACTGCCCTGCGCGATCATGGTGTCGACCACCGCCCGCGTGCAGTTGTAGGTGCCCTTGAGGTTGACCTCGATCACCTTGTCGAAGGCCGCGTCCGACATCTTCTTCAACTGGGCATCGATGATGATGCCGGCGTTGTTGACCAGCACATCGATGCGCCCGAAGGTGGCCGTCACCGCGGCCACCATGGCGTCGACGGTGGTGCGCCTGGTGACATCGACGATGAAGCCTGCCGCGGTGCCACCGGCGCTGCGCACGGCGCCAACGGTCGCGTCGATCGACGCCTGATCGAGATCGCACACCACGACGATGGCGCCCTCCTGCGCGAACTTGATCGCGGTCGCATGACCGATGCCCCGGCCGCCGCCGGTGATGATCGAAACCCTGCCCTTCAGACGCATCGTTGATCCCTGCAAAAGTACCAGAAGGAGTTCAGGTCGCGCCGTTGCGGCGTGCCTGGAAGAAAGACCGAAGCACCGAGGCACACTCGGCGGCGAGCACACCGCCACAGGTGACGGCATGATGATTCAGGCGCGGCTGCGCGAACAGGTCGATCACGCTGCCGCACGCGCCGGTCTTGGGGTCGGCGGCACCGAACACCACGCGTCCGATCCGGGCGTGCATGATGGCGCCAGCGCACATGACGCACGGTTCGAGGGTGGCGTAGAGCGTCGCGCCCGGCAATCGGTAGTTACCGACTCGCGTGCCGGCAGCGCGCAGCGCGCGCATCTCGGCATGGGCGGTCGGGTCGTGCAGGGTGACGGGCGCGTTGGCGCCTTCGCCCACCACCACGCCGCCGACCACCACCAGGGCACCGACCGGCACCTCGCCCGCGGCCCCGGCCGCGGCGGCCAGCGCGAGCGCGAGGCGCATGAAGTATTGGTCCACTGCCTCGTCGGGTCGGGTCATTTCCATCGCGGCGCATTCTGCCATGCGCATCGGCCCGCAACGTGGATCCATGCGAGTGGAGCAAACGGGATCCCGGATGTGCGCC
>JANMWG010000086.1:0-5167 GCA_031393885.1 Betaproteobacteria bacterium | reverse complement strand
GACCACGATCCACGGTATCGAGCCCGAGCCCGAAGGCAACTGCTTCTTCGCCGGCGAGCACACCTCGCTCGAATGGCAGGGTTTCCTCAATGGCGCGGTCGAAAGCGGCCTGCGTGCCGCCGCCGAGGTGGTGCGTTCGCTCGCACCAGGCCGAACGCCAGACCGGAAGAAGCCCAGGCGCGCACCATAGGTTCGCCTCTCGCACGTCTGCCGTCTTCACATTCGCCCTCCACACCCCCGAGACGAGCACGGGGGCCCGTTTCCTGCGTCAGAGAGCAGTTCCAATATCGCCGCGTCCGGGCGAGAATAGCAGTGCTCCCGCCAGGCTCGCACGACCATGCGCAAGTTCTATTCGCACTACGACAACCTCAAGGTGGCTCGCGATGCCCCGCCGGAGGTGATTCGCGCGGCTTGGCGCTCGCTCTGCGCCAAGTACCACCCCGATCGCCACCCCGACGATCCGGAGGCGGCCCGGGTGATGACCCTCATCAACGCCGCCAACGATGTGCTCTCCGACCCGGTCAGGCGCAAGCAACACGACGACTGGATCGCGTCGGTCGAAAACCAGCTCGACGAAATCGTTCATCCGCGGCACACGCCCTATCCCGAATACACACCCTTCAACGGCCGCCCGGACGGCAAGGGCGGGTCACGCCACGTGCGCCGCGGTCTGATGTTCGTGGCGCTGCCCGCGATCCTGATCGGCGGCGTGGGTTTCGCGCTGCATCACACCTATGCGACACCCGAGGCTGATCCGACCCTGCTGACTTACGAGGCCACCCGATCGCCGTCGGCCCCGCGACCGCGCCGCCCGGCCATCGACGCTGGCGGCAAGACTGCTCCTGCCGAAACCTCCGGCTATGTGCCCGGCTACGAACAGCGAGTCGCCGACGGTTCAGGCAGCGTGACCGTCGACAACTCGCCGAACGAGTCGGATGTGTTCGTCAAGCTGTTTGCGCTCGATGGCGGCGGCAAGGGACCGGAACGCGTGTTCTTCGTCGAGGCCGGCCAACGCTTCACTGTGGAGGGCCTGCGCGGCGGCCACTACGACCTGCGCTACCGCGAGATCGCCTCGGGCAACGTCGCGCGCTCGGAAGCGTTCGACGTGCCGTTCGTGCCGGTGCAGGGCAGCCAACGTCCCGGCAACGTGACCATGCGCATCGAGCAACTCGCCGAGCCCAAGGCCACCGTCTGCTCCATCAAGGACATCGAGTTCTAGATCAAGAGCCAGGCGCCGCGTTGGGCGACCGATCGGCGAAGGGAGGCCCATGACGCAGGACACGCCGCTGACATTCTTCGAGCACCCGATCCTCAATTCGCCCTATGCGTATCCGGGCAGACATTGGGAGCCGGACGCCGACGGACAGCCCACGAACGTGCTGATCGCGTCGCGCCGCCGCTCGGATCTGATCACGCCGGTTCCAAAGGCGAAGAAGCGCAAGGCGCCCAAGGGGCCGAGCGCGCAGGTCGAGCTCGATCTGACCGCTGACGACGAAGGCCTCAGCACGGCCGAGCAGAAGTACGACCCGACACCGATCATCAACGAGCTGCGCGGCTACGTGGATACCTGGCGCGCGCTGCCCAACCCGCAGCAGTGGCAGGTCACGCCCGAGATGGCCCGACTGCTGCAGCACTGACGCCAGCACCCGTTCGAAGGCGTGCGGCCGTTCTTCTGCCAGATCGAAGCCGTCGAGACCGCCATCTGGCTGACCGAGGTCGCGCCCCGGCTGGGCGCCGCCGGCAGAAAATTCCGGGAGCACCTGGCGGGCGCCAATGCCATGTCCAACCCGGACCTGTTCCGCATCGCGCTCGAGCTGGCCACTGGCGCCGGCAAGACCACCGTGATGGCCATGCTCATCGCCTGGCAGACGGTGAACGCCGTGCGGCATCCGGCAGCCAGGCCGTTCACCCACGGCTTCCTCGTCGTGGCGCCAGGCCTGACCATCAAGGACCGCGTGCACGTGCCGTCAGTCCGGAGCGCGATGCGCTGGAGATCCGCTTCCCGCGCGTGGATGGCTACCGAATCGAACTCCCGGCCGAGCGCCTGAAAGCCGCTTTCAGCGAGAATTCCGTGCTCACGCTCACGCCCGATCTGGTCGGCCCATCGACCACTCAGAACCTGGGCATCGTGGGCGAGGGCGTGGACCTGACCGTGCAGCATCTGGAAGGCACACGCGACAACACGATCGCCTTCCACCTGGCCAGGCACCTGCTGTACCGCAAGTATCGCGACCCGGGCCAGGACCCGAAGCTGCACCTGTTCGGCCAGCTCAAGGGCATCGCGCAGGAATGGGTGCGCGATCACCTCGAGTGCAGCGGCGGCACCTGGAAAGCGCAGGTGATGCACCAGGAAATCACCGACATGGCCTGCGAGCGCATCCACGCCGCCATCAGCGCGACACTGGCGGGCTCTAACGCCGTGCGTGTAGTGCTCGACCCGTACAACCCCGCCGGCAGCACGCGGCACGTCAACTTTTCCACCGCCAAGCAGAGCCTGTGGGCCACGCAGGGGCCACCGCCCAAGAGCCACGTGAACTGGGTGGTCACCGACAGCGACTGGGAAGCCGAGTTCTGCCGCGTGGCCGAAGCACACCCGCGCGTGCTGGCCTACGCCAAGAACCACAGCCTGGGATTCGAGGTGCCGTACCGCCTGGGCGGCGTACAGAAGCACTACCGCCCCGACTTCATCGTGCACATTGACGACGGACACGACGACCCGCTGAATCTGGTGGTCGAGATCAAGGGCTTCCGTGGCGAAGACGCGGTCGCGAAGGCCGACACGATGACCACCCAATGGGTGCCGGGCGTCAACGCGCTGGGCAGCTACGGTCGCTGGGCCTTTGCCGAGTTCCGCTCGGCGCACGATATCGAGGTCGACTTTGCGCGGCTTGTCGAACGTGCACTGGAGGACAGCGGGGATATTGCCGCAGCGCGCCAACGCCGAGGCGAACCTGCGATGGACTTCGAGACTTTCCGCGCCGCCGTGACAGCGAAGTTCGCACAGTGAAGATGGCATCGCCTGCGATATCATGGCACCATGAAGCAGGTCGTCCTGGATACCGATGTCGTGGTGGCCGCACTACGCAGCCCGCAGGGCGCGTCGGCCGAACTTTTGCGCCGGGTCCATGCGTTGCAGTTGGGCATGCTGGCCAGCGTGGCTTTGTTTGCCGAGTACGAGGCCGTGCTGACGCGACCGGAGCAACTGCGCGCCACGCATCACAGCGCGGCCACCATGCGACGCTTGCTGGACGAACTGGCCGAACGGGTGCTGCCCGTCAACAGCTGGTTTCTGTGGCGGCCGCAATTGCGCGACCCGGCCGATGAAATGGTGCTCGAAGCGGCTGTCAACGGCCGCGCGGACGCCTTGGTCTCATTCAACCGGCGCGACTTCGGCGAAGCGCCTGCACGTTTCGGTGTTGTACTGGCGACGCCCGGCCAGTTCCTGAGGAGCCTCGAGCGATGACCACGTTGACCACTTATCCGCTGCGCCTGCCCAAGTCCGTCAAGGCCGAGGCCGAGGCGCTGAGCAAGGCCGACGGCACCAGCCTGAACCAGTTCGTGGCCACGGCCGTGGCGGAAAAGATCGCTGTCCTGAAGACGGCGGCATTTTTCGAAGAGCGTGTCAGCCGTGCGCGGGCCGCAGCTCGACGCGGCGAGCCCAGTGCATTGCTTGCGGCCCTGTCCCGCACAGGCGGCGAGCCCCCACGCGAGGGTGACGAATTGCCCGAAGGCTACAAGCCAATGACCGAGCAGCCTGGTCCCGCACGCAAGGGCACGGTGGCCAAGCCGGCGGCTGCGCCGCGCCGCCCGGCAAAAAAGAAGTCCTGACTTCGCTGTTCCCTTCGCGACACGACGACTGCAATCTCCAGGGAGACCGCCAGTGGCCACCAGGAAGACCGCCGGTACCTTCGTCGGCGTGGATGCACTGAAGCATAGCGACGACAAGCGAAAGAACATCCCCACGGCCGAGTACCAGAGCCTCATGGCCGACGAGGCCCGAAAGCCCGTGCAGGTGAGCTACCCGCGCGGCACCTCGAACGCCGACGGCCTGCAGGCCGAGAAGCAGCAGCGCAACCGCGACCTCGACCCGCAACTCGTGTGGCGCGGCAAGGACGAGCAGGACTGGACCGACCTGGTGGTGAATGCGCCGCCGCTGTACATCCAGGAGAAGGTGCACCCCAAGGTGCTGATCGACGACCTGCTGCGGCAAAGCCGCGAGCGGCGCGAAGCGGCCGAGGCGGAAAGCGCCGGCGGCATCGCGGACATGTTCGGCGACTTCAACGGCATCCCCGCCGGCGCCGACAAGACCGATTTCTACGCCCACGACCAGAACTGGACCAACCGCATGATCCTGGGCGACAGCCTGCAGGTGATGGCGAGCCTCGCCGAGCGCGAAGGGCTGCGGGGCAAGGTGCAGTGCGTTTACCTCGATCCGCCCTACGGCATCAAGTTCAACTCGAACTTCCAGTGGAGCACGACCAGCCGCGCCTTCAACTACGAAGCGCACGCCGCCGAGTTCGAGAAGCTCGGCCGCGTGCCGGTGCTGAAAGCGCGCATGAACCCCGATCTGCACATGGCCGGCGAGCTGAAGAACACCGGCGCCGGCAACCTGTTCGTGGTGTTCGGTGAACCCGACATCCGCATCGAGCCGCAGCCCGATGGCCTGGTGCGCGTGCGCGTCAAGGGCGTCGATGTGTTCCGGCCCCAGACCGGCGAGATCGAGAGCGGCGGCACTGACAGCATCGCGCTGTGGATGATCGACACCGCCTACAACGAGGAAAGCTTCTTCGTGCGCCAGGCGTACTTCCTGGGCGCGGCAGACCCCTACAAGGCGCTGAAGACCACGCTCAAGGCCGAGATCGACGCCGACGCCTGGGCCACGTTGCACAGCGATGTATCGCGACCGTTCGAGAAGCCCGGGACCGGACGCATCGCCGTGAAGGTGATCAACCATCTCGGCGACGAAGTGATGAAGGTCTTCGGGGTTTCCTGAAACGGGCCCGATCCGAGGGCCGTTCGCGTCGGCCGAAAAAGCACCAGATCAGCGATGAAGTTCAGCGACGACGCCTCCAGATGACTGCAATGACCAAAAGACTGGCTCACAACAGCCCAACTCTGCCATCAACGCTCAGGTCTCCCTCATCCCCAGCCCTTCTCCCGGAGGGCG
>JANMWG010000066.1:0-2653 GCA_031393885.1 Betaproteobacteria bacterium | reverse complement strand
TCCGCTCCGGCCGGCGGCACACGCTGGGGGTGATATTTCATGATGCAGCGTAGGGGCCTGACGAACGCCACAAACAGCGGGACATCGCTCGTCGGCGAGACCGGGGTGGCATGGGGCAAGGGCGGTCTATCTCCTGCATGCTTTCCAGAAGAAGTCGAAGACAGGCATCAAGACGCCTCAGGAAGGTGTGACGCTGATCGGTCAGCGCCTGAAACGCGCCCAACAGGACTACGAGAGCAAGGGGACACCATGAGCACAAAGCAAGACATCGCGGTCACCCGCGGAACGGCGAACGTGTTCGCCGATCTCGGCTTCCCGGACGCAGCGGAGCGCCAGACCAAGACGCGGCTCGCCCTGGCCGTCAACACTCTGCTGAAGGGGCGCAAACTCAAGCAGCGTGAAGCCGCCGAACTGCTGCACATCCCCCAGCCGAAAGTCTCGGCCCTGAAGAACTATCGGCTCGATCAGTTCTCGGTCGAGCGGCTGTTGGAGTTTCTGACCGCCTTGAATCAGGATGTCGAAATCATGATCCGGCCGCGTCAGGCGACCGCCGGTGCTGGGCAGATTTCCGTGTCCGCCGTGGAGTAAGACCGGCGGGAACCGACATGCGGGGCAACCCAATGCCCGCAGCCGGCTGCGACAACCTGGAATGACCCATCGTTGTCGGCGACGATCGACGAAGGGAGTTCAAATTTGTCACGTCAGAGAGCCGGGCACGGTGGGTTGACGTGGCCTCATGCAATCCCCCTGAAAACATGACCCTGGCCCCTTTGATACGTTTAAAAGACGACAAGCGGCGCGAGACGAACTGAGCACTTGGCACGTCGCCGACACGCGCCGCGGATGGAAACCGGCGATCTGGTGGAACGAAGCGAGGATGCCTACCGGCCAAGTGCTTCAGCTCTCGTGCGGCGTGACGCCTTACTTTTGACTTATGCGTCGTTCCTAAGGCACGTCCGCTTGAAGGAAGGGAGGCGTCGGCTCCCAGACCTTGCGCCACTGGGTGAGCCCAACCAGCGGGCCGCAGCCGTCGATACTGCGGACGACACTCATGACAGGTTGTCTTCGCGTTGTTGCGCCGTGCCGGGCTTGCGACCGCAGGGTTCCCCGTATCGCTGCCGCTATCCGGGTAGGTCATCGCTGGCCGCAGTCGTCGGGCGCGGGCCGTCCCGCGAAACGGTCGCCGAACCAGTCGATCGTCATCGTCGCGGTGCGCTTGGCGATCGTGACATGGTCGCCGCCAACGACTTCCAGGAAGCGCACTGGCTGGCCGGCATGGCACAGACCCGTCACGAAGGTGTGCGTCACCGCTGGTGAGACGATGAGGTCGGCCGAACCTTGAGCGACCAACAGAGGTATGCCGAAGTTGCGTGGCGCGACGGAGTTCGCCTGCATCAGTTCAGCCCAGCGCGGCGATGCATTGAGGTCGACTCCGCGTAGCTGGCCGGTCAGTCGCACCAACCCGATCTTGGTCCGCATCTTGAAGCCATCCAACGTGACACAGTTCTTGGCGAGCCGGCGGATCAGGTCCTGCCCGACCCGTCCGGTGATCGTCGATAGGGGAATGCCATAGACCTCCGACCACGACGCTCCAGCATAGGCGGTCGATAACGCCCGTACGGTTGCGTTCGCATTGCCGGTGAGGTTCGCTGCCAGATCGACCGGCGGCGCTGCAGCAGCAGCCCCCATGAGCTGCAACTCGGGCGCGTAGGCCGCTGCGAGCTGCGCTGTCCACAGCGTGGCATGCCCTCCCTGGGACTCGCCCCAGACAACGAAACGGTTGCTCGCTGAGGCCTGCGGCACTTCCCTGGCCGCGCGCACGGCGTCAAGCACGGAATGCGCTGCACTGGGGCCTACGAGATATGGGTGGAGTCCGGGGCCGCCCAGCCCCTGATAGTCCGTCGCGGCGACGATGTACCCGTGCTGGAGCAAGCTGGCCAGCCCGGCGATGCTGCTGAACAACCAGCTATTGGTTGACGGCGCGCAGGCATCGGCGATACCGCTTGTGCCGTGCGCCCAAGCGACGATGTCTCGGCCACCTTCTGGGGGGTCTGCCGCCGGAACGATCACGACGCCCGTAACGTCGATTGGGGCACCGCCGGCGTCTGTCGAGTGGTAAGTGATGCGGTAGGCGCGCGCGCCTTCGGGCGCCCCTTCCAACGGCACGGCCGCAACAAGACTGGGCACCCCTGCCGGCTCCGCGGCGACATTGGCAGTGGTGATGATCGCAACCGCAAGCGCAAGAAGAATTCTCATTGTTTTACCGTACCACACTGCGTCACACGACAGTAATCCCGCAACCATGAACTTGGACGCCCAGCCCGAATAGACCATTGTTCAACGGTGCAAGCCTCCAGAGGAGGCTCACCCTGAACATCGTGCACCGCAAGCATTGGTTTTGGCTTCATGGTGTTGGGGCGTGGGGACGGTGGGTCTTGCGACGCCTAACGTTTGAAATGAGGGGCGCTTGGAGGCCGTAGGCCGGAAAGCGTCCCCTCGATGTAAAGGGTTAGGTTGCACCGGCGGACGCCCCAACGGTCAGTTGCGACGCTCTGACTCTACTTGAAGAAGCCGTCTAGCGCCAAGGATTGCTTCAGGAAGGCCAGCTTCCAGTTGACCGTTCGGAGCGATGGCTTCGTGCCAGTCTTTGCAG
>JANMWG010000065.1:0-5136 GCA_031393885.1 Betaproteobacteria bacterium | reverse complement strand
GGCATACGACAGCAGCGCGATCCACAACACGGCGCCGATCACGTTGAAGCCGAGAAAGCGACGATAGTCCATGCTGCAGGCGCCGGCCACGAATGGCGCATAGGTGCGCACGATCGGCACGAAGCGGGCGATGACGATGGTCTTGCCGCCATGGCGCTGGTAGAAGGCGTTTGCCGCGTCGAGATAACGGCGGCGGAACAACCATGAATCCTCGAAGCGGAACACGCGCGGACCGACCCAGCGCCCGATGCCGAAGTTGAGCGAATCGCCGAGGATGGCCGCCACGACCAGCACGATCACCATGACATCGATGTCGAGCGCGCCGGCACCCGCCAGCGCACCGGCGACGAACAGCAGGGAGTCACCGGGAAGAAACGGCGTGACCACCAGGCCGGTCTCGCAGAAGATGATCAGGAACAGCAGCGCGTAGATCCAGCGCCCGTGCTCATTGGCAAACCCGAGCAGATGCGCGTCGAGGTGCACGATGTACTGGAGCAACTGCGCGAACCATTCCATGGCGCTACCCGGGCACGGGAAAAACGCTCAGACCACGGCTTCTTCGCGCTTCTTTTCGGGCTTGACGAGGTCTTCGCGCCTGATGCCCAGCCACATGACCAGCGGGCTCGCGACCAGCACCGATGAGTAGATGCCGAACAGAATGCCGATGGTGAGCGCGAGCGCGAAATAATGCAGCGTCTCGCCACCGAACAGCAGGATCGCTGTGACCATGGCCTGGGTACAACCGTGGGTGATGATGGTGCGCGAGATGGTGCTGGTGATGGCGTTGTTGATGACGTCGGGCACCGACGCCTTGCGCATCTTGCGGAAGTTCTCGCGGATCCGGTCGAACACCACCACCGACTCATTCACCGAGTAACCCAGCACCGCCAGCACCGCCGCCAGCACGGGCAACGAGAACTCCCACTGGAACAGCGCGAAGAACCCGAGAATGATGATCACGTCGTGCATGTTGGCGATGATCGCGGCCACGCCGAACTTCCACTCGAACCGGATCCAGAGGTAGATCACGATGCCCGCCGCCACCAGCAACAGCGCGAGCAGGCCGTTGTCGACCAGTTCTTTGCCGACCTGCGAACCGACGAAGTCCACCCGCCGAAGCTCGACCGCCGGGTCTTCCGCCTTGAGCAGCTTCATCACGTCTTCGGACAGCGTGGCGCCCGCCACATTTTTCTTGGCCGGCAGCCGGATCAGCGCGGTATCCGAACCGCCGAAGTTCTGCACGGTGGCGTCGGACAGGCCGTTCTTCTGGAGGATGCCGCGCACCTTCTCGACATCGGCCGTGTGGCCGTAGCCCACTTCCATCACGGTGCCGCCGGTGAACTCGACACCGAAATGCAGACCCTTGGTGACCAGGAAGAACACCGCCAACAGGAAGGTGATCAACGAGATGATGTTGAACACCAGCGCATGGCGCATGAACGGGATGTCTTTGCGGATACGGAAAAATTCCATGGCTAACCTCCGTCCGCGACACGGTCATCAGACCGTTTCGCGCCATACGCTCCCCTCTCCCACCGGGAGAGGGGCGGGGGGGTGAGGGATCTGCGCACACCGTGCTGCCCGCCACCCACTGCAATGCGGTCGTCGGATCGCGTCGCGCAATACGCTCCGCGCCTCACGCCGCCACCGCCTTCTTGTGCCAGTCGGTGTTGCCGATCGGCAGCTTGTCGAGCTTGCGGCGGCTGCCATAGATCAGGTTCACCAGGCCGCGCGACACCACCACGGCGCTGAACATGGAGGTCATGATGCCCAGGCAGTGCACCACCGCGAAACCGCGCACCGGGCCGCTACCGAACATGAACAGCGCGACACCGGCGATGAGCGTGGTGATATTGGAGTCGAAGATGGTGCCCCAGGCGCGCTCATAGCCAGCGGTGATCGCGGCCTGTGGCGTGGTGCCGTTGCGCAGCTCTTCGCGGATGCGCTCGTTGATGAGCACGTTGGCGTCGATGGCCATGCCGAGCGTAAGCGCGATGGCCGCGATGCCCGGCAGCGTAAGCGTGGCCTGCAGCATCGACAGCAGCGCCACCAGGAGAATCAGGTTGGTACCCAGCGCCAATACCGAGATGACCCCGAACACCATGTAATAGATCATCATGAAGATGCTGATCGCGCAGAAACCGAACAGGGTCGACTTCCAGCCCTTCTCGATGTTGTCCGCGCCCAGGCTCGGGCCCACGGTGCGTTCCTCGACGATTTCCATCGGGGCCGCCAGCGCGCCGGCGCGCAGCAACAGCGACACATCCTTGGCTTCGCTCACGCTCATGCGGCCGCTGATCTGGACCCGGCCGCCGCCGATCTCGGCGCGGATGACCGGCGCGGTGATGACCTCGCCCTTGCCCTTCTCGACCAGCACCATCGCCATGCGCTTGCCGATGTTCTCGCGGGTGAGCTGCTGGAACACGCGCGCGCCCTTGCCGTCGAGATTGATGTGCACCGCGGGCTCGTTGGTCTGCTGGTCGAAACCCGGCTGGGCGTCGGCGATGCTGTCGCCGGTGAGCACGACCAGCTTCTTGAGCAGCAGCGGCACGCCGCTGCGCTCATATAGCAGCTCGTCGCCAAGCGGAACATCGCCGTTGATCGCCGCCTGCACCGAGGTGGGATCGGCGTGCTCTTCGTCGACCATGCGCACTTCGAGGCTCGCGGTACGACCGAGAATGTCTTTGGCCTTGGCGGTGTCCTGCACGCCGGGCAACTGCACCACCACGCGGTCGGCGCCCGACTGCTGCACGATGGGCTCGGCCACGCCGAGTTCGTTGACCCGGTTGCGCAGCGTGGTGATGTTCTGCTGCAGCGCGTATTCCTGGATGCGCTTCTGCGCTTCGGGCTTGAGTACCGCCATCAGGTTGAACTCGCCCGCGGCGTCTTGATCTTTCAGCACCAGATCGGGCAGATCGCGCCCGATCAGGTCGCGCGCCTTGGTGCGCAAGGCCTCGTCGCGAAACTTGACCTGCACGCTCTGGCCTTCACGCGAGATGCCGGCGTACCGCACATCTTTGTCGCGCAGGAGGCCGCGGATGTCACCCGCGTAGCGATCGGCCGACTTGGTGAGCGCGCCGTCCATGTCGACCTGCAGCAAGAAATGCACACCGCCACGCAGGTCGAGCCCGAGATACATGGGCAGCGCATTGATGGCGATCATCCACCGCGGGGCTGCCGGCTGCATGTTGAGCGCCACGACATAGTCGTTGCCGAGGCTCGCCTGGATGGCGTCCCTGGCCTTGCGCTGGGTGTCGGTGTCGGCGAACCGCACCTTGGCACCGGTGGCATCGAGGAAAGCCCCGCGCTCTTCGATGCCGGCCTTGGCGAGCGCGGCGTCGATCCGGGTCATCAGTGCGGTATCGACCTTGATGATGGCCTTGAGCGGGGACACCTGCACCGCCGGCACCTCGCCGAAGAGGTTGGGCAAGGCGTACAACAGGCCGACCGCGAGCACCACGGCGACCAGGATGTACTTCCAGAGCGGATAGCGATTCATGCGGGGCTTCGAAAGATTCAGTTCGCTTTGCGGATGGTGCCCTTGGGCAGCACCAGCTGGATCGAGGGCTTCTGCACCTTGATCTCGACCTTCTCGGCGATCTCGAGGGTCACGTAGGTGTCGCCCACTTCCATGACCTTGCCGAGCATGCCGCCACCGGCGACGACTTCATCGCCCTTGGCGATGTTGGCCAGGAGATTCTTGTGTTCCTTCGCGCGCTTGGCCTGAGGACGGATCATCAGGAAATAGAGCACGACGAACATCAGCACGATGGGCAGGAGCCCGAAAAGATCCATCCCGCCAGGGCCGCTACCGGTTGCCTGGGCCCAAGCCTGCGAAAAGAGCACTGTGATTTCCTCTGGAAAATGCGCTGCGGAGAGCGCCGATCAGGGCCGACTGGCACCCCGCAAAAGCGGCGGCGAGTTTAGCACGCACCACCCTGTCTGGCCCGAAAATCAGCCACATAGGCCTCGAGCCGCCCCACCCGGATGGCGCCGCGCAGGCCCGCCATCAGCTCGTGATACCAATAAAGGTTATGGATCGTGTTCAGGCTTGCCCCGAGCATCTCGCCCGTCCGGTGCAGGTGATGCAGATACGACAACGAGAATTGCCGGCAGGTCGCACAACCGCACTCCGGGTCGGGCGGGTCGAGCCGGGCGCGATATTGGGCATTCTTGAGCCGGACCACGCCGTTGCGGGTGAACAGCCAGCCGTTGCGCGCGTTGCGGGTGGGCATCACGCAGTCGAACATGTCGATGCCGGCGCACACGGCGTTGACGATGTCGTCCGGCGTGCCCACGCCCATCAGGTAGCGCGGCTTGTCGGCCGGCAATTGCGGCGCCGTGTGCGCGAGAACGCGATTCATGTCCTCCTTAGGCTCGCCTACCGACAGCCCGCCGATGGCGTAGCCGTCGAACCCGATGCTCACCAGCTCGCGCAGCGACTCGTCACGCAGCGGCTCGAACATGCCGCCCTGCACGATGCCGAACAGCGCATTGGGGTTGCCCTCGAAGCCGCGCCTGCTGCGCTCGGCCCAGCGCAGGCTCAGGCGCATGGAGTCCGCCGCCTCGCGCTCGGTGGCCGGATGCGGCGTGCATTCGTCGAAGATCATCACGATGTCGGAATCGAGCACGCGCTGGATGCGCATCGATTCTTCCGGCGTGAGGAACAGGCGATCGCCATTGATCGGCGACTGAAACTTCACCCCCTCCTCCGTCACCTTGCGCAGCGCCCCCAGGCTGAACACCTGGAAGCCGCCGGAGTCGGTGAGGATGGGGCCATCCCAGGCCATGAAGCGATGCAGGCCGCCGTGGGCCTCGATCACCTCCAGGCCAGGACGCAACCAGAGATGGAACGTGTTCGACAGCACGATCTGCGCGCCCAGCGCCCGGAGATCGACAGGGCCGACGCCCTTTACCGCCCCATAGGTACCCACCGGCATAAAGAACGGGGTCTCGATCACCCCGTGGTCGACGGTGAGGCGAGCGGAGCGCGCCGCGCCATCGGTGGCGAGGAGTTCGAATGTCAGGCTCATGGGCGCAACCCGGGCGATGTCATCGTCACGACCCCGCCGGCACCATCGGCGCCCGATCGATGAACATGCAGTCGCCGTAGCTGAAGAAGCGATAGCGGCTGGC
>JANMWG010000062.1:0-4441 GCA_031393885.1 Betaproteobacteria bacterium | reverse complement strand
CTCACCGGCAACATGTTCGGCGACATCCTGTCCGACGAGGCGTCGATGCTGACCGGTTCGATCGGCCTGCTGCCGTCGGCCTCGCTCGACGCGAACAACAAGGGGCTGTATGAACCGATCCACGGTTCGGCGCCCGATATCGCCGGCAAGGGGGTCGCCAATCCGCTCGCGACCATTCTCTCGGTTGCCATGTTGCTGCGGTACTCGGGCAACGATGAGACCTCCGCCGATCGCATCGAGCGTGCAGTGCGCCAGGTGTTGAGCGACGGCCTGCGCACCGCGGACATCGCCCGCCCGGGCGAGGCGACGGTCGGGTCGGCACAGATGGGGGCCGCCGTGGTGGCGGCGCTCGCGCGGCAACATCGATAGCGGACGGCGGTCGTCCTGGAGAACGGAAATGGCGGATATGCGGGTGGGGTTCGTGGGATGGCGCGGCATGGTCGGCTCGGTGCTGATGCAGCGCATGGTATGGGAGCGCGACTTCGACCGGATCGAGCCCGTGTTCTTCAGCACGTCGAATGTCGGCGGCGACGGGCCGGCTGTCGGTCGCGACACCGGGCCGTTGCTGGACGCCGACGACATCGCCGTTCTGGCCACCATGGATGCCATCGTCTCCTGCCAGGGCGGCGACTACACCAACGACGTGTTCCCGAAGCTGCGCGCGGCGGGGTGGAACGGCTACTGGATCGATGCCGCTTCGGCGTTGCGCATGCGCGATGACGCCGTGATCATCCTCGATCCGGTCAACCGGGGTGTGATCGACACCGCGCTTGCCGCGGGGGGGCGCAATTTCATCGGCGGCAACTGCACCGTGAGCCTGATGCTGATGGCGCTCGCCGGGTTGTTCGAGGCCGGGCTGGTCGAATGGGTGTCGGCGATGACCTATCAGGCCGCTTCGGGTGCCGGCGCCCAGAACATGCGCGAGCTGGTGCAGCAGATGGGCGCCGCCCACGCCGCCGCGGCCGATCTGCTCGATCGCCCAGGTGCCTCCATCCTCGAGATCGACAGCGTGGTCTCGCAGGCGATCAACAGCTTCGACTTTCCGACGGCGCAGTTCGGCCACCCGCTGGCGGGCAGCCTGTTGCCCTGGATCGACAAGGATCTCGGCAATGGCCAGAGCCGGGAAGAGTGGAAGGGCATGGCCGAGACCAACAAGATCATCGGCCGCGCGGGCGCCGACGTGATCCCGGTCGACGGCATCTGTGTCCGCATCGGTGCCATGCGCAGCCACAGCCAGGGGTTGACCATCAAGCTCAGGCGCGATGTTCCTCTGGCCGATGTCGAAGCCCTGCTGGCGGCAGCTCACGAGTGGGTGCGGGTGATCCCGAACACCCGTGAGGCCAGCCTTGCCGCGCTGACCCCGGCAGCCGCATCGGGAAAGCTGGAGGTGCCCGTGGGGCGATTGCGCAAGCTGCCCATGGGCGCCACCTACCTGTCGGCGTTCACGGTCGGCGACCAGTTGCTGTGGGGCGCCGCTGAACCCCTGCGGCGGATGCTGCGCATCCTGATCGAACGCTGATCCCGGCTGGCCCTGACCCGTGGTCAGCGGGTCCTCACACTGCGTGTCATAGCAGCAGGCGAAGGATGTCTGTCCAATCGAGTGCGAACGCCGTGAGCGAATCCGGCGACCCATCGATGGGTGCCTTCAGTTCGAGCCAAAACCGCCGTCAAATCCTAAAATCAGTCGAAAAAAGAACCCTGAACCGGGGCTTTCATGAGATGCGAGATTAGCTTGCATCTCTAACCCCATGATGTTAATTTTGTTATACATCTCGAAATCCAAGGGTGGTCCGGTGGGCAAATCTCTGGTTCGCGCGATCGCCTTTGCGATGGCTCTCGGCGCGTGGTCCGCGGCGACCTATGCGGCAGGGCTCGGCAAACTCAACGTCGTGTCGTCGCTCGGCCAGCCTTTTCGTGCCGAAGTCGATCTGGTTTCGGTCAAGAAAGACGAAGCCTCGTCCCTCGCGGTGAAACTGGCTTCTCCCGATGCCTTCAAGCAGGCCGATCTGCCCTTCACCGCCTATGTTTCCGGGCTCAAGCTGTCAGTCGAAAAGCGCCCCAACGGCGACTCCTACGTCAAGGTGGTTTCCTATCAGCCGCTGAACGAGCCGTTCATCGATTTCCTGGTCGAGTTGTCATGGACTTCCGGCCGTCTGGTTCGCGCCTACACGGCGCTGCTCGACCCGCCCACGATCACCGAGACCGAAGCGGCGAAGCCAGCCCCCGAAGTCAAGGCGGCTCCCAGCGCGCCCGAACCAAAAGCCGAGCCGGCACCGGCAAAGCCGGCGCCCGGCGCCATCGAAGCTGCTCCGACCGCGGCCGCTCCGTCGGCCTCCGTGCCGGCAACAGGTTCCACACCGAAACCGATGACCGGCGACGAGGTCAAGGTCAAGCGCGGTGATACGCTCGAGAAGATTGCGCAGACGCACAAGCTTGCGGACGTTTCCCTCGACCAGATGTTGGTGCTGTTGTACCGGAACAATGCCGCGGCTTTCGTCGGCAAGAACATGAATCGTCTTCGCGCCGGCCGCGTGCTCCGGCTGCCGGACGCCACCGAACTCGCCGCGCTCACTCCTGCGGATGCGCACAAGGAAGTGCGGGTGCAGGCCGCTGACTGGAATGCCTATCGGGAGCGCCTTGCCTCGGTCGTAGGCGGCGCGCCGGCCGCCGAAGCGGGATCGGGCCAGTCGGCGTCCGGGTCCGTGACAACCAAGGTGGAAGACAAGGTTCCCGCACCCCCCGAAGCCCCCAAGGAAGTCCTGAAGCTATCCAAGGGTGAACCCGGCAAATCGGCCGGGCCGGCAAAGGACGGCAAAGCCGGTGCCGACCGGGTGCGGAGCCTCGAAGAAGAAGTCGCGGCGAAGAACAAGACGGTCGAAGAAGCGAACATGCGCGTCGCCACGCTCGAGAAAACTGTCAAGGACATGCAGGTCTTGATGGAAATGAAGTCCAGGAGCGGCGCAGAAGCGTTGAAGCCTGCCGCCGCCCCATCGGCGCCGGCCAAGGAAGAGACACCGGTTGCGATGCCACCGGTGGAACCACCGAAGACGCCGCAACCGGGTACTGCCGCCGCTCCGGTTCCCGCCGTGCCCGGTGCGACCCAGGAGCCGCTGCCGTCGCCGAAACCCAAACGCAAGTTGGTGCCGCCGCCGCCGCCGCCACCGAGCCTGGTCGACGAAGTCCTGCAAAATCCGGCGCTGCTCGGCGGCGGTATCGTCGGCCTGCTGGGGCTGGGCGGCGTCGGCTACATGATGGCAAGGCGCCGTCGCACCGGTGCCCCGGACGCCCCGGCGACCAAAGCCGCCGCTCGCGGTATCTTCAAGAAAAACCCGGTCGCGGATGAGGCGGTCGCCGTGGCGGACGAAGCGGGACGGACCGATAAGGCCTCTGCCCCGTCCGCTGACCCGAATGAAGAGGGCGACGCCCTCGCCGAGGCTGAGATCTTCCTGACCTACGGGCGCGACAATCTGGCGGAAGAGCGTCTCAAGGAAGCGATTGCGGTCACCCCGAAACGCTACGAACTGCATGGCAAATTGCTGGAGCTCTACGCCAAGCGCAAGGATGTTGCCGCATTCGACCAGATCGCCAAAGAACTCCAGATCGGCACCGGCGGGCGCGGTGAACTCTGGAACAAGACGGTCGCGCTCGGCCACCAGATCGATCCAGAGAATCCGCGGTATGCATCGGCACGTCCGGGCGCCGGTTCGGACGATAGCAGCGTGACGACGGTCGTTACCAGCGTCGCGGGTCTCGCTGCCGCCGCGGCAGCGGCGGGTGCTGTGGCCGCGCCCGCCGAGAATCTCGATTTCAACCTCGGGTTCGACGAAGCCGAGGGCGGTCCGACCGGCACTTCGACCGACATCGATCTCGGCAGCCTCAGCGGCGAAGCGACATCCTCGACCCTGACCGAGACCGACTTCGATCTCGGCTCGGTCGACAGCACGCTGCCGCCTTCCGCCGACAATGCTTTCTTCGACCCCGGCGCCACCCTCGCGGGTCTCGGCACCGAAGCGACGGTACAGATGTCCGCGCCGGTGGCGGGCACCACTGCGGCCACCGCGGCCGGCGGTGGTCTCGACTTCGACTTCGACGTGAGCGGTGATTCCGGCCCCTCGGGCACACCCGAAGCGGCATCGGCCGCCACTCCCGAAGACGATGGCGGCATCATGTTCGACCTGTCCGACATGGACATGGAGACCGGTGGCCCGGTCACCGTGGCACCGGACATCGACCTTTCCGGCATCAACCTCGACCTCGGTGGTGGCAGCGCGCCCGCAAGCGGCGAGAAAGACGAAAAGTGGTACGACGTCCAGACCAAGTTCGATCTCGCCAAGGCATACCAGGAGATGGGCGACAAGGAAGGCGCACGCGAGATTCTCCAGGAGGTACTCGAGGAAGGTGATGCGGAGCAGAAGAAGTCGGCACAGACGGTGCTCGCCGC
>JANMWG010000055.1:0-5106 GCA_031393885.1 Betaproteobacteria bacterium | reverse complement strand
AAACCGGTGCGCACCGTGCCACGATCGCCGCGGCGCCCGCCGAGCATCCATTCCACCACCGCCACGAGGCGCAGGCGCTGCGCGCCGGCACTGCGATTGATGATCACCATGTGCACGTGCTTCACCGCCTGGACCGTGTCTACGCACCAGGTCGCCTTGACCATGCACGCGCCGACATTCTGTTCGAAGCTGGTGTAGCCCTGCCCGTGGCGGACGCCAAGGGTCTCGTCACCGGCGGCCGGCCCCGCGACGTTCCGGATCGATCCGGTCTCGGCATCCTCGATCAGGAACCACTCGGCTGCCGGATCGCTCACCGGATCGTTCGACCAGGCGGTGAGCTGATGCAGGCGGCTGTTCTCCGCCCAGGTGTAACCGGCGCCGCTGTCCGCGATCTGGCAGCCGAACGCCGGATTCGCCAGCACGTTGATCCACGGGCGTGGCGGCCGGTGACGGCGGTCGACCTCGAAGCGGAACTCGCCGCTCGCCGGCTGAAAACCGCCGCGCGGCGCCGCTGCCACCGCCGCCGCGGCAACCGACTGGCGCACCAGGGTGCGAGGTTCCGGGCGGGCGCCGGCCACGGCCGCCGCATGGGCATCCAGCAGGTCCTGCACATGCCGCTTCAGCGGCCGCCCGTCGCCGACGATGCGCACCGCGGCCAGATTGCGCAGCGTCGAGCGTTCCTCAGGCGCCAGATCGCTCTCACGGATCACGTGCATGCCACCGGTGGCGGGCACCGACGGCGACCGCGATTCGGCGGCGAAGCGCTCGTGCAGCACGGCGAATTCGCGCTGCAACGGCATCAGGTACGAGGTCGGTTCGGTGTTGACCACGACCAGATCGACCGGCACCCCGGACCACGACCACAGCCGCAGCGCGTGCACCAGCGAGCCGACCAGGGCGAGCGCGTCGGGCTCGCCGGCGAACACGACGACCAGCGGATGGTCGCCGGAGATGCCGAAGCGCCACAGGGTGCGCCGGTCGCACACGGCACCGCCTTCGCCGCCGCCGCCGCCGCCCGGATTGCGCGCGATGGTGAACACCACCAGCGTGGTCAGCGACAGGATCGCCGCCAACTGCTCGGGGTTGAGACGCAGCTCGCGCAGCCGGATGCCGGCGAACGTCGCCGACATCATCGAGGCGCGCGCGATGTTGGCTCGCTGGCTGTAGCGGTCGACCAGTACATCCAGGGCGGCGCGCGTGTCTGCCGCGGCGGTCGCGATGGTGACTCGCGCGCGTCCCTGGGGACCGAGTCGCAGCCGCACCGACAGTGCTGCGACCGGGTCCAGGCCGGTGGCGATCGACACCGGCTCGGCACCGGGTGCAGCGGGTGCAGCGAAGGCGGCGAGCGGCTGGCTGGCGTCACGGTAACGTCCCAGCCATAGCCCGCGGTCGGCCTGCGCGCTCACGGCGCCAACCGAGGGATCGGTTTCGGCGAGAAAATGCACCACGTGCATTTCGGGCTCGGCCGCGAGGCGTGGCCGGCGCTCGAGAAACAGCGCGCGCCGGGTCTGCGACCAGCAGGCCTGCACGAACAGATTGGCGAAGGCCGGGTGCGCCTCGTCGGCCCGCGGCGGCGCCAGGCTGGCCTCGAAGCAGGACAGCAGATCGAGTTCGATCGCCGCGTCGCCGCGATTGTGCAGCTCGATCTGGCGAAACTCGATGTCGTCCTCGGGGCTGACCCACAGCGTGCTCTGCACCGCGAGGTCGGGCCACGTGGTCTCGAACTGCAGGCGGTCGATATGGTAGACGCTGCGATAGCGGGCCGATGGCGCGGGCGCGGGCCGGTAGGTGAGCGACGCGGGCGCCGCGCCGGCCGCGCGGCGCAGGTAGAAGAAGGTGCCGTAGCCATCGCGCAGCGCGTCGTCGCGCCAGCGCGACACCGCCGCCGCGCCGAACCGGCTCCAGCCCGCACCGTTGGCGCGCACCAGCACCGAGTAGCGCCCGTTCGACAACAGATGCGTCGGCTGCAACCGGGTCTGCGCCGGATCGATGTCGCAGACCGGACCGGCGTTGCGCAGGCGCCGGTCGGTGGCTACCACGCGTTCCACCGGTTCGAGCAGACGCGAGAGCTGCCGCCGCGGGGCTTCGTGCAGCAGCGGCGCCACGGCAGCGATCCGGGCATCGCGCATGCACCAGGTGCGCACCAGGCCCCCGAACAGCAAGTTGGTCAGCGCCACGATGCTCATGCCCTGGTGGTGCGCCATGTGCGTCGCCACCAGGGTGAAAGCAGCGCCGATCTGCCGCTCCGGCGTGAAATCGAGCGCTTCGATGAAGCCGAGCACGGCGCGGGCACCGAGCTGCTCCAGCCGCCGCAGGTTCTCGACGGTACGCCCAGGATCGAGTTCGACCGCGAGCACCGAAGCATAGGGCGCCACCACCAGATCGTCCTGCGGGATCCGGCGCAGCGCCAGCCGTGGCACGCCCTGGGGGGCGTACTGGTACGCCAGGGTGTGGTCACGTGCGGCGTAGGCGGACTCGGAAATGCCCCAGGGCGTGTCGTGAGCACGTCCGAACGCGATCTGTTCCCGCAGCGCGACCAGGCCGGCTTCGGCCAGCAGACTTCCCTGCGGCTCGTCCAGTACCAGGCTCGCCATGCGGTACTCGAACATCGATCCCGCCCACGAGCGCAGACCCGCGTGCGAGCCGAGCGCGTAGGCTGGCCGGCCGAGTGCCGCCCAGTGCACCACCGGGATGTCGCCCTTGGCGATCGCCCACAGACTGGTCAGGCGCGCCTCGGAAGCGAGCAGGTCGTAACACGCGGCGTCGTGCTGCTGCTCCGCCACCCGGTAGCCGATACGCAGCAGGCGCCGGCCCCGATCGAACAGGACACCGAACTCGGCCTCGGCGGCGATGCGGCGGCAGGTCACCGCGACCGCACGCAGACGTTGAGCGATCGGCGGTTGCGCCGTGGCGGCCGACACGTCGCGCAGCGCGGAGGCCAGCGTGGCCAGGTAGTCGCCGAGCAGCGCGGCGAAGGCATCGGCGTCGTCCGCGAGCCCGCCATCGGTGGTCTGCGTCACGATGAGCAGATCGGCGCGCGCCGCGGCGAGCAGCGCGGTGAACCCGGACGGATCGGCGCGCAGCCGGCCCGGTGGATCGTGCTCGGCGAGCAAGGCTTCGAGGCCGGCATGCGCCGCGGCGGACATCGATGCCGTTGGCAGCGCCGACAACCGCTCGCGCGCCGCCGCAATCGCGGCCTCGGTCCAGCCCTCGGCCGCGCCATCCGTCGCCATCTCGAGGCACGCCTCGGCCACCGCCAGCAGGTGTCCGCACAGGTTGCCGCTGTCCACCGTCGACACGTACGCCGGCAGCAGCGGTTCGAGCGTCCTGGTGTCGTACCAATTGAGGAAGTGGCCGTGATGGCGCTGCAACCGCGCCAGGGTGGCGAGCGTCGCCTCCAACCGCGCCACCATGTCTTCGCTGCCGATCCAGCCGAACCGCCGCGCGCAGGTCACGCTAAGCAGATACAGGCCGATGTTGGTCGGCGAGGTGCGATGCGCCACCATCGTGTGCGGCAGGGTCTGCACGTTGTCCGGCGGCAATTGATGGTCGTCATCGGTGACCCAGCGCTCGAACAGCCGCCACGA
This sequence comes from Betaproteobacteria bacterium, assembly GCA_031393885.1. Classification (GTDB taxonomy): domain Bacteria; phylum Pseudomonadota; class Gammaproteobacteria; order Burkholderiales. Next base: position 1,519 of record JANMWG010000055.1, on the reverse strand, counting down.
ATCGCGCGCGACCGCCTGCAGATAGCACTGGTCGGCCTCGGCGATGCCATGCTCGCCGGCGGCGGCAGCGCGCGGTCGGCTGACCCACCATACCCACAGCGGTGATGCCACCCAGACCAGACCCAGGGTCGCCACCAGCCCCGGGTGCGGGGTGCCGAGCGCGAACAGCGTCACCGTCAGGACGATCGCGGCCAGGCTCACCTGGCGATGCTGGCGCACCAGCGTCATCAGGTCGATGCTCGCGGCGGCTTGCGCGGCCGCCGCCGTCGTCCATTGCAGCAGGTGACGCCGCGAGACCAGCATGCGCCACAGAGCACGCATCACGGCATCGCCGACCAGCAACGCCTGCTGCAACAGCAGTGCCAGGCTCCAGACGCCGGTCGCGAGCGCCCGTACCACATCGGCGCCCCCCTTGCGATAGAAGTAGCCGGGCGCGAACCGTTTCCCGCTCGGCACCAGGCCGGTCAGCGCGCCGATGATCGGTCCGCCGCAGAATCCCGCCGCCACCAGCGCCAGCGCCGCGCAGGGCGGGACTGCCGGCGTCACCAGACTGGCGCTCACCAGTGCGAGCGACATCGGCGCCACCAGCGAGCGGCGCAGGTTGTCCAGCATCTTCCAGCGATTGATCGCGCCGATGGGATAGCGCCGCGGGCGCAGCAGGATCGTGAGCAGTTGCCAGTCGCCACGCGTCCAGCGGTGCACGCGCGCCGCCGCCACGTCGGCGTGGATCGGCATGTCCTCGATCACGGTCACGTCGGTCACCGCCGCGCAGCGGGCGAACGCCCCCTCCAGCAGGTCGTGGCTCAGGATGCGCTGCGCCGGCAGGCGCTGCGCCAGCACCGCATGCATCGCGCCGACATTGAGCAAGCCCTTGCCGGTGAAGGTGCCCTCGCCGAACAGATCCTGGTAGACCTCGGAGTTGGCGGCACTGTAGGGGTCGACGCCGCACTGCCCGGCGAACAGCCAGTGATACGGCGTGGCCTCCTCTGGCCGCGGCAGCGGGGTCGCGACCCGCGGTTGCAGGATGCCGTAGCCGCCCACGACGCGACGCAGCGCCGGGTCGATGCGTGGGTGGTTCAAGGGGTGCGCCGCGATCCCGACCAGTTCTCGCAGGCGACCAGGCGGAAACTGCGTGTCGCTGTCCAGCGTCACGATGTATCGGGTTGCCGGCGTGACAATGGACAGCGGTCCGAGCGCTAAAAACGGCCCACCCGACTCCTCCGCCAGCACCGCGACCAGTTGTTCGAGCTTGCCGCGCTTGCGCTCCCAGCCGACCCAGCGACCTTCGGTCTGGCACCAACTGCGCTCCCGGTGCAGCAGCAGAAACCGCTCACCGCGCCCGGCGTCCGGCGGATGGCGCCGGTTGATCTCGGCGATGGCGGCGGTGGCGCCCGCGAGGATCGCGGCATCGGTTTCCAGCCGCGGCTGCATGGCGTCCGCCCAGTCGGTCAGCAGCGCGAACTGGGCGTGCTGCTCGGGGTTGGCGAGGTAGTGGCGTTCGAGCTGGCGCGCGAGCACC
>JANMWG010000054.1:0-4673 GCA_031393885.1 Betaproteobacteria bacterium | reverse complement strand
GCGTTGAACCTGATCCTGTTCGGTCCGTGGGGAAGGGGGGCTTGATGAACGTCGTGCCTTCGCCCGCAGTCTTCTGTCCACACCGATCTGCGAGCTGACTGGCGGTCAAGCTGCCGTTCGCGACCGGTTCTTGACGGCCAGATGCGGTCATACCATCGGCCAGAAAATCGCCGCGCCAACGCTCGGTTTCAAAGTACAGCCGCCATCGGCCGACGGCCACTCAAAGAGGTTCATTCTCCAAAGCAGCCGCACACGGTCTTGCGCCGCCGGTCGGCATTCACGCAGGGCGTATGTCCGCAGTTCGATTCGGCGAACGGGGACTGCCGACCTTGGTTCTGTCGCTGGCACGGGCACCGCCGGCGTGCCCGGAAGCTTTGCGCCGCGAGGGATGGCGGTCATACTCTCTTTTCCCTCGCCTTGGCCACGCCCTTGGGCAGGCGGCATCCCCGAAGACGAAGAAGGGAGGAAGCCAGTGTCTATCGACACCCGAAGTTGGGGCAGCGCGCTGAGCCTGACAGACAGTTTTGTCCTTTGGTTACTCGCCGCAGGCGCACTGGCCATTTTCCTGGGACTGCTGGGCTGGCTGGCGCGGGGTGCCTCAGTCAATGCAACGCTGGTACGTTCTACGTCACCCACGACCGGCCAGCGAACATTGTTGGTTATGGTTCATGGCATGGGCGGCTACCGGCGCTTCCAGAGTGCAGTGCGCCTGGCAATGCAGGCCCTCCCCTTGGCCGACGTACTTTGCTTGCACTATCGCTGCTCCTGGATCACGAATCTCAGTCCCTACACCGTCGCGGATGTGCTCGAGGAAGCGATCTACCAGCGATTTAAACAGGGCCAGTACGGCGAGATTGTCATGGTCGGGCACAGCGCTGGTGCCGCCATCGCCCGCAAGGCGTTCCTTTGGGGCTCTGGCTTCGAGGAAGACCGCCCCCGAAAGACCCCGCCTCGGGATTGGCCCGCGACTGTTTCCCGGATCGTGATGCTAGCGGGACTGAGCCGCGGCATCAGGCTCTGGCCCCGTCCTGAGAACCGTTCTTGGGCTGAGTGCCTACTGGCACTGGCTCTCGTCAAGGTCGCCAGGGTCTTGGGGATCTGCCGGTTCGTCAGAAGCTTCCTCGCCGGCGAGCCTTTCATGGCCGATTCGCGCGTGCAATGGCTTCGACTCGCACGCAACGAGGCGGTGGCCAATGGCGCCAAGGCCTTTCCCACCGTCATTCAGCTCATCGGGGACAAAGACGGCATCGTGCACCACAACGACGGGATGGACCTGTACGTCGCGCGTGGATCAAAGTTCAAGAGCTTGCTGCAAACCTCCCACGCCGCGATCGGCAACTCGCTTCACGGCGCTCGCGGTCAAGCTGCCGAGGAGAGACGACGCCTGGTCAAACTTGCCATCCAAGGGGATTTGGACGGGCTTGAACCGGACGACATCGAGCCGCAATTGCCTGCCGAAGACCGGGAGGTCAGGCGCATCGTCTACGTGATGCATGGCATCCGGGATTGGGGCGAGTGGACCGACCACGTGCGAGGCGAGATCGCCAAGGCCTACGAGATGCAGGGCGAGAAAGCCGTCGCCGTAACCAGGAAGTACGGCTTCTTTCCCATGGCCCCGTTTCTGACGTATGGGGACCGGCAGATCAAGGTGCGCATGCTGATGGACGACTACACGGAGAATCTGGCGCGATTCCCCAACGCCGAGTCCGTCGACTACATGGGGCACAGCAACGGCACCTACCTACTAGCCAGCGCGCTGGTGCACTACAAGACGATGCGGGTCCGGAGGGTGTTCTTCGCCGGCAGCGTGGTTCCTTCGCACTATCCCTGGGACACGCTGATCCAAGCGGGACGTGTCGAGTTCGTCGTCAATGTCGTGGCGACCGCCGACTGGGTCGTAGCCTTCTTTCCCCGGCTGTTCGAACTGGTGGCCGGCTGGCTGAACCAGCAACCAACCCGGGGATGGTGGGACCTGGGGGGAGCAGGCTTCCGCGGCTTCCTGGCAGCTGGCGCCGGTGGTGCATCTGCACAGGTCGAGAACCTGAATTTCTCTTCCGGCGGACACAGCACCGGGCTCCCGACCCAGAGCACCGAAAAGATGAACGCGTTCCTAGCGTACATGGTGCGCGGAGAGACGGTTTCCTTAGCGTCCTACAGGATCGCCGTATCGCAAGATCCCGGTATCGCCTTCTTCTCGAACATCTGCTTCATCGTCTGGCTGCTCGTGGCGATCCTGCTGTCCGCCATCGGCCTGCTCGTATTTAGCCTGTTCGGCGCCTTAGGCGTGACGGTGTACGGCGTCCTCGTACTGGCCTTGCTGCATTCGGTATAGCCAGCGGGCAGGTGCGGCCTTCCATCCTCAAATTTGTGAACGCTCCCATCACAAGCCCGAGCAATTGGTGGCGGAATGGCAACCGAAGACCGGTACCCTCTACATCAAGGCGTATCCAAATCTCGCTGGCGGCCGCAGGCAATCGACAACCTGATTGAATGTTAGTTTCGCCACTTCCGAAAAGTACGATCGTAGCGAAGGGGGCGGCATGACGCGTAAACGGATTGGGCTACTGCTTATCCATGGGATTGGCGATCAAGGGCCCAAGCAGCATCTCCAACACGTGCTTGACAGCATCACCAGGCAAGCTGGTGACCTATTTGGAGATGAGAACGTTGGTGTTCAGATGCTCCCAGGTGGCATCACAGCCACAGGAAGTGAAACAGTCAACAAGGTACCGCAAAGGGGCGAGCCGCCTGACGCAACGATCGTCATACGCACCTCAGATTTAGAGTTGCTAATCGACTTGCACGAGGTTTGGTGGCGCGACCTGGGGAAACGTGAAAGCGCCATCTCCGTGTTGGGATTCTGGGCTTGGGCGATTTCCCTCGCTGGCACAAAAGGTCGTGTGAATGGCAGAGATACCGAAAGCTATGTGCACTCCACCACCGTCCAGTCAGTCCGCGGCTGGTTGGGATGGTATCGAACGCATCTGCTGCTGCGAATCACGCTCGTCTTCATACTGCTTTTCCCATTCCACATCGTCTTTCTCATCGCGTCGATCATTCCATTTGTTGGTCGATTGCATCTCTTCCGCACCGTCTTCACTTATCTCAGCAGCCTACAGCTGTACGTTGAAGACCCGCGCGCGGTCACTGGAACAACTGAGGACTTTCGTCAACCGCGACGGCATAGCATCCATCGTCGAACCATCGAACGCCTCGTTTCCGTGGCGACGTCCGACTACGACGAGTGGTACGTCCTCGGCCACAGTCTCGGCTCAGTGATCGCGCACCGAGTCCTCAATATGAGCCCGCGCGCCTTGGCTAGACTTGTCTCGTACGAGCGTTGGCACTCACTGGGAGCCTATCGGTGTTCGGTCAGCGACGATGCAGTTCCGCATGTCGATGAGCCGGTCATCCCCCCTTGGTTGAAGTCGACCGATGCGATCTCCCCGGCGCTGATTTTTTCGCGCCTCCGGGGGTTAGTGACGTACGGGAGCCCGATCATGACCTTCTCGCACGTTTGGTCCAATCTTGTCCCGTACGCACGAGATGGGCGGTTCGGCAAGGACTTTGTCTGGGTAAATCTCTACGATCCAATCGATGCCGTCGCGAGTCCGATTGAAGCTGTGCCGTCTGATGCGAGCATTCCAAGACCCCGCAACCTTGTTGCGTCGAGCAGCCGCCTTTTGTTTTCTGCGCACACCGCCTATTTCAAGTACAAGGGAAAGCAGCAGGATGGGACGCTTGCATCTCTGACGCGATGGCTAACCTCGGATTCGGCCGATAGGGATGCACACTACCTGACTTCGAGCTCGAACAGTCCGCGGGACCGTCACACTCTGATGAAGAGAGTGTTTGCTCTTCTTCAGTTTCAGATCGTATTGGTCGTTGGATTGGCCATCTGGCCGCTGGCTTTGTCAAAGCTTGCCGATGTGCTCATTCCAGTAGCCGACAACATACTTGAGAAAGTGCAGCCTGATCTGACGGACGACGACGCTCGATTGCAGTGGTTCAGAGCGCACAACCCGTTCTGGCAACTTGGCAAATTCGTGTACGACAACTTGGCACTGGACGGCAGGCTTGGACACAACGTCACTGTCTTCATCAGTATCGTTGGCACGATACTGGCACTCGTGGCCGTCGCGTCCGCCACTCGATACGTCCTCGCGACACTTAGGTCTCGGTTTGGGCACCCGGGGAGACGAGCGAATCGCGCTGTGTTCATCGACAAATAGAGGCACCCTTGAATCGTCACGACCACGATCGCCGCGCGCCCTGGTGGGAGCAAACCGACGATTCGATCTGAGTGCCGACAACGTCGGCTTTCCGGCGTTGAATATCGACAAGTGGCTTTCTGAGATGGGTCGGCAGCGATGGTTCGTGACCGTCGGATGCAGCCGTTCAGCCTCGAAATTGTCGCGGTCGCCGGTCGGCATGCGCGAACGGCCGCTCACTGTCTTTCTTGGCGGGCGTCGGCGAAGGTCAAGTTCCAAGGTAGACCGGTCGTTCGCTGAGAAAACCGCCGCTGGCTCCTATGGGTCGTCAAGCGTCCTACAACCTGCCAATCGAGTTGACCGAAAGCTGGCGTAGACATGCAGCCGAGCGCCTCATGAAGTTCCCGTCATGACCACGCGGATTGCGCCCGTGATGTAGCAATCACGCGCGAGCGTCGTAGC
>JANMWG010000040.1:0-2005 GCA_031393885.1 Betaproteobacteria bacterium | reverse complement strand
CGCTGCGACGGCTCAGCAGCGATCTGTCGGCCAGCCACCTGCGCGCTGACCCAGGCTTTGCGGGTAGCGTGGCGCTTCATCGGGACGCGCTGGCCCGATTCGCGGACGAGGCCCGGTCGCTGATGACCGCACTCGACCATGCGGCGCGCGCGACCGCGCGGCTGCTCGACCTGGCCGAGAAGCAGCTCGGTGCCGGAGACGGCGAGTTGTGGCCGACGCGCGAGATCGGTCGTGCGCGCAAGTCGCTCGAAGTTGCGCGCGAGGGCGCTGTAGAGCACCTGAAGCAAGTGCGCCACTTTCAGCGTCACGCGGCATGGCTCATCGAGCGCTTCCCAGAGGGGCGCTACTGCGACGTGCAGGGGCTGTGCAAGGCGGTCACGCGCGCCGAGATCGAGGCGGCAGATTGGAGTCTGACGCCGGGGCGGTATGTCGGGGTGGTAGTGGTCGAGGACGAAGAGGACTTCGACTTCGGCGACGCCATGCATGAGATCCAGGTCGAATTGGCGGACCTCAACGCTAACGCAGCCGTGCTGGCCGATCGAATTGATCGGTATCTGGGCAGAATCGCGGCATGAGCCGACCGGGATGGAAATCGGCTGCACTTGCAAGCCACTGCGAGATCTTCAGTGGATACCCATTTGCCAGCGCCGCATTCACTGACGACGCGGACGATGTTCACCTGGTAAAGGGCGAGAACATCGGGCAGGGACAGGTTCTATGGGATATCTCGAAGCGGTGGCCGAGAAGCCGTTTCGATGATCTTCATGAGTTCAAACTCTTGCCGGGAGATGTGGTGCTGGCGATGGACCGGCCGTGGGTTCCTGCCGGACTGAAGTTCGCACGCATTGGCGACCAAGCTCCTGACGCTTTGGTTGTTCAACGAGTAGCACGGCTGCGGGCTCGCCAAGGGCTTGAGCAGTCATTTCTGCAATTCCTGATTGCCTCGCCGCAGTTCGAGGCTTACATCAAGAACGCGGCTCGGGGCGTTACCGTCCCCCACATCAGTGCGAGGGAGATAGGGGCGTTCACTTTCGAGCTGCCCCCAATGGACACTCAGCGTGCTGTCGCAGAAGCTCTCCAGGACTACGACGACCTGATCGACAACAACCGCCGCCGCATCAAGCTTCTGGAAGACTCGGTGCGGTTGCTGTTCGACGAGTGGTTCGTGCGGCTGCGGTTCCCGGGGCATGAACGATTACCCGCTAAAGGTGCGCTGCCGAAGGGATGGTCTCATGTGCCTCTGGGCAGCTTGACGGCCAAGATCGGTAGCGGCGCCACGCCGCGTGGCGGCGAGTCGGCCTACGTCGCTGCTGGGATCGCGCTCATTCGGAGCCAGAACGTCTATGACTTCAACTTCGTCGATGATGGCTTGGCGTATATCGACGTGGATCAGGCGGCACGGCTAGATGGCGTTGCGGTCGAGCACAACGACATCCTGCTGAACATCACCGGCGCGTCAGTGGCTCGATGCTGCATGGTGCCGCAGTGCCACCTACCCGCTCGCGTGAACCAACACGTCATGATCATTCGTGCCGACCAGAACAAGATCGATCCGTACTACTTGCTCTGCGCCATCAATTCGGAGCAGCGCAAGCGCCAACTGCTCTCCTATGCACAGACCGGCTCGACGCGTGAAGCGCTGACAAAGGACTTGATGTCGCAGTTTGAGTTTGTGTTGCCAGATGCGACAACGCTGCGTGCGTTCGGACAGGTTGCGGCCGTTATCTTTCGGCAACGAGAGGTTCTTGCCGAGCAAGTCACCAAGCTCAAGTCCGCCCGCGACCTCCTCCTCCCCCGCCTGATGAGCGGCGCACTGGTGGTGTGATCGAAAGCCGCTGATGCCGAACACCCCGGTCCTGCCCGACATTCGCCGCGTCGATCGCAGCAAGATCGACGAGTACCTGTTGCACCCGATCAACGGGCGAGGCAAGGCGTCGTTCTTCCAAGCCTACGGTTTTGCGCTGGAGCGGTGGCAGGAGTTGCGCGATGCGTTGCTCGAGCATGC
>JANMWG010000037.1:0-2675 GCA_031393885.1 Betaproteobacteria bacterium | reverse complement strand
CTCGCCGCCGCCGGCAACCACATCGTGTTCCACCCAGACGTAACCCAGATGTACCCCGAGCCCCAGGTGTTCGGGGTCGAGCCGCCACCGATCGCCAACAAGCTCGAAGGCCGGTTCCGGCCGGGGCACTTCCGTGGCATGGCCACGGTGGTGCTCAAGCTGTTCAATGCGGTGCAGCCGCAGATCGCGGTGTTCGGCAAGAAGGACTACCAGCAGATCTCGATCGTGCGCGCCGAGACGGTGCGGGCGCCTGATGGCCTGGCGCTCAGCTCCCGCAACCGCTTCCTGAGCGAGACCGAGCGCGCCGAGGCCCCGCGCCTGCATCGGGTGCTCGCGCGGGTGAAGGAGCAGGTCGAAGCCGGTGACCTCAATTTCGAGGCGATCGAATTCGGCGCCGACACCGAACTCGCCCGGCACGGTTGGCACATCGACTACGTGATGGTACGCAGCCGCCGCACGCTGATGCAGTCCGAGGACGGCGAGAAGGAGCTGGTGGTGCTGGGTGCGGCCAAGCTCGGCGCTACCCGACTGATCGACAATCTGGAAATACTGGCGTCCTGAAGTACTACGCCCCCCAGGCTGCGCTGCGCTTCGCCCTCCCCCCACTTTGGGGGGGCGCAGCGTCCTCGGGGGACCCTGTGGGCGCTGCCCCTCCGCTTTGCAGACCTCCCTCTCCGCTCGCCGCCCCGACTGGTCGGGCGGTTTGCAAGACCCCTCTCCGGTCAGTCGCGGTCGGTCGACGGCTTCGGTTTCGCGCCGCCAGCCGGCACCGGCAGGGGCGCCAGCTCGCCGGGCTTCGGCGGCGGCGGTTCCTTGGCGTGCACGTCATTGCCCTTGAGGTCGGCCTTCGACAAGGCCTTGACCTTGGTCGCCCCGATCTTGTCGCAGGGCTGCTCTGAGTAGACCACGGCACCGGTCTTGTCCTTGCACTTGTTGACGGCGGCGTTGGCGGTGGTGGCGAGGCACAGGATCGCCACCAGCAGGAGCGTTCTGGGCATGCGGGATCTCCAGGAAAGGTCGATGAACGAATGCGCTCTCATGCCGTCGGCAACCGGTAGTCGCGGAAGTCTTCTCGCAGCCGGGTCTTGAGCAGTTTGCCGGTGGCGGTGTGCGGCAGCGAATCGACGAACGCGACATCGTCCGGAATCCACCATTTCGCCACTCTGCCCTCGAAGAATTGCAGCAGTTCCTCGCGAGTCACGTCGGCGCCCGGCTTCTTCATGACGATCAGCAGCGGGCGCTCGTCCCACTTGGGATGGGCCACGCCGATGACCGCGGCCTCGGCCACGGCCGGATGGGACACGGCGGTGTTCTCGAGATCGATAGAGCTGATCCATTCGCCGCCCGACTTGATGACGTCCTTCGAGCGGTCGGTGATCTGCATGAAACCGTCCTGGTCGAGGGTGGCCACATCGCCGGTCGGAAACCAGCCGTCGACCAGCGGGTTGCCGCCTTCGCCCTTGAAGTATTCGCTGCAGATCCAGGGGCCGCGCACCAGCAGGTCGCCGTAGGCCTTGCCGTCGCGCGGCAGCTCGCGGCCATCGTCGTCGACGATCTTCAGGTCGACGCCGTAGATCACGCGGCCCTGCTTGTTCTGCAAGGCGTCGCGCTCGGCCTTGGTCTGCGCGAGGTGGCGGTTCTTGAAGGTGTTCACGGTGCCGAGCGGACTCATCTCGGTCATGCCCCAGGCGTGCAGCACCTGCACGCCGAAGTCGTCTTCGAAGCTCCGGATCATCGCCGGCGGGCAGGCCGAACCGCCGATGATGGTGCGCTTCAGGCTGCCGAAGCGCAGGCCGCCGGCCTTCAGGTGATTGAGCAGGCCGAGCCAGATGGTGGGAACCCCGGCCGAGCAGGTCACGCCCTCGGCCTCGAACAGCTCGTGCAGGCTGGCGCCGTCCAGCTGGGCGCCCGGAAACACGAGCTTCGCGCCACAGAGCGGCGCGCTGTAGGGCAGGCCCCAGGCGTTGACGTGGAACATCGGCACCACCGGCAGCACCACGTCGCGTGCCGACAGGTTGAGCGCGTCCGGCAGCGCCGAGCCATAGGCGTGCAGGATGGTCGACCGGTGGCTGTACAGAACGCCCTTGGGATTGCCGGTGGTGCCCGAGGTGTAGCACAGCGACGAGGCGAGATTTTCGTCGAGTGCCGGCCAGTCGAAATCGTCGGAATGGGCGTTGACCAGCTCTTCGAAGCACAACAAGTCGATATTCGCGGCCGGCATGTGCGCGCGGTCGGTCATCGCGATCCAGCCGCGCACCCCCGGACACAGCGGCGCCAGCTGCGCCACCAGCGGCAGGAAGGTGAGGTCGAAGTGGATGAAACGGTCGTCGGCGTGATTGATGATGTAAGCGATCTGCTCCGGAAACAGGCGCGGGTTGATGGTGTGGCAGATCGCCCCCATGCCGGCGGCGGCGAAATAGATCTCGAAGTGCCGGAAGCCGTTCCAGGCCAGCGTGCCGATGCGGTCCGAGGTGTCGACGCCAAGCGCGCGAAATGCATTGGCGAGCTGGCGCGAACGCCGATGCGCATCGGTGTACGTGTAGCGATGGATGCCACCTTCCACCAGGCGCGAGACGATCTCGGTATCGCCGTGATAGCGGTCGGCGTGCCGGATCAGCGAGGCGATCGACAGCGGCGAATTCATCATCAGGCCGTACATGAAAGGCATTCCTCCC
>JANMWG010000023.1:0-6954 GCA_031393885.1 Betaproteobacteria bacterium | reverse complement strand
TCCGCAAGGCCGTGCTCGGCGCCGAATTCGTGGAGAAGTCGATCGCGTCGGCCGATGACTTCAACATGCCGATGCAGCGGCTCACCACCGAGTATTGCTGGGGTGCGGTGTGGGGCAGGGACACCCTGCCCAAAAAAACCCGCAGCATGCTGAATCTGGCGATGCTCTGCGCGCTCAACCGGCCACACGAACTGAAGTTGCACATCGGCGGCGCGCTGCGCAATGGCGTGACGCGAGACGAGATCCGCGAAGTGCTGCTGCAGGTCGCGATCTATTGCGGTATTCCGGCCGGGGTCGACGCCTTCCGCGTGGCCCGCGAAACCTTTGCCGAGTTCGATCGCGACGAAAAGAAGTAGCCTGCGATTCTTGCCACGGATGAGGGGGATGCCACGATGACCGAAGATGTCTACGAAATCCGCGCGATCCGATACGCGCGCCTCATGCGCCGTTCGCCGGAAAACTTCATCGGTGGCGACGCGCACGACACCGAGATGCCGCTCAACTACTACGTGTGGGTGATCTCCAACCAGACGCGCAGCATCGTGGTCGACACCGGCTTCGGCGAAGCGATGGCGAAGAAGCGCAAGCGCGAGATCGTGCGTCCGGTCGCCGATGGCCTGAAGGCGCTGGGCATCGCGCCCGAGCAGGTCAAGGACGTGATCATCACCCACATGCATTACGACCATGCGGGCAACGTGCCGCTGTTCGCCAACGCCCGCTATCACCTGCAGGACAAGGAGATGGCGTTCGCCACCGGCCGCTGCATGTGTCACGGTTTGCTGCAACACGGCTACGAGGCCGACGATGTGGCGCACCTGGTGCGGTGTGTATTCGACCAGCGCGTGCAGTTTCATGACGGTGCTTCAGAGATCGCGCCAGGCATCGAGCTGCATCACATCGGCGGCCACACCAAGGGCATGCAGGTGGTGCGCGTGCGCACCGCACGGGGATGGGTCGTGCTGGCGTCCGACGCCAGCCATTTTTACGCGCACATGGAGCAGGAGCGCGCGTTCACGGTGCTCTACAACCTCGGCGACATGCTCGAGGGCTACAACACCCTGCGTCGTCTGGCGACGTCGCCGCAGCACATCATCCCGGGCCATGATCCCCTGGTGATGGACCGCTACCCCGCCGCGCACCCGAGCATGAAAGACTGGATCGTCAGGCTGGACGTCGAGCCGACCGCTTGATAGGACGCCCCCCAGGCTTGCTTCGCTTCGCCACCCCCCACTGGGAGGCGCAGCGTCCTCGGGGGACCCTGTGGGCGCTGCCCCTTCGCTTGCGACTGACCGCGCTCACCGACGTGAGGGCGCCCAGCGCCCCTGCGCGACCAGGGCATCGACCTGCTTGCGTACAAAGCCGACCAGTGCCCGGGCGGCCTTGGTTGCCGGTCGCTGCGTCGACGTTGCCACCACCAGCGAGCGCGTCAACATCGGATCGACGATAGCCCATTTACGGATGCGTCCGGCCTCGATCAGGTCGTGTGCGCTGGAATACGACAGGATGGTGTAGCCGCTGCCGCCTTCGACCAGGCTCAGCGTGGACGGCATGGCGTCGATCTCGACCTGCACGTTTGGTGCGACACCGATGCGCGCCGGTGGTCAGCCATTCGAGCACATGGCCGCTGAAGTCTTCCATCACGCCGAGCGAGACGCCGGGAAACTCGGCACGGAACTGCCCCACCAGCGGTGCCGTCAACACCGCCCCGACCGACGGCGGCATGCCGATCACCGCGCGAGAACGCGCCGGTTTCCGCGATGGCGATGAAAAATTCGAGTTGCCGCAACTCCATGGGGATTCAGCGACTGATGTTTTGCTGCGGCGGCAACGCCGACCTTATCGCCAGTTCGGCGGGTACGTCAGGTCGTACCCCGGCAGCGACTCGATGCGTGCCATCCACGCGCTGATATGGGGATGGCGCTCGGCCATCGGCAGGAATGGCAGATCGAATTGCCGCGCCGCGTCTTTCGACGACGCGCGCAGCACCGACTGAACATGCGGAAACACGACGAAGTCCGCCGCGGTGAGCGCATCGCCGGCGAGATACGCAGACTGCGACAGCATGCCGTCGAGGCCGGCGAGTTCCTGTTCCAGCGTCGTGACTGCCGCGCGGACCTGCACCGCCATCTCCTCGGCCTTGCCAAAGTAGATGGGCAGGATGAACTCTTCGACCGCGTGGTCGATGTACGACGTGTACTCCGAGATCACCCGCCAGATGACACCCGTTGCCGCCGCGGTCGCGCCGAACAGCGGCGGGTCGGGGTAGCGTCGGTCGAGATAGGCCAGGATGGCCAGCGATTCGTAGACCACGACGTCGCCGTCCTTGAGCGTCGGGACCTTGCCGCGCGGATTGAGCGCCAGGTACTCGGGCGTTCGCAGCGAGCCGGCCGAAAACGACAGCACCCGCGAGGTGTAGTCCAGGCCCTTATAGAGAAGCGCGAGTTGCACGCGCCATGCATACGGACTGCCGTGGATCCAGAACAGCTCGCGGGTCATGACGGATTCTCCTCGATGGGCCGGCGCTCCCCTGCGGGGACGCGTATCGGCAGACGATTCTCGGGTGGTGGCAGGACGCAGGTCACGAGCGGTACGAGCGCGCAGATCGGCGCGGCCGCGCGGTTGAAATCGAGTTCGACCCGACTCTGGTCGACGCTCGGTGTTGCGTAGAAGTATCGGCACATGGCGCACGTCTCGTCGGCATTCGAGTCGTCGCGAAACACGAAGAGCCACGAACCGTCGGGCCGTGCATACGGAACCAGCGCATGCTCGTGTCCCCGTACGGAAAATACCACTCGGCCGGGACAGGGCGCGTCTTCTTCCTGGCCGGCGGTGAATCGCATGGAGAGCGAAGGGGCGACGCTCGGAACGAGTCGACCTTCGATGCGCCATTCCGGACGAACCGGATACCACGACAGGCCACGAAAGCGCCTTCTCGCGGGCGCCTCGGTGTCGCGGACGCGCACGGCCAGGGCGCCCCCGCGCCGCACTACCTGGTAGCTCCGGGTGCCGGCGGTGAGGACGTCGGGATAATCCTGAGCGGCGTGATCAAGCACCACGTCACGCGTGAGGGCACCCGCGATCCGGACATCGATGCCGTCCATGGCGATGAATCGAACGCCAGCCTCGGTATTCTGGAAGGTGCCCACGTCGAGCACCGCCTGATCATCCTCGAACCACTGCAGGTCGATCTGACTGAGCCATCCGTTCTCGCGGCTGTAGGTCGCTTCGTGCGCGCGACGCCAACCTTCGATGGTCGCTTCGTATGCTGTCTCGTCCATGAGGTGCCGCTCCTCATCGGGTTGCCGTATCGGCGTCATCGCCCGACGTCGAGTTGACCGAGTTTACGCTCCCGTGGCATCGCCGCAACGGTGGAAACCGCCGTGACCGCCGGGCGTTGGCTATCCTCCAATGTAATACTTCGGAGCCATCGACCAACGATCACCCCGAATCCATGTCATCCGACCTCGTCGCCATCGAGAACCGCCTCTGGGCCGCCGCCGACCAGCTCTGGGCCAACACCGGCCTGAAGCCGGCGGAGTTCTCGACGCCTGTACTCGGCCTGATCTTTTTGCGCTATGCCGACAAGCGCTTCGGCGAAGCCGGCGCGCTGCTCGACGCCAAGGGCATCCCGCCCGACGAGCGCGAGGCGATGGACTACCAGGCAGAGGGCGTTCTCTACCTGTCCGATCAGGCGCGCTTCTCGCACCTGCTCACGCTGACCGAAGGCGCCAACCTGGGCAAGGCCATCGTCACCGCCATGGCGCAGGTGGAAGAGCACAACCCCGAACTGAAGGGCGTGCTGCCGCGCGGCTACAACCTGCTGCCCAACGCCACGTTGGTGGAACTGCTGCGCGCGTGCTGTTCGAAGATCTTGCCGGCCTCGCTCAGCACGATGCCACGGCCGGTGCGCAGAAAAAGCTCGGCGCCCAGCGCCTGCTGCAGTGCCTTCATCTGCCGGCTCAGGACCGGCTGTCCGATCGCAAGACGAACGGCAGCGCGCGAGAACGCGCCGGTTTCCGCGATGGCGATGAAGGATTCGAGTTGGCGTAACTTCATGGCGAAGCGGGCGCGGTCGATGACATCGGGTCGCGACCAGGCGACATGGCATCGGCGACGGGGCGCGAACGTCGGAAGGGCGCGATCTTATCCCGGCAACGGCCGACCCTGCGCCAGCCACGCCCTGCGTACGAAGGCTGTGCGACGGTTCGAGCCGGGCTCTTGCCGGTTCGGGACCAGCAGGCTGCTACAGGTTCGGCAGCGCCTGCAGGTAGGCGGCCACGTCGTGGATGTTCTCCTTCGTCAGGTCGTGCGCGACGACCTTCATGATGCTGCCTTCCGGCCGTTCGTCGGTGCGCTGGAACACCATGAGCTGCTTGACGATGTAGTCGGCATGCTGCCCGGCCAGGCGCGGAAAGGTCGCATAGCCCGCGGCTTCCGGGCCGTGGCAGCCCGCGCACGCCGGCACGCCTTTCGCCGCGCCGCCCTCCTGGAAGACAGCCTTGCCGGCGTCGATCCGGCGGCGGTCGCCCTCGATGCGTTGCCGCTTCGGCGTCTGCACCGTGTAGTAGGCCGCCAACCCCTTGATCTGGTCGTCGGTGAGGCTGCGGCTCAGGCCCCACATGTATTCGAATCCGGCCGGGTCATGCCGCGAGTGACTCTTGAAGCCGTTCAACTGGGCGGTCACGTAGGGCTCGACCTGGGCGGCCAGGTTCGGGAAGTTGGGCGACGTCGCGCTGCCGGTCACACCGTGGCAGTTCGAGCAGACCTGTTGAGCCAGCACGCTGGCCGGCACTTTCGGATTGGCAAGGTCGCGAGAGCGTCCGAGGTTGGCGCAGCCGTCGGTCAGCATCACGGCGGCAACGAACAGGGCGAGCAACACGGGTTTCATCGGTGTCTCCCAACGGGTGGCGGTATTCATGCGGGCCTCAGTACGCCAGCCACGCGTAGGTGAACAGCGTGTTGTTGTCGCGCGCATTGCGCCCGAACCCGTCGTAGTTGGTCGAGGCACCGTTGAACCTTGTATACCCGGTGTACTGGATGCCCAGGCGCAGATACTGGATCGGGGTATAGAACGTCTCGAGCGTGAAGCCTCTGGTGGACAGGCTGCCGGTGAAGTTGCTGCCGGCGCCGGCCAGCCTCACCAGCGTGCCGGTGTTGTCGTAGCCCGAGGTCTGGTTGGCGGTGTTGGTGCTGCCGGTGAGCGTGAACAGGCCGACGCTGCCGCCGTATCTCGCTTGATACACGTAGGTGAGCTTGGCGCGCAGGACATTGGTCGAATCCGTTGCGTTCGTGTTGGCGAGCGTCGGTGCGCCGCTCGCGTCGAAGAACGGTGCCGACTGGTTGGCCAGCGCGGCCGGATAGCGGTGCTGGGTGTTCATGAAGGCGATCTGCGCCGTGACCGAATGCGGATCCAGCAGGTATTGATACTGGGCGTCCACGCCGATGTCGCGGAAGCGATGCGTGCTCGCCGGATCGGAGATGTTCAGCGGATCGTTGTACACCCGCGACACCATCCCGGAGGTGCCGACCATCATGCTGTTCGGGCCCCAGTCGCGGTTCAACGCCACTCGCCAATACGGATTGAGGCCGCGCAGCTTGGTGGTGCTGGCATCGTTCAGCCCCGTGCTCATGAACGAGAACACGCCTCTCGACGTGCGGTACCCCCCCACTTCCGCGTAGAGCGTCTGGTTCCAGAAGGCGTAGGCGGTGAGCCCGGCCACGTTGCCGCCGGCGCCATAGCCCGGATACGGCGCATTGCCGTCGATGAAGCGGTTGCCAGTGGGGCTCGGCACCGGTACGTATTGCATCCACGCTGCGGCCGTGTTCCACGGGTCCGACACCGACGGGTTGTTGTTGCCGCTGAAGCCGACGATCAGATCGCGCTCCGCCGAGATGAAGCGGTCGGCGTAGCGGATGTCGATGTTGTCGGCGTTGCTGTGGCCGTGGAACGCGCCGTCCGCCGATTGCGTGGCATACGGATCGAAGGTGATCTGCGCGAAGGCACCGATGTTGTTCGTCACCTTGCCCGCGAGAAACAGGCTGGCGGTCGAGAAGATCAGCGTGTTGTTCTTCTGGAAGTCCGCGCCGGGGTTGTCGGTCTTGGATTTGTTGGCCACGCTCGACACGCTGGCCACGGCCATCGCCGAGATCGGCACCGTGCGTTCGCCGATGGTGTAGCCCGTCATCTTGAACAGGCGGCCGTACGGCGTGAGCTCGGGAAACTGGCCGCCCGCGTGGCAGGCGAGGCAGTTCTGGCCGGTCTGGCGGTTGAAGGCGGGCACCGCCTGGGCGACGCCTGGAATCAGGGACATCGCGACCGTCGCCAAGGCGAGTAGCACCCGGAACCGGTTCACGAACGCAAGCAGACTGTGGTGTTGCGAGGTGTTCATCGGCCGCCCTCCGCATGGTTCGAGCTTCATTGGACGCTCGCGGAAGGACGACAGCGTTGATATTAGTCAATGAACCGCGTGGGGTCTTTGATCTTCCTGATTGGCGATGAAGTTCAGCCACTATGCCTCCAGATGACTGCAACAACCACAAGACTGTCCCACAAGAACGCAACCCCACAATCAACGCTCAGGTTTCCCTCATCCCCAGCCCTTCTCCCCGAGCGAGAAGGGAGCAGGAGACATCCCCGAGGGAGAAGGGAGCAGGAGACATCCCCGAGGGAGAAGGGAGCAGGAGACATCCCCGAGGGAGAAGGGAGCAGGAGACATCCCCCGAGGGAGAAGGGAGCAGGAGACATCCCTTTCCCCTCGGGAGAGGGACCGAGGGTGAGGGACGCTGAGCAATGTCGCCAATCAGGTTGATCTTTCGATGTTTGCCGGCCTGTCGGGCAACCGCCTCGGCGATAATCCGGTGCCATCAGCCCCGGACCGTCCAACTCAATGCCATCCGACCTCGTCGCCATCGAGAACCGCCTGTGGGCCGCCGCCGACCAGCTCTGGGCCAACA
>JANMWG010000413.1:0-24450 GCA_031393885.1 Betaproteobacteria bacterium | reverse complement strand
GGCGGCAGCGGCGCCTTCTCGATCGCCATGTGCCAGCGTGCGCCGGCGCTCCGGGCGGTGGTCCTCGACTTTCCGAACGTGATCGCGGTGGCCGAACGCTTCGTGACCGAAGCGAAGCTGCGCGACCGCATCGCCTTTCTTCACGGTGACGCGATCGGCACGCCCTGGCCCGGCGACCCGGACATGGTGCTGATGTCATACCTTCTCAGCGCGGTCGCGGAGCCGTCGATTCCGCTCCTGTTCCAAAAAGCCTGGGAGGCGTTGCGCCCCGGTGGCCGCCTGCTGATCCACGACTTCATGCTCGACGACGACGAAGCCGGACCGGCGCTCGCCGCGCTCTGGTTCCTGCACTATCTCGCGGGACGGGTCGACGGCATCTCCTTCAGCGCGGCAAGCCTGGCCCCGCAGCTCGAAGCCCGGGGATTCGACGACATCTTCGACCAGGTCGTCATCCCCGAGATCACGAAGCTGGTGGTGTGCACGAAGCCGGCGCGGCAACCATGAGCGCACTTCAGGCGCCTTTCCGGCAAGGACGCCTGTCGAGCGGTCGGACACGTGCCGCGGCTGACGCCAGATCGCCGGCAGCAACGCACCGCCGAACCTGCTGCTGCCGGCCTGAAATCCGGCTCGCTATCGCTCGCCCGCTTGCTTCATCTCTCACCCGGAGTCGACGATGACCGACACTCACACCGGCGGCTGCACCTGCGGCGCCGTGCGCTACCGCGTCAGCGGGCCACCCACCCTCGGCAGCGTCTGTCACTGCACCTTCTGCCAGCGGCGGCTGGCGAGCGCGTTCGCGGTGATGGCGAGTTTTCCGGAGCGGGCGGTCGAGATCACGCACGGCGAGCTGGTCGAGTGCGAGCATCGCTCCGACGTGAGCGGTCGCTGGCTGCGGATGGGTTTCTGCGCCAGGTGTGGAACCACGGTTTGCCACGCCGCCGAGGTCCGCCCCGGGATTCTGACCATTGCCGCCGGCACCTTCGACGACCCGCGCTGGTTCAGGATCGAGCGGCACATCTGGGTCCGGTCGAAGCTGCCGTGGGTCACCATTCCCGAGGGCGTGGCGATCTATCAGCAAGGCTTTGTTGCAACTCCGCCGGCAGACCCTGCCGGCTCCGCCAAAGCCTGACCTCAGTCGTTCACGCTCACCATCGCCACCGCATAGGCACCGAGCCGCAGCTTGGCGGTCGCGGGCAAGGTCTTCCACTTTTCCTGAAAGCCTGCCGGATCGGTGGTGGCTTCGACGAAGCGGGCCTCGTCCAGGATCGAGACGAACGCCGCACCACGAAGGCCGGATAGCGCAACAGCCTGGTCGTTGGCCGTGAGGTTCGCGATCCACAACACGGTTCCACCCTTGGCCTTCCACGCCAGCGTTTCGACCTTCGTGTGGTCCGACGACGTGGCCGTCACCTGCCGGCAGCCGGCGCTGCGGGCGAGGCCGGTGAGCACATGGAAGGCGGGGTACACCTGCGCGCCCGGGGTCTTCTCGAACCAGGGCTGCGGCGCGCCGGTATTGCAATGGATGAATCCCAGTGGACCCGTGGGCGCCCCGAAAGTCACCGTGTCGACAGTGGTGCGCGCCAGCGTTGCCACATAGCCCAGTGTCCATGCCGCCCCGAACAGCGCGCGAGGGCGCGGGTCGGCCTGGGCGAGGCAGACGCGCTCGTTGGCGGGGTTCGGCGTGAAGGTGGCGCCGTGCGGATTGTCGCGGCAGCCGATGGCGCTCGGGCCGACGCGATGCAGTGCATGGCCGATGAAGGTGCGCGCGGTCTCGACCTGATAGGGCAGCGCCGCGAGCGTTTCCATCACCGCGCGATCGTCGGCTGCGTGCACGATGGGGCAGGTGGTGTTGACCACGAAGTCGAGCAGGTCGGCCGGCGGTCGCTTGCGGTTCAGCTCGGTGAAGAACGAGAGCATGCCGCCGCCCAGTTCGACGCCGGGGAAAGCCGCGCGCGCGGCCGCGTACAGGGCATCGAGTGGCGGCGCGGGCGGACGCTCTCCTGCCGGCAGCACCGACTTAAGATCGCCGACGGGGCAGACCGCGATCGCGGAGAGCGTCAGACCCGACTCGGTCACCAGCGCGGCGAGACGCTTCAGTTCGGCGGCGTAGTCGCCGATGCTCGCGACCACGATCTCGAGCGTGGCGCGGGCCCCGGTCTGCTCGGCCAGCACCCGAAAGCCATACAGCTCCTTCAGGCCGTGGCCCGCACGCGGATCGAAGTGGCACACCAGTACCCGCGGCCCGAGCCGCCGGAGCAGCGACAGGCGCTGGATCGAATGCTCGATCTCGCCGGCCGGCATGCCCACGCCGATGGCGGGCATGGGCCGGCGCGAGACGGCGCCGAGCTTCACGCCGATCGGCGCCGCGGTCGAAGAACGCGTGGATTCGGGGATCTTGCCGCCGAGCGAGAAGCGCACCGACTGCTTCACCGGCACGCCGGCGGGCAGCGTGTACGGCCAGGGCAGCGCCAGCGGCCGGACGTAGGTCTTGAACGACGCGTCGGTCCAGTTGCGGTGGTCTTCGGTTTCCCAGGTGTCGCCCTCCATGCGCACCGTGGCCTCGACCCCGGGCAGCACCGAATGGGTGAGGGCGCGCACATGCAGGAACGGCTGGACCGGGTTCACGTGCTGCGGGAACACCGACTTCTCGACGCGCCCATCGACATGCTCGATGCGCAGCGGCCGGCCGACCACACCGGCAAGCGGATGCAGGATGACGAAGCCGGTGCGGGCGGTGCGGAAATCGGCACCGGGCGTGGCGACGCCCTCGAAATCGAGACTGCCATCGGCGTGGCCTTCGATGACGATGTCGAACGCCAGCTTCATGCCGTCGCGTTCGCAGCGCGCCCGGTATGACACCGAGAAGCCGTCGCGGCGCTGGTCGATCTTCAGGTTTTCCAGCGCGGGCACGTAGGTGCCCCAGTTCTCATCGCGCACGAGGAAGGCGATGGCGCGCAGCGCTTCGACGCCGTTCACGCGCAGGTAGCGCAACTGGCCGCCGTCGATCTCGACGCTCAGCGGGCCGGCATTGAGGACGCGACCCGGGTTGTCCGGCTGTTCGGTACCGACGCGGATGACGGCGGACGACGGGAGCGGTTTGTTCACGGCTATCTCCGAAGTGGCGACGGTGTCAGCCCGGGATGACGAGCTCGCTGCCGGGGTCGATGAGAACGACACGATTCATGTCGAAGGCGAGTTCGATGCGTTCGCCGGGTTGCGACACGTCGTGCGCCTGCAACTCGGCAACCACCGGCGCGTCGCCCAGACGGAAGGTCGCGTAGGTGCGCGCGCCGGTGGGCTGGAGCAGGTCGATGGTGACGGCGTGGCGCACGATGCCGGGACGATCGTCACCGGCGCCGCTGCGGCTCATGTGCTCCGGCCGCACGCCCAGCACCACCGGCCGGCCGACATGGGCGGCCAAGGCCTGCGCACGCGATGGTGGCAGGGCAAGCGCGGTGCCGTCTCTGGTGCGCACCGCGAGCGCATTGCCGGCGGCGGTCAGGGTCGCGGGGACGAAGTTCATCGCCGGCGATCCGAGAAACCCGGCCACGTAACGCGTGGCCGGACGCTCGTAGAGTTCGAGCGGCGCCCCCTGCTGTTCGATGCGACCGTCGCGCAGCAGCACGATGCGATCGGCCATGGTCATCGCCTCGATCTGGTCGTGGGTGACGTAGATCATGGTCTTGCCCAGCTCCTGGTGCAGGCGCTTGATCTCGCCGCGCATCTCGTCGCGCAGTTGCGCGTCGAGATTGGAGAGCGGTTCGTCGAACAGATACAGCCGGGCATTGCGCACCACGGCGCGGCCGATCGCCACGCGCTGCAACTGCCCACCCGACAACTGGCGCGGAAAGCGTTCGAGCAGATGATCGATGGCGAGCATGCGCGCCGCGCGCTGCACCTTGGGCTCGATCTCGGCCCGCGGTGTGCGCCGCGCGCGCAGGCCGAACGCGATGTTGTCGAACACGGTCATGTACGGATACAGCGCGTAGTTCTGGAACACCATGGCGATGTCGCGGTCGCGCGGCGGCAGGTCGTTGACGCGCTGGCCGCCGATCTCGATGCTGCCCTGGTTGGCATCTTCCAGGCCGGCGATGGTCCGCAGCAGCGTGCTCTTGCCGCAGCCCGACTGCCCCACCAGCACCGTGAATTCGCCCGCGGGAATCTCCAGGTCGACGCCCTTCACCACGTGCGTGCTGCCGTAGTACTTGTGCAGATCGATGATCTTCAGGTCTGCCACGTTGTCACCCCTTGACGGCGCCGAGCGACATGCCGCGCACCAGATAGCGCTGCATGAAGCCGACGATGATGAAGATCGGCACTGTGCCCAGCACCGACATGGCCGAGATCTTGGCCCAGAAATTGGACTGGCCGCCGAAGTAGTGCGTGACCTGCACCGTGTAGGTGGTGACCTCGGTGCGGGTGAGCACCAGGGCGAAGATGAAGTCGTTCCAGGCGAACACGAAGGTGAAGATGGCGGTGGCGAACAGGCCGGCGCGGCACATCGGGAACACCACCTTCCACAGCACCTGCCAGCGGGTGCAGCCGTCGACCAGTGCCGACTCCTCCAGCGCCCTGGGGATGTCGAGGATGTAGCCGCGCATCATCCAGATGACGTAGGGCAGGTTGAACGCGGTGTAGAGCAGGATCAGCCCGATGTAGGTGTCGACCAGCTTGAGCCACACGTACAGCAGGAAGATCGGGAACACGACCGCGATCGGCGGCACCATGCGCTGCGAGATGATCCAGTTGGCGAGATGGTCGCCACCGGTGCGGAAGCGCGCGATGGCGTAGGCGCACAGCGTGCCGAGGAACATCGCGATCACCGTGCTCGCGCTGGCGACCACGAAGCTGTTCCACACCGTGGTGGCGTCACCGTCCTTGAACAGCACCGCGTAGCTGTTGAACTGGATCTGCCCCGGCCACCACGTGGGCGGGTAGGAGTAGATCTCGTCGGCGGTCTTGAACGAGATCATGAACAGCCAGTAGATCGGGAACACGAAGAACAGCGTGATCGCCGACGCCGCGGCCAGGCGCAGGGCGAGTTTGATGCGGTGGCGGGTGGTTGATCTCACCGCGTCAACTCGACTCTCTTCAGCGCTGCCATCACCACCACCGACAGCAACACGATGATCATCAGCGCCACCGCGGCGGTGTAGCTGGTTTCGAACTGCTGGAAGCCCTTGACGTAGGCGAAGATCGAGATGGTCTCGGTCATGGTGCCGGGGCCGCCCTTGGTCAGCGCCCAGACGATGTCGAACAGGCGGAACAGATCGAGCGCGCGGATCAGGATGGCGATCGCCATCACCGGCCAGATGGCGGGCAGCACGATGCGGAAGAAAGTGCGCCACCAGCCGGCGCCGTCGATGGCGGCGGCTTCGAGCTGGGACTTGTCCACCGCCGACAGTGCCGCCAGCAGCAGCAGGAACATGAACGGTGTCCACTGCCAGATCTCGGCCAGCAGGATCGCCGGATAGACGAGGTCGGGTTTGATGGTCCACAAGATCGTGGTCTCGCCGCCGAGCATCCAGCCGATCACTTCATTGATCGGCCCGAAGCGCTGGTCGAACATCAGCGACCACGTGGCGCCGGCCACGATGGGCGACACCACCACCGGCAGCACCAGCAGCGCCACGAACACCTGGCGCCCGGGCAGCTTGTCGATGAACAACTGCGCCATCGCCAGCCCGAGCACGAGCTCGAGCGGCAGAGCGATGGCGGTGAAGATCACGGTATGCAGCAACGACTGCCACAGGCGTTCGTCGTCGAACAGCATCCTGAAGTTGCGCAGCCCCTGGAACGACGTGTCCAGCTCGGTCATGGTGATGCCCTGGAAGCTCACCACGAGCAGGTACACCAGCGGAAACACGCCGACCAGCAACAGCAGGAAGATCGAGGGGGCGACCAGCGAAAGGCTGAAACGGCGGTCGCGGGGGGAGAGGCGCATCTGGCGCGGTGGTGCGGAAAGCGAAGCGTTCGATGGGGGCTCCCCCGACGCTGGCCGGCTCCGGGCGGGAGCCGGCCGGGCGAGGGAGCGCCTGACGGTCTACTTGGGGTAGGCTCCCGACTTCGCGGCCCAGGCGCCGTAGACGGCCTTCTGCTTGTCCAGGCCGATCTGGTTGGTGGTGGCGTCCCATTGCTTGGCGACGTCGTCGAGGATCTTCTTCGAATCCTCACCCGCCCACAGGCGGCTGATGCCTTGGCGCAGCGCTTCTTCGTACTTGTCGGTCTGGATCAGCGACAGATCCAGCAGCCCGGTCCGCGAGCCCGCCTTGAGCGCGGCCAGGTAGTCCTTGGCGTCCGGCCACTTCGCCAGATACTCCTTGCTGGTGAAGTGCGAGTCGCGGAACGGATCGCGCAGCGCGTAGGGCAGTTGCACCCGCTTCATCGAGATGTCTTCGCTGTTCAGCCACTGGATGAACAGGTAGGCGGCCTCTTTCTGCTTGCTGGTCGAGGCGACCGACAGCGCGAAGCCGGCGGCCAGTTGCGGGTGTCCGCCGGGCGGCACGGAATAGCCCACCTTGCCCGCGATCGTGGATTTTGGCACCCAGTCGAGCGCCTTCTCGTTGGCCAGGTAACCGGCCGCGAAACGGCCGTATGGTGGCCATGAGATGGTCATCGCGCTCTGCCCCTTGAGGAAGGTCGCGAGGTTCTCGACGAAGCCGAACTTCTCCACGCCAGGCGGCATGAACTTGTTTTCGGCCCGCATCTCGTTGAACACGCGCACGCCGATGTCGTTGTTGACCGTGGCCTTCATGCCGGCGTCGAAGAACTTGCCGCCTTCGTTGCGGAAGCGCTCCTGGAACATGTACATCGTGTAGGGCGGTTCGCGGAAGAACGCGGCGCCATAGATGCCGTCTTTCTTCAGCGCCTCGGTCAGGAAGGCCGCGGTCTCGTCGAACTGCTTCCAGGTCTTGGGCACCGCCAGCTCGCTGCCGGTCTTGGCCTTGAAGGCCTTCTTCAGGTCGTCGCGCGCGAAGATGTCCTTGCGGTAGTACATGACGAACACGTCGCCGTCGTCGGGGAAGCCGTAGATCTTCCCGTTCACGGTCATCTGGTTGTCGCGATAGGTCGGCGCAATCTTTTGCAGCTCGGCGCGGTAGCCGTATTTGTCGACCAGGGCATCGAGCGGCTCGAGCGCGCCGGCGCCGGCCAGGTCGGGCATCCACGCCGGGATGACGTTGAGCGCGTCATAGGCGCCGGTGCCGGCCCGGAACTCCTGCATGATCTTGGTGAACATCTCGGCCGTGGGGACTTCGACGACCTTGACCTTGCAGCCGGTCTGCTTTTCCCACTCAGGGCCGGAGAAGTTGAGCGGGTCGAGCGATTGCAGGCCCGCTTCCCAGACCACGGTGATGGTCTTGCCGCCGGCGCAAAGCGGCTTGGCGGCATCGACCGCGCGCTGGGCGGCGCTCTGCGCGGAGGCGTCGGTGGCGATGGCGAACGAGGCGACCAAGGCCACTATGGCCACGGACAGCGGACTGCGAGCGAGCGCGGCGCAGGGCCGCGCGACGGACAACGGGTGGTTCACGGTGACTTCTCCTGTGTGATTGTCGTGCAGCACGGTGTCTGCTGTTGCGTGCCTGGTGACGCGTTGCTCGAGCGTGGCTGACCCTGGGGTCATTCCCGCCAGCGGCGTCGCGATTATGTTGAACGTCCGGTGGAGTAGCAAGGAGGCTGGGGCAGCTTCTTCATGCTGCAACGCGATATCGCCAATGTCATGAAGGTGGCAATCCGCTATCGTTCACGCTTCGCCCGCCCACAGGACTGCGCATGAACACCGAAACACACGAAGCAGCGCGCCTGCTGGCTTCGCACCGCCTTGCGCTCGACCCGCTCGATGCCCTGCCGCTGCCGGTGCGCCCGGCCGATCTCGACGCCGCCTACGATATCCAGGCGTGCCTGCACGCCGAACTCGCGGCTGCACTGGGGCCGATCGTCGGCCACAAGATCGGTTGCACCACGCCGGTCATGCAGGCCTTTCTCGGCATTGCGCACCCCTGCGCCGGTGGCGTGTTCGCCAGCACGGTCCACGCATCGCCCGCGCGCCTGCGTCATCGCGATTTCGTGCGGGTGGGCGTGGAGTGCGAGATCGTGGTGCGACTCGGCGCCGATCTCGTCGCGCGCTCTCAGCCCTATTCCGCCGCCGACGTGTCGGAAGTCGTGGCGGCGGTGATGCCGGGCATGGAGATCGTCGACGAGCGCTACGTCGACTTTGCGCGGCTCGGCACCCCCACGCTGGTGGCCGACGACTTCTTCGATGCCGGTTGCGTGCTCGGGGCGCCGCGCACCGACTGGCGGTCGCTCGATCTGGGCGCGGTGACTGGCGTGACCCGGGTGAATGGCGTCGAGGTCGCCCGTGGTCGTGGCGCCGATGTCATGGGGCATCCGCTCGAAGCGCTGGCGTGGCTGGCGAACCAGCGCTCGCGGCGCGGTGTCGGATTGCTGGCCGGCGAGTTCGTGTTCACCGGCAGCGTGGTGGCGACGCAGTGGCTGGCCCCGGGTGACCATGTAGCGATGACGCTCGACGGCCTGGGCGAGATCGAGGCCGACTTTTCGGCGTGAAGCGACAACCGGAAGCTGACTATACGATGCGATCGATGAAACCGAAGGTGCTGCTGTGGTCGGCGCTGCTGCTGTTCGGCACTGTGGCCGGTGCGCGCACCGAAGAGCCTGCCCCGAGCGATTTCAGCCGCCATGTGCGGCTTTACAGCGCCACCTGGTGCGGCTACTGCAAGCAGGCCCGCGCCTATCTCGACGGCAGGCATATCCCTTACGAAGACCTCGACGTGGAAAACACCGAGCGCGGTCGCCAGCAGTTTGCTCAGCTCGGCGGCAAGGGCGTGCCGATCATCCTGGTGGGGCGCCAGCGCATGGACGGCTACGAGCGCGACGAACTGGTGCGAATGCTCGCGAAGGCAGGTTGGTAATACGACCCCCCCAGGCTGCGCTGCGCTTCACCTTCCCCCCACTGGGGGACGCAGCATTCCTCGGGGAACCCTGCGGATGCTGCCCCTTCGCTCACTGTGAGCGAACACAAAAAAAGAGCGGCCCGAAGGCCGCTCTTTCATGTTGCAGTTACTGCTGGACGTTGCTTAGTACAGAACCATCGGGTTGCCGGGTGAGCCGGTCGCGCCGATGATCTTCAGTGGCGCCCAGATCATTGCACCTTCCATGACCTTGGCGTCGACCAGCGACTTGGTGTCGACGTTCTCCAGGTTCCAGATGCCACGCTTCGGCTGCATTTCGGTATGGCAGGGAACCGCCATGCCTTCTTCTTCGCCGCCGGGCTGCGCGTCGTTGGCCGAGGTGTCGCCCATGGTCAGGGCAATGTGGCGCGATGCCATGTATTTGCACGCGCTGATGCCATAGCCGGGTTCGCCTCGGGCGAAGATCGCACGGGCAGCGGCACGCTGCTCGGTGTTCATCGTCTTGTAGCGGTCGTTGCTCCAGGTGTTGCCCTGGCCGGTGTGCAGCGCCACGCAGTCGCCCTTGCCGATTTCGGCGATGCCCTGCATCTTGACGATGGCCTGCACGTCATCGGCGGTGATGATGCCGATGTCGCCAGCCTTCATGGGGATGGGCAGCATCTCTTCGGCGGCCGACAGCTTGCCCTGCGACTTGCGATAGGCAACGGCGTCGAGCACGATCAGACGGCAGACGAACCCGAGCTCACCGACATTTTCCACGCCCAGCGGACCCATGCCGAGCACGCGGCCACCGGCGCCACGCTCGTAGGCATCCCATGAGATGCGGTTGTTGTACATCATCGGGCCCTTGGAGGTGTTGACGCCGATGTGGCCAGGACCGTCGAACTGGGTCTGGATCTGGCCGATTTCGGTGGTGACCAGTTCGTCGTGGTAGACCAGCGCATTCTTGCCGAACGGGCCGCCGGTGGGCGTGCCCGGAATCGTCATCTGCCAGCCGCGCGGACCGAAAGCGGGTGCTTCCCTGTGGTAGTACTTGCCGATGGTGATGGACTTGAACTGCTTGATGTAGCTCAGGGCGCGCTTGATCTGCGCCGGATCCTTCGTGTAGTTGGCGGAGCCCGCCTTGTCGTCCTTGCCCCACTCGCTCGGACCCCACGACAGCGCGGAATTGTCCTGGCCCCCTGGGATCACCTGTGCGAACGCGGCCCCGATGGCGAAAGCGCCGACCGACAAACCGATGGCGCCAGCTTTCAATAGCTGCTTCATGTGCTCTTTCCTCACTGATTTAGGTAGGGTTATAGAGTCGGCGCCGAGGCCGTCTCCGCGTGGGACAGTGACATAACTGTCGGCTTGGCGCAACCAGCATGCCGTGTTGCAACGCACGCAGAATCCGCTGCCGTCGGCGCGTTGACATGCGCCCGGCAGGGGTACTACCGTCTTGCCCCTGATGGTCGCCGGTGCTGCCGCATCCGGCGCCCGCGCAACGTGGAGAAGCCCATGATCACATCCGCCCAGGTCGGGTCCTACCGCCGCGATGGCTATGTCGTCGTCCATGGCCTGATCGATCCGGTCACGCTCTCGCGCATGCGTGCCAGCATCGACGGCCTGGTGGCGCGCTCGGCCGGCCTGTCGGATCACGACGACGTCTACGACCTCGAGCCTTCGCATCGCCCGGACGCGCCGCGCGTGCGCCGCATCAAGAAGCCGCACGTGGTTGATCGCCTGTTCTGGGAGGTGCTGAAGCAGCCGGCGATGCTCGAGGTACTGCGCGCGCTGCTGGGCCCGTCGGTACGGCTGCACGGCTCCAAGCTCAACATGAAGGCGCCGCGCTACGGTTCGGCGGTGGAGTGGCACCAGGACTGGGCGTTCTACCCCCACACCAACGACGACATCCTCGCCATCGGCGTCATGCTCGACGACGTGCTCATCGAAAACGGTCCGCTGCTGGTGTTGCCCGGATCGCACACCGGGCCCACCTTCGACCACCATGCCGACGGCCGTTTCTGCGGCGCGATGGACCCGGTGGCGAGCGGGCTCGATTTTTCGCGCGCGGTGCCGTGCATCGGCAAGGCCGGGTCCGCGTCGTTTCACCATGTGCGCCTGGTGCACGGCTCGGCCCAGAACACCTCCGACCGGCCGCGCCATCTGCTGCTCTACGAATGCACCGCGGCCGATGCATGGCCGCTGATGAACTTCAGCACGCTCGACGAATTCGACAGCCGCATGCTGTGCGGCGAAGCCACCATCGAGCCGCGGGTGGTGCCCACGCCGATCCGCATGCCGCTGCCGCCGGCGCTGAAGCAGGGTTCCATCTACGAGAACCAGACCGTGCTGCGCAACCGCTACTTCGACGCCCCGGAAGGCCTGAAAGTAAGCTGACCAGCCGTGCTGCTCCCCGTTTGAGCAGGCGATCGACCGGGGGATGGCGTCGCGGTGCGAGTGGCGCGCCGGTATCCAGGTCATCAGTCCGCAGGGCAAGGAGCTGGCGTTCATTCCCACGGGTACCGAGTTACCCACCAATTTCTCAACCCGGTTATCTCATCGCGCATGAACACACCACAGCCTGTCGTCGCCACAAACACACCGCGGGTTCTCACCGCCGGCCAGGTGGCCGCGTTCCGGCGCGACGGCTACTTCGCGCCGCTTCGGGTGTTGCCCGTCGACGAGGCCGCCGCCGTCCGCGCCCGGCTCGAGGCCTTCGAGGCCGAACACGGCCTGATCATGAAGAGCACGGCGCGCAACAAACCGCACCTGCTGTTCACCTGGATCGACCGGCTCATCCGCCACCCGGCCATCGTCGATGCGGTCGAGGACATTCTCGGGCCCGACCTGCTGGTGTGGGGGTCGAGCTTCTTCATCAAGGAGTCGCACGATCCGGCGTTCGTGTCCTGGCACCAGGACTCCACCTACTGGGGCCTGTCGCACCCCGACATCGTCACCGCGTGGATCGCCTTGTCGGTGAGCGACCTGCCCAACGGCGCCATGCGCGTGATCCCCGGTTCGCATCTGCGCGACCAGTTGCAGCACAAGGACACCTTCGCCGCCGACAACCTCCTCACCCGTGGCCAGGAAGTCGCGGTGACGGTCGATGGCGCCACCGCCGTCGATCTGTTGCTAGAACCCGGCGAGATGTCGTTGCACCACGTGCGCATCGTCCACGGCTCGGAGCCCAATCGCGCCGGCTACCGGCGCATCGGCTTCGCCATCCGCTACGTGCCCACCTACGTGCGCCAGACCGCCGGGCCGCGCGATTCGGCGGTGCTGGTTCGCGGCACCGATCGTTACCATCACTTCGAGATCGAGCCGTCTCCCCGCACCGACTTCGGCGAGGCCGAACGCGCCGTCCACCATCGCGTGGTGGTGGAAGCCGACAAGATCCTGTTTCGCGGCACCGATCGCACGCCCGCGGCAGGCGCGTCATGAGGGCGCCCTTCGCATTCCGCGGCATGTTGCCACTGCCGTGATCGGGTTCTACAACCCGGCCGACGGTCCGGGTTTCGTGAAGGGCGCCCCCTTCTTTCGGTACCAGATGAACACATTTCACGCGAAATGTCAGAATCCCCCTTGAGAAAAATCTATCAATAGAATAGATTGTCTCGGCGTCCACCCGGTTTGGAACGCTTCGCCGGGCGATGAGCGCCTCGGGCGGATCCTCAGACATCCAACTGGAGCGAAATGATGAGTACACCAATGATGAGTACACAATTGCGCCAATGCTCGGCGTGGGCAGCGGGCGTGCTGGCGGTCGCCGCGTGCGTGCCAGCCGAAGCCACCACCTATCTCGATGGAGTATCCGCGCCGCTGAGCAGCTACGCCGCGGGAACCTTCGATCTCGGTACGCACCTGCCGAACTTCATCGGTGGCTCGAATGGCAGCGCGGCGGATGGCACCAATCTCGACGGCAATCGAGTCTATATCTTCGACATCAACGATGCGGCCGGTCCAAACGGCCCCGCGGCCCAGGCCGACTTCCGCCTGCTGGTATGGCAGTTCGCCGCGCCGAAAGACAGCGTGCGCCTGTATACCCACCAGGATCACTACTTCGGCGGTCCGATCACCGACGCGTTCACCTCGGCCGAGGTGCTCGAGTACAGCGTCTGGGGCTGCAACAGCGCGTCGGCGGGCGGTTGCGCGGCGCAGGCCAACTGGAACTATCTGTCGGATCCGCTGGGTTCCGTGATCGGGCCGCAAGGGCCGGTCTACAACTTCGCCGGCACCGCGGCGACCACCATCTTCCGCGGCGGTAGCAGCGAGTTCGGCCTGGTCAACGCGTACACCCAGGACTACACCTTCGGCACGGCGCACGACTTCTACGCCATCCGCGGTAGCACCCAGGCCATGCTGCAGAACACGGCCGACCCGGAGCTGGACGCCATGGTGGCGTTCAATCGCAAGGACGTGCCGCCGGTGCCGGAACCCTCCACCTACGCGCTGATGGGCGTGGGCGTGCTGGGTCTGTGGGCGGCACGGCGCCGTCAGCGCAAGTGAACCTCACCTTCGTGGATTCGCACCGCGTAGTCCATATCACTTTCAGGAGAATCACATGATGGCAAAAAGCAAGTCGGCAATTGCGCTGGGTGCGTTTGCGCTGGGTGCGTTTGCGCTGGGGCTCGCCTGCACCAGCGCTTCGGCCGCCAACCTCATCGTCAATGGCAGTTTCGAAGATCCGGACATCAGCCCATCGACCTTGAGCAATGCCATCCCCACGGGATGGACCAAGGGCGGCTCGGCTGGTGATGCCAGCATCTGGCGCGTGGGCTACGCCGACGGTAGTGGCAACGTCACCGTCGCCGGCGAAGGCCAGCAGTTCGTGACCATGGGCGGTGGCTTCCAGGCCAGCGGTACCACCACCTGGTCGCAAACCGTGGGCGGTCTCGCGATCGGCCAGGCCTATCGGCTCGACTTCAAGATCGCCAGTGAAGCTGATTTCTCTGGCACACAAAGCATCCTCGTCGGTGTCGTCGGGTCCGGCGCGCCCGGGCAGACCTTCACCGCCTCGTCGCCGACGGGCAACTACTGGAAGACCTGGACCGACGAGGGTCTGTCGTTCGTCGCCGGCGTTGGCAACGTCACCGTGCATTTCACCTACTCGGGCCCGTTCGATATGGGCCTGGATGACGTGCGGCTGACTGCTGCCGTGCCTGAGCCGAGCACCTATGTACTGATGGCGGCGGGCTTGGGTCTGGTCGGCTTGGCATCACGTCGCAGGAAGAGCCGCGCGGCCTGACCGGCAGTAGCGATCGCTGGAAACAACGGCCCGTCCGCATTGGACGGGCCTTTTTTTTCGCGTCAGACAGATGCCTCGGCGGGCGGTGGCGCCATCGGGAAGCCGCAGCGCAGCGCAGGCTGGGGGTGGTCGTCATTTCAGAGCATCAAGAGGCCGGCGCCAGCCGTTGCAGGCTCTCCGCAAGACCCGCGGCGACCTCGCTGCAGGCCTGTTCATCCAGGCCGATCGATGCCGCCCAGGCGGGATCCGGTTCGAGGGCGCACATCGGCCACAGTCCGTAGCCGGCCTGGTGCGCCGCCTGGTCGCCGAGCGCGAGCAGCGCCGGCAGCGCGTCGGTGCCGGCTACCGGCGTGCCGGTGCGCGGCAGGTGGTGTGCCCCAAGCGCCGCGCCCAGCCAGGCGGGCAGGCACCAGGCATCGGCCAGCAGGGCGCCGCAGGCGGCGTGGTCGGCACCGATCAGGTCGGCCTCGGCTTGCAGGCACGCGGCCGCGTCGGTGGCCGGCAGTTCGGCAGCCATCGCCACCGCTTGCGGCCGCAGGCGCGCCTGCAGGACGATGCCGATGTCGTGCAGGAGTCCGGCCATGAAGGCCTCGGCTTCGACGCCCGCACCGGCCCGCTGCGACAGCGTCTGCGCGGCGGCGGCCACTGCCAGGCTGTGCGAGCGAAAACGCCCGGCATCGAGCGCCCTGCCCACGGTGGGGATGGACATGCGGTCCATGCAGCCGGCGGCGGCAATGCCGCGGATGGCCGACAGGCCGAGCACCTGCAGCGCCCGGCCCATGGTGCCCACCGAACGGGTCTGGCGGTAGTAGGCGGCATTGGCGACTTTCAGCACCCGGGCGGCCAGCACCGGCTCGGACTGCAGGCAACGCAGCACGTCGTCGACGTCGACATTCGTGTCGTACAGCAGGGCCAGCAGCGCGGCCGTGCCGCTGCCGCCACCACTGACGCCCAGGGCCGTGGCGGCCGCCACGATTTCTTCCGGACTGATCGAAGCGGCGCTCGGTGCCGGCACTATGGAGTCCATTGAATCGCGTTTCGAAGATCAGCCGCGCCGGGCGTATCGCCGGCCGGACCGGGCGGACCGCAAGGCTGTCCCGATCGGCCAGGGCTGCTCCGCGCCGATAGGGAAAACCGGCATTTGTGACATGACAACACTTGCGGGACAGACATGAGCGTGCATTTGTAGGAAAAGTATCATGGATATCGTTTGATCAATCGGTTGTTATGAGCGGTAAAGATGCTCGATTCTTGAAGACTGGACTGAAAAAAGGGGGCTTGACGGCATGAAAGATCGGACCCGAAAGAGGGCCTGACGGGATGGAGGATCTCCTGGCGGATCTCGCGACTCTGCAGCACCCTCGAGGCCGTGAAGTTGCTCGGTATGACCGTGCGCTCGGTGCCGTTGATGGTGGACCGCGGCGAACTCCAGGCCTGGAAGACGCCCGGCGGACACCGCCGCATCGCAGGCTGCTAGGTGGATCAATGGCTGGCGGCCCGGCGCCCTCGGGCAGGTTGTGCACCTTCGGCTTCAACGCCTTCAGCGCAGGCACCCCTGCCCGCCGGGCATCGCCCGGCGCGGGCTTGTCTGCCGCGAGGGTGTTGTCCGCCATGTCGGTCTTGGCGGTTGGCATGTGTGTTTCCGGGTC
Organism: Betaproteobacteria bacterium; assembly: GCA_031393885.1. GTDB lineage: Bacteria > Pseudomonadota > Gammaproteobacteria > Burkholderiales. The sequence goes on along the minus strand of JANMWG010000413.1, from coordinate 8,647 downwards.
CGATGCATGGCCCGGCCAGCCACTATCCGCCTGCCTGTCACAAGTGAATTATCGCGCGACTGTTGCTCACGATCATCGTTTGGTTTGCGTGGCCGCCGGCATCCTGCGAAAAGCCCGGCGGCCACGCAATCTCGTTCGTGCGCGACCGGCCTCGGCGCTGTTTGCCGCGCGCGAACGACAGCCGCCGTGCGGCGCGTTATGCTTGGCCGCATGACACTCGAAACCCTCGAAATCCAGACCGGCGACGATCCTGTCGCCGGCGTCGTGGTGCTGCACGGCCTTGGCGCCGATGGCAACGACTTCGTGCCGATCGCGCGCGAACTCGACCTGTCCGCGATCGGCGCGGTGCGCTTCGTGTTTCCGCACGCGCCGATCCGGCCGGTCACCATCAACGGTGGCATGCGCATGCGCGCCTGGTACGACATTCTCGGCACCGATCTCGTGCGGCCCGAAGACGAAGCGGGCCTGCGCGCGTCGCTCACCGATGTGCAGGCGCTGCTCGATCGCGAGGCGGCGCGCGGAATCCCGCCGACCCGCACCGTATTGATGGGGTTCTCGCAGGGTTGCGCCATGACCTTGCTCACCGGGTTGCGATCACCGCATCGGCTGGCGGGCCTGGCAGGTCTCTCGGGTTACCTGCCGCTGGCCGCGGCGACCGCAGCCGAGCGCAGCAGTGCCAACCATGACGTGCCGTTGTTTCTGGCCCACGGCACTTTCGACCCGGTGATCGCCATCGATCGCAGCGTGGCGTCGCGCGACGCGCTCGCGGCGCTGGGCTACGGCATCGAATGGCACGAGTATCCGATGCAGCATTCGGTGTGCCCCGAGGAAATCGACGACCTGAATCGCTGGCTGCTGAAGGTGCTGGCGACAGCTTGAGGTCGCAGCCGGGCGGCATCGTGCATGGGGCTTTCTTTCCCCGGCACGACGAACCGGCTCTATGCACCCGCTGCCGGTTTGAGCAACGCCAGCGACATGGCCGCCGCGCAACACGCCATCGCGACGGAGTTGATGGGGTCGGGGGTCAATTTCATGAGTGAATGGTATGCGAGAAAAAGCAATATCAGCCACTCTGCCGATGCGCGTGTGAACCAGATTCGAGAAGACGTGGCAGGGTCGACGCGGGAGCTTCGTCCTCATGTCGCCGCATACGGCACACCCGAAGAGGTCATGAAGGTCGCAGCCAATGCGGTCACCTCAGTTATCCTCGGCTGCAATGCAGACGACGAACTCTTGGCGAATGCGCTCGCGTTGCGGAATCAACCAGCGACACGACACATCGCAATCAAGAACACCAGGATCGATACCACGGCGGCCAGGGACGATGCAATCGTGGTCGGGCATGGGGCCCAGCGGTGGACGCAAGCAGTACCAGAGAGCAGACTTGCATTGGCACAAGCGCAGTCGCCTGTGTCGCATGCCACGGCGCTTCGATGTATGCGCGTAGGGCGATTTAGCAGCTGTTGTTTCGCAATAATCCAACTTCCGGAGGAATTATGAGAAACGCTCGCCTGACCACGATGGCATTTGTTTGTGCAATCTCGCTATGTGCCACAAGCAATGCGTGGGCGCAAAAGAAGTACACCATATCCAGATCTCCTTCGAGTACCAGTCAGTATCTGCAACAGCGCGCCATCGACGTGGAGGACATCCCCGGGCACCAAGTCCGCGTCTACGAGATTCGCTACGACTTCCCAGAAAATGATTTTGCTTTTGCCGGCGTCAAAGTTAAAGAGAGTCTGACCCGCGGCCTGAGCGACTACGTCAACTTGAGTGGCCCGTTTACCACCTACGCTGTATATATGCTCGAGGACGGCAACAAGGTGTTTAGCCGCAGTAACGGCACTGCGCAATTTACGACGAACGCAGATGGCAGCCGCGTCATTAAGTTTTCCTTTGTCGAGAACTTCGTCGGTGGCACGGGAAAATTCAAAGGCATCCGCGGGCAAGTCGTAGGTTCCGGAGAGCGCGCGCCAGTGACGAAAATGCTGTTGACGGCGCAATCGAGCGGTGAATACTGGATAGAAGAGTGACCTTTGCGACTTCAGCTTCGGTAGCTGAGCGAGCCGGCATGACAAGTATGCCGTACCGCCGGCGTAAGCGGCGGACCGTCCGACAGTGTCGCCTCCGCCGCTTTCGCACCAACCCTGATGGCAGCCTCATTGAATGGCTGCTTTCGCACGAGTATTGAGTGGCGGCCTCTTGCCGCAATTCATTGATCTAAAGCTGGTCAAATGGCCTGATGACCGAGCGGGTGATTTCAGCGCCCGCGCGCCGTGTCCATGACGAGTCGCGTCAGGAGGTAAAGCCGCGGTTCGACGCTGTCGAGGTCCACGTATTCCTCCTCGGAGGAATGGTAGCCGTAGCCTGCCAGACCGAACCCCTCTGCGGTCGCTGGCTCACCGGAGCCGGCGGCGAAAGCGGCGTCGGTGCCGCCCCCGTTGCCGGTTTCGTCCACCAATAGCGAGCGCCCCATTTCCGCGTAGATCCCCTGTGCCTTCTTCGCCAGAGCGCGCGAAGCCTCGGTCACCTCCAGCGGCGCGCGCCGGCGCTCGAAGCCGGCCTCGACGTGGGTGTCGGGTATCAACTTGTTTTGCACGCGATCGCGAAAGCGCTTTTCGATGACATCGAAGTCCGAGAGCCTGCGCACACGCACGTCAGCCGATGCCGTCGCCAATTCGGCGATCACGTTGCGCGTATTGCCGCCACTCGACAGGGTCCAGTTGAACTTGATGCCGCGCTCCGCATCGGAAAGGTCGTTGGTCTGCAGCAGCTGGTGTGCGAGTTCGATGATGGCATTGCGTCCGAGTTCCGGATTGACGCCGGCATGCGCCGACTTGCCGCGAACCGTCAAGCTTGCCGAGCCTATGCCGCTGGTAGCCAGTGCGATCTCATCGTGTTTGGTGGAAGTGGGCTCACAGGAGAAAACGAACTCGTGCTCCGCGCCTATGCTCTGTATCAGTTTGCGAGTACCGGGAGAGCTGAGTTCCTCGTCGCCGTTGATGACGACAGTGAGCGCGCCGTAGTCGCGAAAATCGAGCGCCTCCAGAAGCGATAGCGTATGCAGGATCACTGCTACGCCGCTCTTGTCATCGGCGATCCCCGGACCGTATGCCCGACTGCCCTCGACGCGGTAAGGCCGCTTGCCGAGTGTGCCGTGCGCGTACACCGTGTCCATGTGGGCGAGCAGCATGATGCGCCGCGTGCCGGTGCCCGCAAAGCGCGCAATGACGACCTTGCCGAGTTCGTTGGGCGTGTCATTGAGCCGATGGGTATCAGCGGGCGTAGGCTCGTAGTACTCGATCTTGCCGCCGAGCGCGACGAGGCGCTCGCCGAGGAACGCGGCCAGCCGGTCCAAACCCTCCTTGTCGCGGCTGCCCGATTCGATATTGACCAGATCGCGCAGCGTCTCGACCGCCACCGGCTGTTCCTTTTTCACCATGGCCCACAGCGGTTCCTGCGGCGCTGCCTGCGCGCCAATTGCAAGCGCCATGCCTGCAAACCAGAGCAGAGGTTTCATTTCATCTCCCGGATAATTATCGAATGGCCCGCTTACCGCACCGGGCTTCGAAAGCCGCTCAATCCCATGTTCGTCCAGCGTCTGCCGGCACCCGCCGCAGGGTACTCCGGGTTTCCGCAGTTCAAGTTGATCTTCGAGGTGGCGTGACGACTAATCCTCGGTGCCAAGTGGTTGCCCCGGATCGAAGCACGGCGTTCTTTCGAACGAAGGATTGTGATGTCGGCGGTGCATTCCACCCATGACGCACCCATAGCGTACGATTCGGCCATCTCGCAAAGACGAGCCCTTCAGGAGGAGAGTGATCGATGAGCGACACCACACGACGCGACGTACTCAAGACCATCGGCGCCGCGGCCATTGCCGCCGCCGTTCCCGGCGCGGCGTTTGCGGATGAACCGAAGTATGCGATCGAGGCCGGTGCCAGGCTAAAGCTGATGCGCTGGCGCCGCTTCATCCAGGGCGACGAAGATGCCTGGATCGCCAACACGAAGAAGTTCACGCAGGCCACCGGGGTCGAGGTCACGATCTCGAACGAAGGCTTCGAGGACATCCGGCCCAAGCTGGCGCTCACCGCCAATGTCGGCAGCGGGCCCGACATCGCGCTCGGCTTTCTCGAGGATCCGCATTTCTTTCCCGACAAGCTGCTCGATCTCACCGATCTGGCGGAATACCTCGGCGCGAAGTACGGCGGCTGGTATGACAGCATGCGTCGCTACGGCACCCGCGCGAAAGGGCCAGCCAAGGGTCGCTGGATCGGGCTGCCGCTCGGGGCCGGCGGCTCGCTGCTCAACTACCGCATTTCCTGGATGCGCGAGGCTGGATTCGAGACCTTCCCCACCGATTTCGACAACTTTCTCAAGCTGTGCCAGCGCATGGCCAAGAACGGGCACCCGCCGGGATTCTCTTTGGCCCACACCACCGGTGATGCCGAGACGTGGAGCCACAACGTCCTCTGGGGCTTCGGCGGCAAGATGGTCGATGCCGGCAACAACGTCGTGCTCAACAGCCCCGAGACGGTCGCGGCCATCGAATACATGGTGCAACTCAACAAGACGTTCATCGACGGCACGCTCGCCTGGAATGGCGTCTCCAACAACAACGCCTTCCTCGAGGAAAAGATCAGCCTCACCTCGAACGGCCCGTCGATCTACTACGTGGCCAAGACCTCGACCGATCCGGCCAAGCTCAAGCTCGCGGCCGACATGAATCACGCGGCCTTCCCCATCGGACCGGCGGGTCAGGCAGCCGAACTGCACCTGCTGTCGCAGGCGATGGTGTTCAAGTTCACCAAGTATCCGAACGCCGCCAGGGCCTATCTGAAGTTCCTGTGGGAGCGCGAGCAGTACGAGCCTTGGCAGGCCGCGGCCACCAGCTACATGTGTCCGCCGCTCAAGGATTATTCGAAGACGAAGTTCTGGTCGACCGATCCGAAGTACGCGCCGTTCCGCGAGGTGGCGTTGCGCATGCGCTGGAGCGGTTATGCCGGTGACGTGGGGCCGGCGTCGGCGGCGTGCCTGGCGGACTGGGTGGTGGTCGACATGTTCGCGCAGGCGGTGGCCGGACAGAAAACGGCGAAGGAGGCCGCGGCGCAGGCGGCGGAGCGCGCGAAGCGCAACTACCGGACCTGACCCAATACTGTTCGAAAAAATGCCGGGAACATCGGCGGCTTTGACGGGTCGCAGCGTGCAGTCCCGATGCTGCGGCTGGCCGGTCTGTCGAGTGGCCGCATCGGATTTTCGTCATCCGTCCGGAGAGTCGCGAATGAAAGCCTTGTTCCTGATCGCCGCCGCCCTGTGCCTGTCGCAGGTGAGCACTCTTGCACTGGCGCAATACGCCTCCATCGAGGAAGCCGCCACCATCACCGATGACAACGTGCATCGGTTCGAGGCCAGCTCGGTCACGCGCGAGGGGCAGCGCCTGCGCTTCGATGTCACCGTGGCCTGGCGCGACGGCTTCGTGCGGCCCGAAGATGCACCACCGTACAAGATCATCCGCTACCTGACCGACTGCAAGGCGGGTGAGCTGGCGCTGTCGTCGGTGGTCACCCTGACCGCCGGCGGTCAGACGCGCAAGACCTATGGCATTGCGCCCGGTGGCTGGGATTTCGTCAAGCCCGGGGCCGACTCGCGCGAGGCGACCTGGATGAAGAAGGCGTGCGATTCGATGAACTGAGCGCCGTTGTGGGCGCGCTGCCGCCGCCGCCAGTTGCCGGGGCGGACCGGCGCGGCGTCCTGCCACAGCCCGATGCGATTCTCGCGGGCGGTTTGCTCCGCTGCTTCGAAGCGACCCCTGGCTGCGCCGCGCGTGTAAGCCCACGCCATGCCCTTGCGCACCTGCTCGAGATTGACGTCCAGGCCGTCGCGCACCCTCACCACTTCGCCCAGCACGCGCTGGTACTTGTCGAGCCCGCGGGTCCGGACCCGCACTGTTTCCAGGCGCACCAGCGACTCCAGGCTGCGCTTCGATTGAAAGCCCCAGGCCTGGTCGGATTCGGGCGCGTCGATGTTGACCAGCCGAATCTTCACCGGGCGCGAGCGTGCGCGCAGGGTGAGGGTGTCGCCATCGGCGATCTGGCTCACCTGCCCGGTCAGGGTCGCGGCGTCGGCGGTGGCGAGGTTGCACGCCAGCGCAAGACCGGCGATCCAGCGCCACCGCATCACTCGGACAGGGCCGGCACGTCGAACACCTCCCGCAGGTAGGCGACGTACGACGGGTCGTAGTCCATGGTCTTTTCCGGGGTGTCGCTGATCTTGGCCACCGGCTGGCCGTTGCAGCGGGTCATCTTGATGACGATCTGCAAAGGGTCTGGGCCCAGATCGTTGGTGAGGTTGGTGCCCAGGCCGAACGCCGGCTTGCAGCGGCCCTTGAAGCGCTCGTAGAGCTCGATGCACAGCGGCACGTTGAGACTGTCGCTGTAGACAAAGCTCTTGGTACGCGGATCGACGCGCATGCGCTGGTAGTGCGCGATCATCTTCTCGCCCCACTCGAACGGATCGCCCGAATCATGGCGCACGCCGTCGAAGAGTTTGCAAAAGAACAGGTCGAAATCGCGCAGGAAGGCATCCATGCCGCACACGTCGGTGAGCGCGATGCCGAGATCGCCGCGGTATTCCTCCGCCCACTTGTCGAAGGCGAAGCGCTGCGAATCGCGCAGGCGCGGGCCCACCGCCTGGCACGCCTGCAAGTACTCGTGCGCCATGGTGCCGAGCGGCAGCAGGTCGAGCTTGCGCGCGAAATACACGTTGCTGGTGCCGGTGAGCTTGTCGCCGATGTCGTGCTCGAGCGTGGAGATCACGCGCTCCTGCCAGGCATGCGAGAAGCGGCGCCGGGTGCCGAAATCCGAGATGCGGAATTCCGGTTCGGGATAGTGTTGCACCAGACCGATCTTCTCCTCGAGTCGGCGCAGGCCCTCGGCTTGATCGCTGGTTGCAGGCGTGTTGCGAAAGTACACCTCGCTGATGATGGCGAGCACCGGCACTTCGAACAGGATGGTGTGCAGCCACGGCCCGCGAATGGCGATGTCGATGCCGCCGGCCACCTCGGGTGCCGCCTGGATATCGATGAAGCTCTCGTCGAGCCGGAACAGGCGCAGCAGGTCGACGTAGTCGCTCTTGAGGAACCGCAGCCCGCGCAGGTAGTCGAGTTCCTCGCGCCGGAACCGCAGCGAGCACAACTGCCGCACGGCGTCGCGGATCTCGTCGAGGTACGGCGACAGGTCGACGCCGCGGCTGCGGCACTTGAAGCGGTATTCCGCCTGAGCCGCCGGAAACTGATGCAGCACGACCTGCATCATCGAGAACTTGTAGAGATCGGTATCGAGCAGTGAGGAAATGACGGACATGGGCCGGATGCGGGCAGCCGCGGGTGGGGAGGGCGCATTGTCACCGAATCGCCGCCGGGTTGCTTCGGCCCCGTGGCCGTGGCAAGTTATGGCCCGCCAACCACCACCCCGATAACGATCATGCACCCGTACCGTTCCTTCATCACCGGTGTCCTTGTTGCAGCGCCACTGCTGATCCCATATGCGCAGGCGCAGCAGGGCACCGACGAGCAGTGGGAGGTCACCATGACCATGGAGATGGCGGGCATGCCCTCGATGCCGGCCATGACCATGACGGTGTGCAAGCCCAAGGACAAGGCCGAGGAAGATCTCATCCCCAAGGAGAAGGACTGCAAGGTGCTGGAGCAGAAACGCAGCGGGTCGAAGTTCAGCTTCAGGATCCAGTGCGATCGCAAGGGCGAGACCATGATCGGCACCGGCGAGACCGAGTACATCAACAAAGACTCGTATCGTGGCACGCTGCGCATGACCGGCACGGCCGACGGCCAGAAAATGGACCTGAAGCAGAGCTACACCGGCAAGCGCGCCGGCACCTGCTCCGCCGAGGCCCAGAAGAAAGAGCTCGATACCAAGATCGCAGCGATCCAGGCGCAGGGCAACGAGGCCATCGCCAAAGTCTGCAACGAGGGCATGGGTTCGATGCAACCGATGTTCTTCATCGGCGACGGCGCCATCTGCAAGGACCGCAAGAACGAGTTCTGCTCCGCCGCAACCAAAGCCAGCCAGGATCTGCGCGACCCAGCCGCCTGGCCGCGTTACGAGAAGAAGAGCTGGCGCGAGGCGGTCAAGGCCTGCGGCGGCGATGACGCTGCCGTGGTGCGCGACGCGTGCAAGAGCGCGGGCGGCAAGCGCGAGCACCTGATGTTCATCGGCGGCAACTGCAAGGACGAAGCCTCGGCGCTGCGCAAGGCCAACTGCGACGGCCGCACCTACACTTCGGTGGATGCCGCCTACCGCGATTTCTGCGGCGCCACGGGCGGGCTGTCGTACACCGCTGTCGCACCCGACGCAAAGGCCGCGCAACCGGCTGCCGCGCAACCCCCGGCCGCGCCGCCTGCCGACAACAAGCCCAAGAGCACCACCGACAAGCTCAAGGAAGGCGCCGACAAGCTGAAGAAGTTCCTCAAGTTCTGAGCCGCATCGGCGGCTGCCGCGCATGGCGGGAGCGCGTCGTAATGTCCGGCCTCACCCCACAAGGGCGCTGGCCCCTTGGAGGGGGTTGGCGAAGCGCAGCGAAGCCTGGGTGTGGGCGTTTCTTGCGGGTGGTGCTCTGATGCGGCCGGCGG
>JANMWG010000404.1:0-3166 GCA_031393885.1 Betaproteobacteria bacterium | reverse complement strand
GAGAGGCCGCCCGCAGGGTGGGAAGGGATGTCAAAGCCGTCCATTCGGACGTCACCGCCCTACTCCTGGCTGGCGTGCTGGATCGAACGGAATCGGGGCAGGTCGTGTTCCCGTACGACGCGGTCAAGGTCGAGTTTCTGCTCGAGGCAGCGTAGGGAACCATCTCTCGCGTATGGACTTCGCCAGCCGAGGTGATACGCGTTTGGAGATCCAAGGATCCGAGGGGCCAGGATGATGCTTTCTGGTGGATTGCGCTCACGGTCCGTCGACCCGCCACGGTTCTCGGCTTTCTGGCGTGACAAATGTGGGCCGGCCAATGGGTGGCTCCTTCGGCGGCAGCGGCGCGGTGGTGGTGCTGGAACGGGCTGAAGCGCGAGGCTCAGGGGAGGGGCCGAAGGGGCCTGGTTCCCGCTTCGGTGATCCGGGAAGTGCTGGGCGGCGCGGCAGTAGATCCTCACGCAACGGCGATTGCCGCTTGGGCCCAGCCTTTCCTGGTCGCCGACGTCGAGGGCGCTCGTTCATTCCAATAGACTCGTGAACGCAGATCAACCCCGGCGGCACCGCCACCACCAAAACTTCTGCTTGCGTCACAGAAAGACGAGAAGAACAAGACCGATGGCGTCGGGATTGGTCCGAATGGCGAATGGAACGATCGCCGTACCCATGCTACCTTTCGGCAAAAGAGGGGGAATTGAACGGCATGTTCCGGAATCTGGTGTTCGCCGCCGTCCTTGCAGTCGCTGCCGCCGGTTCCGCATCGGCCGCGGCGGTCACCCGCTATCGCACCGATCCGGCTCAGAGTTTCCTCAGCTTCGACGAGGCTGTGTGGAAGCACGGCGCCGGCGACACTTGGTACACGCAGTGGGAGGAACGGCGGATCCCGCTGAACCTGAGTTTCGACGTCGAGGTGCTGGATTCGGCAATTGGGCGCCCGGTGAAAAGGCTAGCCCTGTTGAACGTATCCCTCGATCCATCCGTTCCGGCAAGCAGCCCCTTCAGCCTGCCGCATATGCTGTCGTGGTACCCAGGAAGCAGCTCCGTGGAATGGTCTGATCACCCCATCTACAACGACGGCTTTACTGACTCCGACTTCTACTGCTCCTGCGCCTTCGTCGGCAACCTTCGCTACGAATCCGGCACGTTCGACGGCTCGCGACTGGATGTGCAGGGCGGCATCGGACCGCGCCTGAGCTACGCCTCGGCAGTGCTCGCGTCGACGGCGGATACCGTCACCCCGCCTCCCCAGCTCCTTGCACAGACGCCCGTGTCCAGTGCATTCAGCTACCGCTTCGTGGCCTACGCGGTTCCGGAGGCCGAAACCGTCGAATTGCTGCTGGTCGGCCTGGGCCTGCTGGCCGTGGCCCGGCGCCGGGCAAGCCGCAGGGTCGGGTCTGCGTAACCAGGGCCCCGCAACGCTCCGCCGCGTCAGGCGAGAACCGGGCTGGATCGCGGTTGATGGGCAGGAAGTTGTCTCGCCGCGAGCCGGCCACCGTTGTCGGCACGGAAATCGGCGCGGCGTTGCCCCCGCCCGGGATTTCGGAGTAGTCTGATTTCATGGAAAAGCCGGTCATCTCCTGCAACCCGGAAGTCATGGGCGGCACCGCTGTTTTCGCAGGCACGCGGGTGCCGGTGCAAACCCTGCTCGACTACCTCGAGGCGGGGGATTCCATCGACGAGTTTCTCGCGGGTTTTCCTGGCGTTGCTCGTGAGCAGGTGATCCGGTTTCTCGAGGAAGCCAAGGATCGGATGGTTGCCGCCGCTTCGTGAAGGTGCTTCTGGACGAATGCATCGACTGGCGCCTGCTGCGCGACATCCACGGCCATGAGGTGAAAACGGCTCGCCAGATGGGATGGGCGGCCATCCACAACGGTGAACTGCTCGGTCTGGCGGCAACGGCGTTCGACGTGTTCGTCACTGTCGATCGCAACCTGTCGTTCCAGCAGAAGATTCCGGCCTTTTCCATTGCGGTCGTTGTGCTGCGCGCCCGCACGAATCGCCTTTCCGATCTCCGGCCGCTCGTGCCCGCGCTACTTGCATTCATTCCGACAGTTCGGCCAGGGACTGTGACCCAGGTTGGCGCCTGACTGCGGAAGCTCCTATGGCACGGAGTCCTTCCTGCATGGCTACAAGCATCGGTTCTTTCCAACGCGGCAACGGGGAAGTGTGATTGCCCCGGTATGAATACGCGCCACGATTCACCATTTCGAGGGCATCACATGAAAGCCGTCGTTGCCGAACGTGGGCAGGTCACCATCCCGAAAGCACTGCGGCAAACCCTGGGCATCGACGCGGGCACCGCTCTGGAGTTCGCCGCGGAGAACGGCCGGCTGGTGGCGGTCAAGCGTATCGATGATCCGTTGGCAGCCGTATACGGCTGTCTGAAGGATCGTGGCGCGAGCACTGACGACGTCCTCGCCATTCTGCGAGGAGAACGTTGATCACGGCGGTCGATACCCGCGTCACATTCGACGTTTTCCTGGCCGATCCGAGGCACGGACGGGCCTCCGCCGAAGCGATCCGGTCCTGCCGGTCGCGGCGCAGCGCGGCGGCCACCATCGTTTAGCGTTCTAGCGAGTAACTCGCCTCGGGTCACCGACCGATCCGACAGCAGGACTGTCGACCGGGATGCCCACCACGCTTTCACCTGCAATGCCGAACACCCGGTCACCCGCTGCCGGGGAAATGATGGCGCTGCCGGTGAAGCTGCCGAACGCCGGCAGCACGCCTACGAGCTCGCCGAACCAGTAGCACGCCAGACGGACCCGTTCATTGGCACGCCCACGCAGAATGATCGCCGGGTGCAGATGGCCCGCGATCACGTAGCCGTCTGCGACGCAGTCAGGGTGATGGCAAAGGCGCAGCGGACCGATGGCGGAAGGCTCGGGCACCACCTCGATCCCCCACGCTGGCGGCGGATCGCCCGCGTGCGCATCGTGGTTGCCGCGAACCAGTGTGAGTGCAATGTCCGCTCGCCGCTGTCGCCACGCCTTGAACGCCTCGAGCGTTGCCTCGACCCGGCCCTGGCGGCTGTGCAGCAGGTCACCCAGGAAGACGATGCCGACTGCAAGCGCTCGATGCGACCCCTCAAACCTTGCCCAGGTGCTTGCCGCTGTCGACCAGCAGGAGTTCACCGGTGATGACGCGCGCGCCTTCGATGAACCAGACG